>NZ_JADMJX010000049.1:0-6064 GCF_018780185.1 Rhizobacter sp.
GCAGCAGGGCAAGTGGCAGTCGGTCGGGCGTCTCGACCTCAACACCGAAGGCCTGTTGCTGTTCACCACCTCGGGTGAACTCGCCAACCAGCTGATGCACCCGCGTTTTGGCGTGGAGCGTGAATACGCTGTGCGTGTGCTTGGCAAGCTGAGCGAGGCCGACAAGGCCGAGCTGCTGGCCGGCGTCGATGTCGAAGGCCAGAAGGCCAGCTTCAAGTCGATCGAAGACGGTGGTGGCGAAGGCGCCAACCACTGGTACCGCGTGGTGATCACCGAAGGCCGCAACCGCGAAGTGCGCAAGCTCTTTGACGCCGTGGGCCTGACGGTCAGTCGCCTGATCCGCATCCGCTACGGGACCGTGGTGCTGCCACGCGGCCTCAAGCGCGGTGTGTGGGTCGACCTCGACGACAACGACGTGCGTGCGATCCGCCGCCTGGCCAGCGGGGGTGGCGAGCCTCGCCCCAACAGCGAGCGTGGCAACAACGATCGCAACAACAACGATCGCGGTGGCAACAACCAGCGCAATCAGCGCAACGACCGGGGGCCCAACCCCAACCAGCGCAACGACCGCGGCCCGCGCCAAGGCCCGCGCCCGGCCGGTGGCCCGACCCCGGTGCCGGCCCAGGCGCGTGAGCCATCGCGCGACGATTTCGACCGCGACGACGAAGACCTCGACTTCGACCCGAGCAAAATCCCCAACCCGCTGGAACAGACCTTCGACAAGCGCTTCGTGCAGGGCAAGTCGCGTGGCCCGGTCGGCGGTGCCGGTTTCGGCCGAGGCGGCGGCGGTTTTGGTGCCGGTGGCAGCGCGCCGCCTCGCCCGCAAGGCGGCGGTGGTGGCAAGAAGGGCGGCGGCCCCCGTGAACCCGATCCTCTGCAGACCTCGGTGGGCTACATCGGGGCCGATGCCTTCCGCAACAAGGGCGGCCGAGGTGGTGGTCGTGGCGGCGGTAGTGGCGGTGGTGGCCGAAGTGGTGGCGGGGGTGGTTTTGGCGGCGGTGGTGGCGGTGGCGGTGGCGGTGGCGGGTTCGGTGGCGGCGGTGGCCGTCGCGGCCGCTGAGACCCACGTGCCGGGTTGACACCAAGGAACCCACCTTCAAGCGTTAGAATCCAAGGCTTTGCCAAGTGCTTGATTCAGGAGAAAAATTATGGCGATCGAACGTACCCTTTCCATCATCAAACCCGACGCGGTCGCAAAGAATGTGATCGGCCAGATCTACGCCCGCTTTGAAGGCGCTGGCCTGAAGATCGTGGCGTCACGCATGGCCCACCTCTCGCGCCGTGAAGCCGAAGAGTTCTACGCAGTGCACAAGGCACGCCCGTTCTTCAAGGACCTGGTCGACTTCATGGTCTCGGGCCCGGTGATGATCCAGGTGCTGGAAGGCGAAGGCGCCATTGCCAAGAACCGTGACCTGATGGGCGCCACCGACCCGAAGAAGGCCGAGAAGGGCACCATCCGCGCCGACTTCGCCGACAGCATCGACGCCAACGCCGTGCACGGCTCCGACGCTCCGGAAACGGCGGCCCAGGAAGTGGCGTTCTTCTTCCCTGGCATGAACGTTTTCAGCCGCTGAGATCCCGGCATCGGGCGTCCAGCCTTGCGCCTCACGCAGGCGTTGCCCCGACGCCAGGCGCAAGGAACCCACCCATGACACCGGCCAACCTGCTCGATTACGACCTCGACGGATTGGCCGCGTTCTGCGAGCAATTGGGTGAAAAGCGCTTTCGCGCCACCCAGTTGTTCCGCTGGATTCATCAAAAAGGCGCGGCCGACTTTTCGGCCATGTCCGACCTGGCCAAATCGCTGCGCGACAAGCTTGCCGGTGTGGCTGTGGTGCAGCCGCTGGCCATCCTCAGCGAACAAGCCTCCACCGACGGCACCATCAAGTGGCTGTTCGACGTGGGCAACGGGGACGCGGTCGAGACCGTGTTCATTCCCGAGTCTGACCGCGGCACGCTGTGCATCTCGTCGCAGGCCGGTTGTGCAGTCGGTTGCCGTTTCTGCTCCACCGGCCACCAGGGGTTCAGTCGCAACCTCACGACCGGTGAGATCGTCGCCCAGCTGTGGTTTGCCGAACACCACCTCCGCCAGCGTCTCAAACTTGCCCCCGGTGAACGCGCCATCAGCAACGTGGTGATGATGGGCATGGGTGAGCCGCTGCAGAACTACTCGGCCCTGGTGCCGGCGCTGCGCGTGATGCTCGATGACCATGCTTACGGCCTGTCACGCCGCCGCGTGACGGTGTCGACCTCGGGCGTGGTGCCGATGATCGACCGCCTGCGAGACGACTGCCCGGTGGCGCTTGCCGTCTCCTTGCATGCGCCCGACGATGCCTTGCGCGATGACCTCGTGCCGCTCAATCGCAAGTACCCCATCGACGAACTGCTGCAAGCCTGCCTGCGCTACCTCGACAAGGCGCCGCGCGACTTCATCACCTTCGAGTACTGCATGCTCGACGGTGTGAACGACACCCCCCAGCACGCCCAGGCCCTGGTGCAGATCAGCCAGCGTGTGCCCTGCAAGTTCAACCTGATCCCGTTCAACCCGTTCCCCGAGTCGGGCCTAACCCGCTCGCCGCGTGAGCGGGTGATGGCGTTTGCGCATGTGCTGCAAGACGCGGGCGTTGTCACCACCGTGCGCAAGACGCGCGGCGACGACATTGCAGCGGCCTGTGGCCAACTCGCTGGCGAGGTGCAAGACCGCACCAACGTTACCCAGCGCATGACGCGTGCCCCGATCCAGATTCACCGCAAGACCTCTGACACCGCACCTACCCCGCCGGAGAAAACTTCATGACCTTGGGACGCAGTCGCTCGTGGGCCGCCGCCGTTTGCTGGGTGTTCATCTCTGTGCTGGCGGGTTGTGCCTTGCCGCCGCCGCCCAACGGTGACACCCGTGACCGCATCACCGATTCCGACGAGACCGCCGCCAGCAAGCGCGCCCGGGTGCGCATGGAGCTCGCGACCGCCTATTACAGCCGCGGGCAGCTGACGACCGCGCTCGATGAAGTCAAACAGGCACTGGCGGTCAACCCCAATCTGGGCGACGCCTACAACCTTCGCGGTCTGATCTACGCGGCCCTGGGCGACGATGTGCTGGCGCAAGAAAGTTTCAAGCGCGCGCTGCAGATCAACCCGAGCGACGGCGACAGCATGCACAACTACGGCTGGTACCTGTGCCAGCAGAAGAAGTACGACGAAGCCGAGGCCATGTTCCGCCGCGCCTTGGCCGTTCCGCAGTACCCGGGCACGGCGCGTACGCTGTTGACCACCGGGGTCTGCGAAGCTCGCGCCGGCCGCTGGATCGAAGCCGAAGGCACACTGACGCGAGCCTACGAGCTTGACCCGGCGAACCCGGTCACGGCCGTGAACCTGTCAGAGGTGCTGCTCAAGCGCGGTGAGTTGGAGCGGGCGCGTTTCTACATGCGCCGCGTCAACGCGGTGGCCAACCAGTCGAACGCGCAGACCTTGTGGCTGGCGGCCCGCATCGAGATGAAGCTCGGCAACCGCCAGGCGGCGAATGAATACGGCCTGCAGCTGCGCAACCGGTTCCCGCAATCGCGTGAGTCGGCCGCGTTTGATCGGGGGCAGTTCAATGAGTGACGTGCCGCCGAGTGAGCCGCAGCAGGTGCCCCTGACCGCGGGTGGGCTGCTCAGGCAGGCCCGTTTGGCCAAGGGCTTGCACATCGCGGCGCTGGCCACTTCGATCAAGGTGGCCCCGCGCAAACTGGAGCTGCTTGAGAGCGACCGTTTTGACGAGCTCCCCGGGGCCACGTTCACCCGGGCACTGGCGCAGACGGTCTGCCGCTCGCTGAAGATCGATGCCGCCCCGGTGCTGGCCTTGTTGCCGCAGCCGGTGGAGCAAAGCCTGGCGCACATGGGCCTGGGCCTGAATGCCCCGTATCGCGACCGCCCCGGCCGGCGGGTGCCCAGCGACCTGCAGTTCCTGAAGAGCCCGATCGTTTGGGGTGCGGTGTGTCTGGTGTTGGCCAGCGTGGCGCTGTACCTGCTGCCCGCGGGCTGGGTCAACGAACTCTCCTCGCAACAGCCCAGCGTCGTCACCGAGCCCGTGCTTCCTCCCGTGTTGAGCGCGGCGCCGGTGGTGACCGAGCCGGCCTCGGCGCCGGCGTTCACCGCGTCGGGCGTGGCCGAAGTGGCTGCCTCCGCAGCAGCTCCTGCCGCTGCATCGGCGCCCGCACCAGAGGCATCGCAGGTGGCGGCGAGCCCGGCACCGGCCACCGGCGTATTGCTGCTGCGCACCAGCGCCGAGTCGTGGGTCGAGGTGATCGACGGGCGTGGCTCGCCCTTGCTGTCGCGCATGCTGCATCCCGGAGAAACCGTGGGCCTGGACGGGGCATCGCCGCTGCGGGTGAGAATCGGCAACGCGTCTGCCACGCAGGTGTCGTTCAGGGGAAAACCTGTGCTCTTGACGCCCACCCGCGACAACGTGGCCAAGGTCGAACTCAAGTGATTGCCATGACCCTCGCACACACACCGCTTTCTGATTTCATCGAACCGGCCGTGCCGGCCAAGCGCCGCTCGCGCCAGGCGAGCGTGCGCTGGGGTTCGCGCATCGTCACCCTCGGCGGTGACGCCCCGGTGCGTGTGCAGTCGATGACCAACACCGACACCGTCGACGTGATCGGCACCGCGATCCAGGTCAAGGAGCTGGCGGTCGCCGGCTCCGAGCTGGTACGCATCACCGTCAACACACCCGAGGCGGCCGAAGCCGTGCCGCACATCCGCGAGCAGCTCGATCGCATGGGCATCGACGTGCCACTGGTCGGCGACTTCCACTACAACGGCCACCGCTTGTTGAGCGACTTCCCCGCGTGTGCCGAGGCCTTGTCCAAGTACCGCATCAACCCCGGCAACGTGGGCAAGGGCGACAAGCGCGACCGCCAGTTTGCCCAGATGGTCGAGGTGGCTGCCAAGTACAACAAGGTGGTGCGCATCGGCGTCAACTGGGGCAGCCTCGACCAGGAGCTGCTCGCCCAGATGATGGACGACAACGCCAAGCTGGCCGAGCCCTTTGAGCCGCAGCAGATCATGTACCGCGCCATCATCACCTCGGCGATCGAGTCGGCGAAGCGCGCTGAAGAGGTCGGCCTGAGTGCGGACCAGATCGTGCTGTCCTGCAAGATGTCGGGCGTGCAGGATCTGGTGTCGGTGTACCGCGCGCTCGCCAAGCGTTGCGACTATGCGCTGCACCTCGGCCTCACCGAAGCCGGCATGGGCACCAAAGGCACGGTGGCCTCCACCGCGGCTCTGGCCCTGCTGCTGCAAGAGGGCATTGGCGACACGATCCGCGTCTCGCTCACGCCGCAGCCGGGCGAGGCGCGCACCCAAGAGGTGGTTGTGGCGCTCGAGATCCTGCAGTCGCTGGGCTTGCGTTCGTTCAACCCGAGCGTCACCGCCTGCCCCGGGTGTGGCCGCACCACCAGCACCACCTTCCAGGAGATGGCCAAGTCGATCGACGACTACCTGCGTGCGCAGATGCCCGTGTGGCGTGCGCGTTACCCGGGTGTTGAGAAGATGAAGGTCGCGGTGATGGGCTGCATCGTCAACGGCCCGGGTGAAAGCAAGCACGCCGACATCGGCATCAGCCTGCCGGGCAATGGCGAGGCGCCGGCCGCGCCGGTGTTCATCGACGGCGAAAAGGCGCTCACGCTGCGTGGCCCGGCCATTGCGGAGGAGTTCCAGGCGCTGGTCGAGAACTACATCGAAAAGCGCTACGGCTCGGCCACGGCCTCCCATTCGACCGCGCCGGCCTGACCGGACGGCGCCTCCAGCTCACACCGCGTCGCCGTTTGACGGCGTCCTTGGGTTCACACATTTTTCTTCCGATGGCTGACAACAACAACAGCGCCGCCCTGCAAGCCGTGAAGGGCATGAACGACATCCTGCCGCCCGACTCCGCGCGCTGGGTGTGGCTCGAAGACAAGCTGCGCTCGCTGATGGCGCGCTACGGCTACGCCAACATCCGCACGCCCATCGTCGAGCCCACCGCGCTTTTCGTGCGTGGCCTGGGCGAGGTGACCGACATCGTCGAGAAGGAGATGTA
>NZ_JADMJX010000049.1:6164-17401 GCF_018780185.1 Rhizobacter sp.
CTGCACAGCAACCCGCTGCGCATTCTCGACACCAAGAACCCGGCCATGCAGGCGGTGGTCGAAGCCGCGCCCAAGTTGATGGACTTCCTGGGCGAAGCCTCGCTCGCCCACTTGCAAGCGGTGCGCGACGTGCTCGACGCGGCCGGCCTCGAATACCGCATCAACCCGCGTCTCGTGCGCGGCATGGACTACTACAACCTGACCGTGTTCGAGTGGGTGACCGAGCGCCTCGGCTCACAAGGCACGGTGTGTGGTGGTGGCCGCTATGACTCGCTGATCGAGCAATTGGGCGGCAAGAGCGCCCCAGCCGTCGGTTGGGGGCTGGGCATCGAGCGGCTGCTCTTGCTGCTTGAAGAAGCGGGCGTGCAAGTGCCCGTGGTCAGCCCGGTGGCTTACGCCATCTTGCCCAACGCCAAGTTGCTGCCTCAGGCCATGACCACCATCGAAGCGCTGCGTGCGGCCGGTGTGTCGGTGCTGATGCACGCCGGTGGCCACAGCATGAAGGCGCAGTTCAAACGCGCTGACACCAGCGGTGCCCGCTACGCGCTGATCTTCGGCGACGACGAGCTGGCGCGTGGCGAAGTGGCGGTCAAGTCGCTGCGCAACCCTGACATCGCCCAGCGCAGCCTGCCGCTGGCGCAGGCGGCCGAGTGGGCCTCCGAACTGCTCAACGCATAATCCCCGATTCGTCTGAAAGCTCTTACGCCATGGCCACGCACCTCGACCTCGAAGAACAAGAACAACTCGACCAGCTCAAAGCCTTCTGGAAGCAGTACGGCAACCTCATCACCTGGGCGCTGATCCTTGCGCTGGCTGGCTTTGCCGGCTGGACGGCCTGGACCAACTGGAAGCGCGATCAGGCCGTCAAGGCGGGCGCGCTCTATGAAGAGCTCGACAAGGCCGCGCAGGCAGGCGACGTCGACAAGACCGCACGTGTCTTTGCCGACATGAAAGAGCGTTTCCCCGGTACGGGTTACACGCAGCAGGCCGCCTTGCTGGCCGCCAAGCTGCAGTTCGACAAGGGCCAGGGCGATGCAGCCCGCGCCAGCCTGGCCTGGGCCGCCGACAACGCGGCCGAAACCGAATACCGCGCGCTCGCCCGTCTGCGTCTGGCCGGCTTGTTGCTCGATGACAAGAAGTACGACGAAGCGCTCAAGCAGCTCGACGGCGTCACGGCCAAGGAGTTTGCGGGCTTGGCGGCCGACCGCCGAGGCGATGTGCTGCTGGCCCAAGGCAAGACCAACGAAGCCAGGGCGGCCTATGCCCAGGCCTGGAAAGCCCTGGACGAGTCGCTCGAGTACCGCCGCGTGGTCGAGGCCAAGCTCTCCGTGCTGGGCGCCGCGCCCGATGCCGAAGCACCCAAGGCGGCCGCCAGTGCCGGAGCAGGGAAATGAGTTTGAGCGCGAAGCTTCTGCGCCGCTCGGCTGGGTTGGCGCTGCTGGGGCTGGTGCTGGCCGGTTGCGCGGGCACACCAAAGCCTGACCCGACGCCGCTGGAGCCTCTGACACCGCAGGTGAGCGGTCGCGAGGTCTGGAAGCAAAGCATGGGCAGCGTGAAGTTCCCGCTGGCCGTGGCCGTGAACGGCGGTGTCTTCACCGTGGCCGATGACGGTGGCACGGTGATGGCCCTGCAAGCCGACACCGGACGCCAGGTGTGGCGCACCGAGATCGGTGACAAGCTCAGCGCCGGTGTGGGCAGTGACGGCCGCTTTGCCAGCGTGGTGACACGCGACAACGAACTCGTCACGCTCGACGGCGGCAAGCCACTGTGGCGCAAGCAGCTTGCCTCGCGCGTGGTCACCGCGCCTCTGGTGGCCGGGGAGCGTGTCTTCGTGCTGGCCATGGATCGCAGCGTGCATGCATTCGATGCGCTCGACGGTCGCAAGCTGTGGTCTTACCAGCGCCCCAACGACGCCCTCACGCTGGCCAGTCCTGGTGTGCTCGCGCCCTTCAAAGACACCTTGCTGGCCGGTCAGGGCACCAAGCTGGCCGGGCTCGACCCCTTGCGCGGCACGCTGCGCTGGGAGGCCACATTGGCCTCGCCGCGCGGCACCAACGAGATCGAGCGCCTGGCTGACCTGGTGGGGCCTGCCGCCCGCAACGGCGACGTGATTTGCGCCCGGGCCTTCCAGTCGGCCGTGGCCTGCGTGAACGCCGAACGGGGCAACGTGGTCTGGACGCGCAACGCCGGTGGCGTGAACGGCGTGGGCGCCGATGCGCAGATGGTCGCGGGTGTCGATGCAAGCGATCGCCTGACTGCCTGGCGCGCCAGCGACGGCACGGTTGCCTGGACCGTCGAGAAGTTGCTGTACCGCGGCTTGACCGCGCCCTTGGCCGTGGGCAAGGCCTTTGTGCTGGGCGACGTCGAAGGCATGGTGCACTGGTTTGCGCGCGACACCGGTGAGGCGGTTCTGCGCCTGCCGACCGACGGCTCGCCGATCCAGACGGCCCCGGTGGCGTCGGGTCTGACGCTGCTGGTCGTCACACGGGACGGTGGGCTGTTTGCCTTCCGCCCCGAATAAACCAAAACGGAACCTCATGAAACCCGTCATTGCGGTGGTCGGCCGCCCCAACGTGGGCAAGTCCACCCTGTTCAACCGCATGACCAAGAGCCGCGATGCCATCGTGGCCGACTTCGCGGGCCTCACCCGCGATCGCCACTATGGTGACGGCCGCTTGGGTGACCGCGAGTTCATCGTCATCGACACCGGTGGCTTCGAGCCCGACAGCTCGACCGGCATCGTCAAGGAAATGGCCAAGCAGACACGCCAGGCCGTGGCCGAAGCCGATGCGGTGATCTTCGTGGTCGACATCCGCACGGGTGTGTCGGCACAAGACCACGACATCGCGCGCTACCTGCGCTCGGTCAACAAGAAGGTGTTCCTGGCTGCCAACAAGGCCGAGGGCATGGTCGACTCGCCTCTGCTGGGCGAGCTGTACGAGTTGGGCATGGGCGAGCCGCACCCGATCTCGTCGGCACACGGGCAAGGCATTCGCAGCCTGCTCGACGCGGTGCTCGAAGGCTTCGAGCCCGACGAGAAGACCGAAGAGTCGCAGGAAGATGCCCCCATCCGCCTGGCGGTGGCTGGCCGCCCGAACGTGGGCAAGTCGACCCTCATCAACACCTGGCTGGGCGAAGAGCGTCTGGTGGCCTATGACCAGCCCGGCACGACGCGTGACGCCATCACCGTGCCCTTTGAGCGCCACGGCCAGAAGTTCGAGCTGATCGACACCGCTGGCCTGCGCCGCAAGGGCAAGGTCTTCGAGGCCATCGAGAAGTTTTCGGTGGTCAAGACCCTGCAGGCGATCGCCAGCGCCGACGTGGTGCTGCTGTTGCTCGATGCCACCCAGGGCGTGACCGAACAAGACGCCCACATCGCCGGCTACATCCTGGAGAGCGGGCGCGCCGTCGTCATCGCGATCAACAAGTGGGACGCGATCGACGACTACCAGCGCGAAACGCTGGAGCGCTCGATCGCCGCGCGCCTGGCCTTCCTGAAGTTTGCGGCCGTGCTGCGCATTTCAGCCCTCAAGCGCCAGGGCCTGGGCCCGGTGTGGCAGGCGATTGCCGATGCGCATGCATCGGCCACCCGCAAGATGAGCACGCCAGTGCTGACGCGCTTGCTGCAAGAGGCGGTGGAGTTCCAGACGCCCAAGCGCGCCGGGGCCTTCCGCCCCAAGCTGCGTTATGCGCACCAGGGTGGCATGAACCCGCCGGTGATCGTGATCCACGGCAACTCGCTGGAACACGTGACTGACGTCTACAAACGCTTCCTGGAAGCCCGCTTTCGCGAGCACTTCAAGCTGGTCGGCACGCCCCTGCGCATCGAGATGCGCTCGTCGAAGAACCCCTTCGCCGACAAAGACTAAGTCCATTGGCTGCACTTGACGCACTGCCGCACAGTGCTGTGTTAACGTGCCAGCCTCATTCACTTTCCATCACGGAGCATATCGTGAGCAATAAAGGGCAGCTTCTACAAGACCCGTTTCTGAACCTGCTTCGCAAGGAGCACGTTCCGGTGTCGATCTACCTTGTGAACGGCATCAAACTGCAAGGCCACATCGAGTCGTTTGACCAGTACGTGGTGTTGCTTCGCAATACCGTGACGCAGATGGTCTACAAGCACGCGATCTCCACCGTGGTGCCGGGCCGTGCGGTGAACTTCCACGCCGCCGAAGCGCCGGAGCAGACCTGAAACCACAGCGGCAACAGCCGAGGCGGTACCTACCTTGACTGCAGCGGCACCCACCGCCACGCCTGTGGCGGGAGACATTCCCCGTGCCATTCTGGTTGGCGTCGATTTCGGGGGGCGATCGCATTTCGACGCCAGCCTCGACGAGTTGGCCTTGCTGGCCGAATCGGCGGGCGACAACCCGGTGGCGCGCATCATCGCGCGTCGAAAAGCCCCTGACCCCGCGTTGTTTGTGGGCTCGGGCAAGGCTGATGAAATCAAGGCCCTGGTGCTGGGTCACCAGGCCGAGGCCGTGCTCTTCGATCAAGCCTTGTCTCCTGCGCAGCAGCGCAATCTGGAGCGTCATCTCGGCGTGGCCGTGGCCGACCGCACGATGCTGATCCTGGAGATTTTTGCCGCTCGCGCGCAAAGCCATGAAGGCAAGCTGCAAGTGGAGCTTGCTCGCCTGCAATACCTGTCGACCCGTCTGGTGCGCCGCTGGAGCCACCTGGAGCGCCAGCGCGGCGGCATTGGCACCCGGGGTGGCCCGGGTGAGGCGCAGATCGAACTCGACCGCCGCATGATCGGCGAGCGCATCAAGACGGTGAAAGAGCGCCTCGTGCGCGTCAAGCGCCAGCGCGGCACTCAGCGCAAGTCGCGCGAGCGCAGTGGTACCTTCCGCGTTTCACTGGTGGGCTACACCAACGCCGGCAAGTCGACCTTGTTCAATGCGCTCGTCAAGTCGCGTGCCTACGCCGCCGACCAGCTGTTTGCCACGCTCGACACCACCACCCGGCAGCTCTACCTGGAAGATGTGGGCCGTTCGGTGTCGCTGTCTGACACCGTGGGTTTCATCCGCGACCTGCCGCACAAGCTGGTCGAAGCCTTCGAGGCCACCTTGCAGGAGGCGGCCGAGGCCGATCTGCTGCTGCATGTGGTCGACGCTGCGAGCCCGGTGCTCGACGAGCAGATGGCCGAAGTGCAGCGTGTGCTGCGCGACATCGGCGCCGACGGCATTCCGCAAATCCTGGTCTACAACAAGCTCGATAATCTGCCCGAATCGCAGCGCCCGCAGGTGGCCAGCGACGTGCTGGAGCTGGACGGCGGCGTGCGTGTGCCACGGGTCTTTGTTAGCGCATTGCACGGCACCGGTCTGGCTGAGCTGCGGCGGCTTCTGTCGGCCGCCGTGACCGACAACCGGCCGACCGACTTGAACCCCGCCGAGATGGCCCCACCTCCTGCCTCGCTGGAAGACTCCCCCGATGACACTGTCGATTCGGCGCACAGAAGACAACTCTGACACCTCCATGACCATGAGCGTTACCCCTCCCAAGTCCGCTGGCTTTGCCGCGCGGGCATCCGACGTGGCAACTGCCGTGTGGGCCTTGATCGGCGGCTTGGGTCTGGCGGCGCGCCGCCGCCTGACCAGCCACCCCGAGATCGTTCTGAACACGGGTGGGCGCGGCGACGGGCCTCCCGACCTCGACGAGCTGTGGCGCGATTTCAACCGCAAGCTCAGCGGCCTCTTCGGCGGCAAGGGCGGGCAGCGACCCAATGGAACGGGTGGCGGCGGCAATGGCGGCGGCCCGAACTTCCAGCCCGACATGAAAAGCGCCGGCATCGGCATCAGCCTGGTGGCGGGTGTGGTGGTGACGATCTGGGCGGCCAGTGGCTTCTTCATCGTGCAAGAAGGCCAGCAGGCGGTGGTGACATCGTTCGGTAAATACAGCCACACGGTCGACGCCGGTTTCAACTGGCGCTTCCCGTACCCCTTCCAGGGCAACGAGGTGGTGGCGGTGACGCAACTGCGCTCGGTCGAAGTCGGTCGCAACACGGTGGCGCAGGCCACCGGCTTGCGTGAGTCGTCGATGCTGACCAAAGACGAGAACATCGTCGACATCCGCTTCACGGTGCAGTACCGGCTGAAGGATGCACGCGCCTACCTGTTCGAGAACAAGAGCCCCGACGAAGCCGTGGTCCAGGCCGCCGAGTCGGCGGTGCGCGAGATCGTCGGCAAGAGCAACATGGACTCGGTGCTGTACGAGCAGCGCGATGAGATCTCCAGCCAGTTGATGAAGTCGGTGCAGGTGCAACTTGATCGCCTCAACACCGGCATCCTCGTGGTCAACGTCAACGTGGGCAGCGTGCAGGCGCCTGAGCAGGTGCAGGCCGCTTTCGACGACGCCTTCCGGGCGGGCGCCGACCGTGAAAAGGCCAAGAACGAGGGCCAGGCCTACGCCAACGACGTGATCCCCAAAGCACGAGGCAGCGCCGCGCGTCTCAACGAAGAAGCCGAGGCCTACAAGGCTCGCGTGGTGGCACGTGCCGAGGGTGATGCGCAGCGTTTCAACCGGGTGCTGGCCGAATACCAGAAGGCCCCGAGCGTCACGCGCGACCGCATCTACATCGACACCATGCAGCAGATCTACTCCAGCGTGAGCAAGGTGATGGTCGACAGCCGTGCCAACTCCAACCTGTTGTACCTGCCGCTGGACAAGCTGATCCAGCAAACGGCTGCCGCGCCGGCAGTCAGTGCCGCACCAGTCACTCCGGCGCCCGAGCCGAGCTCGGTGGGCTCAGGCAATGCAGACAACCGTTTGCGCGACGGGCAGCGCAGCCGCGACCGCGACGCACGTTGAGATTGGGATCACAAAAATCATGAATCGAATCGGAACAATCGCGATCGGCGCCATCCTGGTGCTGATGCTGGTGTACTCCACGCTGTTCATCGTCGATCAGCGTCAATTTGCGGTGATCTACGCGCTGGGCGAGATCAAGGAAGTCATTTCCGAACCGGGCCTCAAGTTCAAGCAACCCCCGCCGCTGCAAAACGTGGTCTTCCTCGACCGCCGTGTGCAAACGCTCGACAGCCCCGAGACCCGCCCGATCTTCACGGCAGAGAAGAAAAGCCTGGTGATCGACTGGCTGGTGAAGTGGCGAGTCACCGACCCGCGCCAGTTCATTCGCAACAACGGCACCGACATGCGCAATGTGGAGGCGCGTCTGAGCCCCATCGTGCAAGGGGCCTTCAACGAAGAAGTGACCAAGCGCACGGTGCAAGCCATGCTCTCCACCGACCGTGAAAACGTGATGCAGGGCGTGCGCGCCCGGTTGGCCGACGAGGCCAAGGCCTTCGGCATCGACATTATTGACGTGCGCATCAAGCGCGTCGACTTCTCTGCCAACATCACGGGCTCGGTCTATGGCCGCATGGAATCCGAACGCAAGCGCGTGGCGAACGAGTTGCGCTCGACGGGTTTCGCCGAGGCCGAAAAGATCCGCGCCGATGCCGAACGTCAACGCGAAGTGATCCTCGCCGACGCTTACCGCGACGCCCAGAAGATCAAGGGCGACGGCGACGCCAAGGCCTCCGCCTTGTATGCCGAGGCCTTTGGCCGCGACCCGCAGTTCGCCAAGTTCTACCGCAGCCTGGAGGCATATCGCGCGAGCTTCCAGAGCCGTTCTGATGTGATCGTGGTCGACCCCTCGAGTGAATTCTTCAGGGCGATGCGTGGAGAGGGCGGCGGCGCGGCCAGCAGCAAGAAGTAACCCCACGGCGGCGCGATCATGGAGTTCCTGTGGGGCGCGCTGGCGTTGATGCTCGTCATCGAGGGCGTGCTGCCGTTCCTGAGCCCCGGCGCCTGGCGCAAGGTGTTCGAACGTGCCATCCAGTTGAGCGACGGGCAGATCCGGTTTGTCGGCCTGAGCAGCATGATCGCCGGGCTGCTGGCCTTGCTGCTGCTCTGGCCGTAGAGCCCCGCCGGCCGCCGACGCAGGCCGGTACAATCTCTTTTTTAATCCCCCCGGTCATTTCACATGTCGTCTGCTTGGCTGCTGCCCGAGCACATCGCTGACGTCCTGCCTGCGCAGGCGAGGCGCATCGAGGAACTCCGTCGCGACCTGCTTGACGGGGCTCGGGGCTACGGGTTCGAACTGGTGATGCCTCCCTTGCTGGAGCACATCGAGTCGCTGCTTTCCGGCACTGGCCGCGAGCTCGATCTCAAGACCTTCAAGCTCGTTGATCAGCTCAGTGGCCGCACCCTGGGTGTGCGCGCCGATACCACCTCGCAAGTGGCCCGTATCGACGCCCACCTGCTCAACAGAACCGGCGTGACGCGTTTGTGTTACTGCGGCCCGGTGCTGCACACACGCCCCGATGGTTTGCACGGCACACGCGAGCCCCTGCAGTTCGGCGCCGAGATTTACGGCCATGCCGGCCTTGAAGCCGACCTCGAAGTGCAGGAACTCGCGCTCGACGCGCTGCAGCGCGCGGGTGTGAGCTCGCTGACGCTCGACATGGGCGATGCGCGCATCGTGCGTGGCCTGCTGTCGGGCGTGGCCGTCGACACGGCGACGCTCGCGCAGCTCTACGCAGCGCTCGCCGCCAAGGACCAGGCTGCGATGGATGCGCTGTCGTCTCAGTTTCCTGCGCCCACTCAGCAGGGCCTGCGCGCCTTGCTGCGCCTTTATGGCGGCGAAGATGTCTTGCAGGCCGCTCGCAGCGCCTTGCCGGCTCACCCGCTGATCAAGGCCGCGCTCGACGATCTGGCCTGGCTTGCCCAGCACCTGCGGCTGGCCTACCCGGATGTGCGTGTCGGGTTCGATCTGGCCGATCTGAGCGGCTACGCCTACTACAGCGGCGCACGCTTTGCCATTTATGCGGCAGGCTCCAGCGATGCGCTTGTTCGTGGTGGCCGCTATGACGAAGTCGGCGCTGTGTTCGGGCGCAACCGTCCGGCCGCTGGCTTCAGCATGGATCTGAAGCAACTCGTGTTGCTCACGCCGCCTCGCGTCATGCGCCCGGCGATCCGCGCCCCCTGGGGCGAAGACACGGGCCTGCGTGCCGCCATTCGTCGCCTGCGTGAGCAAGGTGAGTCGGTGGTGTGCATCCTGCCGGGGCATGAACACGAGGGCGAAGAGTTCGCCTGCGATCGCGAGCTGGCATCGGTGAACGGCCAATGGCTCGTGCGGGCGCTCTGAAGCCGCCTTCTTCAATTTTCAAAGCAACGGATTTTCAGCAATGCAACAGATGCGCAGCGGCCACAACGTGGTCGTGGTGGGCACCCAGTGGGGTGACGAAGGCAAGGGCAAGGTCGTCGACTGGCTGACCGATCACGCCCAGGCGGTGGTGCGTTTCCAGGGTGGCCACAACGCCGGCCACACGCTGGTCATCAAGGGTGTGAAGACGGCCCTGCAGCTGATCCCCTCGGGCATCATGCGCGATGGCGTGAAGTGCTACATCGGCAACGGTGTGGTGGTCGACCCGAGCCATCTGCTGAGCGAGATCGAGCGGCTGGAGGCGATCGGCCTGGAAGTGCGCTCGCGTCTGTTCATCAGCGAGTCGTGCCCGCTGATCCTGCCTTTCCACGTGGAGGTCGACAAGGCGCGCGAGGCGCTGCGCGAGACCAGTGGCGCCGGCAAGATCGGCACCACCGGCAAGGGCATCGGCCCGGCCTACGAAGACAAGGTGGCACGCCGTGCGATGCGCGTGCAAGACCTCAAGCACCCGGATCGTTTTGCGAAGAAGCTGCGCGAGTTGCTGGAGCTGCACAACTTTGCGTTGAGCGGCTACCTCAAGTCGAAGCCGCTGGAATTCCAGCCGATCTTCGATCACGCGATGAAAGTCGCAGAGCAACTCAAGCCGATGCTGGCCGATGTGGGCTACACGCTTTACACGGCGCACAAGCAGGGTGCCAACATCCTGTTCGAAGGCGCGCAAGGCACCTTGCTCGACATCGACCACGGCACCTACCCGTACGTGACCTCCAGCAACTGCGTGGCGGGCAATGCCTCGGCGGGTGCTGGTGTCGGGCCGGATCTGCTGCATTACATCCTGGGCATCACCAAGGCCTACACCACACGGGTGGGCAGTGGCCCGTTCCCGACCGAGCTTGACATGGACACCCCAGGCACGGTGGGTCACCACCTGTCGACGGTGGGGCAGGAGCGTGGCACCGTCACTGGTAGGCCGCGCCGCTGCGGCTGGCTGGATGCAGCCTTGCTGAAGCGCTCGATCATCATCAACGGCATCTCGGGCCTGTGCATCACCAAGCTCGACGTGCTCGACGGCCTGCCCGAGATCAAGGTGTGCGTGGGCTACGAACTCAATGGCAAGCGCATCGATATCTTGCCGCTGGACGCAGACGACATCGAAGCCTGCGTGCCGATCTACGACACCTTCCCGGGCTGGGCAGAAAAGACCGCCGGCATCACCGAGTGGGACAAGCTGCCGTTGAACGCACGCAAGTACCTGGAACGTGTGCAGGAGTTCATCGGTGCGCCGATCGACATGGTTTCCACCGGGCCGGATCGCGATCACACGATTCTGCTGCGCCACCCTTATCAAGCCTGAGCACAGGAACCCGACATGCTGACCGACGACGGCAAACACCTCTACGTCTCATGGGACGAGTACCACCTGTTGATCGAGCGCCTGGCGCTCAAGATCGACGCGTCGGGGTGGCAGTTCGATCAGATTCTCTGCCTGGCGCGTGGCGGTATGCGCCCGGGCGACGTGTTGTCGCGCGTGTTCGACAAGCCGCTGGGCATCATGTCGACCAGCTCCTACCGCGCCGAAGCCGGCACGATCCAGGGGCGGCTCGACATGGCCAAGTACATCACCCTGCCCAAGGGCGAACTCGCCGGGCGTGTGCTGCTGGTCGACGACCTGGCCGATTCGGGCGTGACGCTGCGCGCGGTGGTGGAGCGCCTGCGCAGCATGCCGGCCATCAGCGAGCTGCGCTCGGCCGTGATCTGGACCAAAGGTGTGTCGAGCTATACGCCCGATTACTACGTCGAGCTGCTGCCGACGAGCCCCTGGATTCACCAGCCGTTTGAAGAGTACGACGAGCTGCGGCCCGACGGTTTGGCAAAGAAGTTTGCGATTTGACGGCAAACGTACAAATAATGCGAATCGTGTTGAACGAACTCGCATTCCCCATCTTTCATTCCCATCCACCCAAGCAAAAAGGCCCGCACTTGCGTGCAGGCCTTTTGTCTTTTTATCTCTATCTTGGTGCCCAGGAGAGGACTCGAACCTCCACGGAGTTACCCGCTAGTACCTGAA
>NZ_JADMJX010000275.1 GCF_018780185.1 Rhizobacter sp.
TGGAGCACCAGCTCAAGGACTCGGGCGCCAAGGCCATCGTCATCATCGAGAACTTTGCGTCCGTCCTGCAGGCCTGTTATGCCGCCGTGCCGACCAAGAAGGTCATCCTCGCCGCCATGGGCGACCTGCTCGGTTTCCCCAAGGGCATGATCGTCAACTACGTCGTGCGCAACGTGAAGAAGATGGTGCCGGCCTTCACGCTGCCCGGCGTGGTGCGCTTCAACGACGCCGTGGCCGCGGGCCGCAAGGCGGCCTACCGCGCGCCCGACCTCAAACCGACCGACATCGCCGTGCTGCAGTACACCGGCGGCACCACCGGCGTGAGCAAGGGCGCCGTGCTCTTGCACCGCAACCTGGTGGCCAACACGCTGCAATGCGAAGCCTGGTACCAGCCGGCGCTGAAGAAGATCCCCGTCGGCGAGCAGCCGGTCACGGTGTGCGCGCTGCCGCTGTATCACATCTTCGGTTTCACCTCGAACATGATGCTGTCGATGCGCACCGGCGGCTGCAACATCCTGATCCCCAACCCGCGGGACATTCCGGCCGTGCTGAAGGAGCTGTCGCGCGAGCGGGTGCACAGCCTGCCGGCGGTGAACACGCTGTTCAACGCGATGGCCAACCACCCCGACTTCAACACCGTCGACTGGAGCCACCTGAAGATCTCGGTCGGCGGCGGCATGGCGGTACAGCAGGCCACGGCCAAGCTGTGGCTCGAGAAGACCGGCTGCCCGATCTGCGAAGGCTATGGCCTGTCGGAGACATCGCCCTCGGCCACCTGCAACCCGACCGACAGTGATGCCTTCACCGGCACCATCGGCCTGCCCCTGCCCAACACCGAGGTGATGCTGCTCGATGACGACGGCAAGGAAGTGCCCCAGGGCACGCCGGGCGAAATCGCCATCCGCGGCCCGCAGGTGATGGCCGGCTATTGGCAGCGCCCGGACGAAACCGCCAAGGTCATGACGGCCGACGGCTTCTTCCGCACCGGCGACATCGGCACGGTCGATGCCCGCGGCTACTTCAAGATCGTCGACCGCAAGAAAGACATGATCCTGGTGAGCGGCTTCAACGTCTACCCCAACGAGGTGGAAGACGTGGTCACGCAGATGCCCGGCATCCTGGAATGCGCCGCCGTGGGCGTGCCCGACGCCAAGGCCGGCGAGGCCGTCAAGCTGGTGATCGTGCGCAGCAACCCTGCCGTCACCGAAGCCGATGTGCGCAGCTATTGCGAAGCCAACATGACGGGCTACAAGCGCCCCAAGGTGGTGGAGTTCCGCAATGAGCTGCCCAAGACGCCGGTGGGCAAGATCCTGCGACGCGAGTTGCGCGACAAGGCCTGATCACGCAGGCAGGCACCCTGGCGCGCGGCGATCACTTGCCAGGCGCCAGGATTTGACGAATATTTCACTCGCCGCCGGTTCTAATGCGCATCGGTGCCGCCCAGGCGCCCCGAATAGCCACCTCCGGTGGGCGATATCCGCGCACACTTGGCATGTGTGATGAGGCTTTTCGCCGGAGGTCGTCCGTGATTTGGTCCAAGACAGATGAGGGAAGGGCAGAGATGCAGACCCGCGCCCTCGTGAAGGAGCGCTCTCAGCGCAATCTGCTGCTGCTCATCGACGGCGTCAAGACCGAAGAGATGCTGCTGGCCAACGTGGTTGGCGTGAAGCCCGAAGACTTCAAGTTGCTCGAATCCCTGAACCTGATCGCTCCTGTGGCCGGCTCGTCGAGCCGCCCCAGTGGTGAAAAGGCAGCTGCGTTCGCCGAAACCGAACCGGCCGACATCGCCCCTCTCGACTACCCGAAGTTCACTGCCGCACTCACCCAGATGATCTCCAGCGAGCTCGGCTTGCGCGGCTTCACCCTGACCCTGGCCGTCGAAAAGGCCAGCAGCATCGAAGAGCTGCGCGATGTCGCCGACCGCGTGATCGAGCAAATCCGCGACCGCAAGGGCTTGCCTGCGGCCGAAAAGGCCCGGCGCACCTTGTTCGGCAGCTGAACAGCAGCCACATCTCGCCTAGCGGCGAAAGCCCGGCAGGCGCCGGCGGCGCGTTTCAAACCACTGCGTCAAACCGGCCTCGTTGAAGCCAGTGGCCAGCGCCTGCGCGCGCGCCAAGGCGCCCTCGGCTTCGGCCTCCAGGCCCAGCCAGATGCAGGCATTCCAGCGTTCGAGCTCGAGGAAAGCGCGGTCGACGTTTTCACTCTGTGTGCTGTCGTGCGCGTCGAGCAGGGCCAGGCCGTCGATCGCATGGCGACGCGCCAGATGGGGCTCGCCGAGCACGGTGCAGGCCAGTGCGCGCAGGTAGAGCGCACGCTCCTGGTGGACCCAGGTGCCCGCCTGCCGCCACAAGCGCTCGGCCAGCTCGGCGCCGGTGGCGATCGCGGCACGCACAGCGCCGTTGCGCAGATCGGCGTCGTCGCGCTCCAGCAGGCCACTGGCAAGGTTGTTGGTGCAGGCGGCGGCTTGCGCGTCGAGCGCGGTGCCGGTGGGCCAGGCGCTGTACATCACCGGGGCCAGCGCTCGCAACGCGGTCTGCCCCGCATCTGTGGCGGCTTGCGACGGCGCGAGGTACATCGCGGCACCCAGCGCGAGCAGTTCGTGGGCCCGCGACGCAGCAGTGCCCCCGGCCGCCACTAGCCCGCTCACCGCCTGTGCCAGCGGCTCGGCCGCGTTGACGACAAGGGCTGCACTTCCGAGTTGGCGCCACAGCACCAGCGCCGGCGTGGGTTGCGCGGCAGCGATGACCCTCTCTTGCCCGGCCAGCGCCTCGTGCCACGCCGAGAGCTTTTCACCCAGCACATGGTTGAGCAAGAAGGCGTAGTTGGGCCACCGTTCAGGCGGCAACTGCGCCACATCGATCTGGCGCAACAAGGCCGCCGCACCCTGGGGGTCATCGTCGTGACCGGCGTTGGCTTCGTTGAGGCGTTCGATGTCGGTGGTCATGTCGAGGCTCCCTGTTCGCGACTCTAGCTGAGGCACACTCGCCGCATGCCCGCCCGCCTGTACATCGAACAGCCGCTTCACGCCGACACCCTCATCACGCTGCCGCCCGGCCCGGCGCGCCATGTGCAGGTGCTGCGCCTGCAGCCCGGTGCGGAGATCACGCTGTTCAACGGCCAGGGCGGCGAGTGGCGGGCCACCGTTGCGCAGATGGGGCGAAGCGAGGTGCAGGTGCAAGTGCAGCAGCACGACCCGGTCGACCGCGAGCTGCCGCACCCCATCACCCTGGCGATCGGCATGCCGGCCAACGAGCGCATGGACGCGCTGGTCGAAAAAGCCACCGAGCTCGGCGCCAGCGCGATCCAGCCGCTGCTCACCGAGCGCTCGGTGTTGCGCCTGAGTGGCGAGCGCGCCGAGCGCCGGCTGGCGCATTGGCAGGGGGTGGCGGTGGCCGCCTGCGAACAAAGCGGGCGCACCCGGGTGCCCAGCCTCGCACCGGTGCGCACGCTGGCCGAATGGCTGCGCGAGCGGCCCGCGCCACAAGGTGAACAGCGCTGTGTGCTCAGCCCGCGCGCCACCCGCACGCTCGCACCGATCACAGGGCCGGCCGTGTTCTTGAGCGGCCCCGAAGGCGGCCTCACCGACAGCGAAGTGGCCCTCGCCGAAGCCGCCGGCTTTGCGCCGCTGAGCCTGGGCCCCCGTGTGCTGCGCGCCGACACCGCGCCGCTGGCCGTGCTGGCGCACCTGGCCCTGTCATCACTCTGACGACCACCCTCGCTGACCCATGAACGCACCGCTGCTGTGGTTGACCCTGTGCCAGGGCTTCTTCCTGATCAACAACGTCACCTTCATCGCCATCAACGGTCTGGTGGGGCTGCAGCTCGCGCCCACGCTCTGGATGGCCACCCTGCCGGTGATGGGTTATGTGGCTGGTGGCGCGCTCTTCACCGGCCTGGTCGCACGCCACCAGCGCGCCTGGGGCCGCAAGCGCAGCTTCCAGGCGGGGCTGGTGGTGGCCATGATGACGACGACGGTGTGCGCCTGGGCCGCGATCCAGCACAACTTCTGGCTGCTGGTGGCGGCCACCGTGGTCGCGGGCTACTACAACGCCAACGCCGGCCTGTACCGCTTTGCGGCCACCGAGTTGGTGGCACCCGCCTTCAAGGAGCGGGCGATCTCGTGGGTGCTGGCGGGCGGCATCCTCGGGGCCGTGGTGGGCCCGCAGCTGGCCAACGGCACGCGTGACGTGTTGCCCGCGCCCTTTGCCGGCGCGTATGTGGCCCTGGTGGGGGTGGCCCTGCTGGCCTTGCTGGTGATCTCGTTCATCCCCTTCCCGCCGCTGCCCTTGCCGACCCCCGAGAAGCCCGGCCGACCCCTGCGAGAGATCGCCCGCCAGCCGGTGTTCATCGTGTCGGTCGCCGCCTGCGCGCTGGGCTATGGCGTGATGAGCCTCTTGATGACGGCCACGCCGATCGCCATGGCGCAGTGCCAGCACCCCTTCTCTGCCGCCGCGTGGGTGCTCGAGTGGCACGTGCTGGGCATGTTCGTGCCGAGCTTTTTCACCGGCAGCCTGATCAAGCGTTTTGGCGTGATGCCGATTCTGTTCATCGGCCTGTTGCTCAACGTCGCCTGTGTCGCCATCGCCTTGCACGGCATCGACCTGATGCACTTCACCAGCGCGCTCTTGCTGCTGGGCGTGGGCTGGAACTTCCTCTACATCGGCGGCACCACCTTGTTCACCCAGGCCTACCGGCCCGAAGAGCGCACCACCGCGCAGGCGGCGATGGACTTCTGGGTCTACCTCACGATGACGCTCACCGCCTTCAGCTCGGGTGCCCTGGTCACCACCGGCGGCTGGGCCTGGATGAACTGGGGCAGCCTGCTGCCGCTGGCCCTGTTGGCGGCGGCGCTCGTCTGGCTGTGGGCGCTGCAACGCAAAAAGGCGCCACCCCGGCCTGCCACCGTCTAACCCGGGCCTGGGCGGTGCGGCTCCGAGCGCACCTGGGGGCCAACAGCACCGGGGTCGTCGAACACCTCCAGCAACAAGGGCGTGAGCCCACGCATCGGGCCTAGTGAAGCCGCGGGCGGTTGCAGGCCCGGCGTGAAACCGCGCTCGATGAAACGCTGCAGCAGTGCGGGGTCGTCGCAGATCACATGCACCGGCACGTCCCAGCTGGCGTTGGGGCCGGACACGGCGGCAAACGGCTGGTGGTCGCCGACGACGATGAGCACCAGCTTGCTGGGCGCCCGCTGCGACAGGTAGCCGCCGAGCCACGCGAACTGGTAGCGCAGCGAGTCGAGGTAGGGCGTGGCGACCTGGCTCCACGAGACCTCGGCCGCGAGGGCCGCCGCGTGTTGCCCCGGCGTGTAGGCGTCGGCCTGTGCGGCACGCGAGCCGCCTGCGAGATAGGGCGGCAGCGGGCGAAACGGCGCATGGGTGTTGAGCGTGGGGAAGACGATGAAACGCGGTGCCCGCTCGGCCAACGGGCGCTCCAGCTCCTGGGCATGCAGCAGGGCCATCGCCGCCTGGTCGGGCACGCGCCAGTAACCAAAGGCCGGCCCCGCATAGCCGATGCCGCTCACGTCGGCGATGCGGTCGAAGCCGTAGAAACTGCCCTCGGGCCACGGCCGCTGCAGGCCCGGCATCCAGCCCACCGTGCGGTAGCCATGGCGGGCGAAGTGACCAACCAACGTCGGCCGCTCGCTCCTGAGCAACAGGTCGTTGTGATGCGGGTCGCGGGTGTCGACCCCCGACAGCAGGCCGGCATGGGCCAGCCAGGACGCGCCACCGAACGTGGGCGACCCCACGCGCGCCGACACCACACTGCGCCCGCTCGCACGAATCGCCTGTGCGAACTGCTCGCGTGCAGCTTGCAGCGCGCTCGCTTTGGCCGGGTCGTCGAAGCTCGTCATGCCATACGACTCGGCGAACAGCAGCAACACGTCGGCGCCCTGCAAGCGGGTCAGGTTGCCACTGAACGCCGGGCTGGGTGACAGCACGGCGTCACTGGTCGCCGGCCAGAGCGCCGCCGGCAGCAGCGCCACCTGGCGCGCGAGCGCCGGGCTGAGTGGCAGCGAAAAAAACCAGCGGGTGTCAGGGCCGGCGGGTCGGTACGAGACGAAGCTGAGCGTCAGCGCCAGCCCGGCCAGCAGCAAGGCCGGCCGCGGCGCACGCCACGCCAGGCACTCGGCCAGCGTGGCCACCGCCAGGCGGGCGAGCCGATGCACCGCGTACAGACACAGCAGCACCAGCACGAGCGTGGCCGCGACCTGCCACCATGCCACCGACTGCAACGCCAGCTGCAACACATCCACGGTGTGGCGACCATCCCAATAGAGGTTCAGCGGCCGGCCGAACACCGCGGGCGCGGTCACCTCGACATAACGAAGCGCCCCGCCCAGCAGCGCCACCACCGCGAGGGCCGAGGCCGCGCGCGTCGACAAGCCACCGCGCCAGGCCACCCAGCCCATCAGCGCCAGCACCGCCAGGCAAAGCTCGAACGACAGCCGAGGCACGCTGAGCACACCCAAGCCCGGCCAGAGGTTCTCGAAGGTGAACAGCAGGTTGAGCAGGAAGAGCGCGGCCGCAAAACGCAGCAGCCAGCCCGCCCACCGCCAGGCACTGCGCCGAAGGGTCGGCGCCGTCAACGCAGAAGGCTCACTGCCGCACCGCCTCGAACTCGATCAGCATGTGCACCTCGTCGCCCACCCAGCCGTTGGCCACGGCGTAGTTCATGCCATACGCGCTGCGCTTGAAGACACCGCGCGCCGACACACCCATCACATAGGGCTTGCCACCGAGCGGGCCGGTGCCGATGGGCGAATCGGCGCTCTTGTTCCAGGTGGCCTGCAAGGTGACGGGCTGCGTCTTGCCGATCAGCTGCAGCTGGCCCGCGATCTCGAAGGTGCGGTCGCCGGTGCGCTTGGCGCTGCTGGCGGTGAACACCATCTTCGGGTGCTCGGCGCTGTTGAGGAACACCGGCCCCTTCAGGTGATCGTCGCGCTTGGTGTGGTTGCTGAACACGCTGGCGGTGTCGACCTCGACACGCACGTCGGAGAGCGCGCCGGTGGCCTCGTCGAAGCGGTAGCTGCCGCGCGCGGTGCGAAACATGCCCTGCACCTTGGCGTAGCCGATGTGCTCGACCAGGAAGCCGACGACCAAGTGGCTCGGGTCGAGCTCGTAGCGTGCGGGCTCGGCACGCACGGTGCTGGCGGCGAGCAGCAGCGTGAGGGCCAGCCAGGCGCGTGATGAAAAGAGGACAGCTTTCATGTCGATGACTCCAGCAGGTGGGCTCGCGTCTTGGCGAGCGTTCGCACGTCAACCGCAAAAGACCAGGCCAGCACCAGCAGGCTGGCAGCGGCCAGCGCCGATGAGAGCGCGTGCGGCACGATCGGCCCGAGGCAGACGATCAGCGTGGTGATCTGCGCCACGCACACCGCCTTGCGCCGCAGGCTCGGGGGCAGTGTGCCCGACAACCAGGGCCACAGGCGAGCGGCCGCCACGAAGACGTAACGCATCAGGCCCGCGGCCAGCACCCAGGCGCCCGCCTTGTCGAACTGCACGATCAGGCCGCACAGCACCAGCGTGAGCCAGGCATCGGTCTCCATGTCGAAGCGGGCACCGAAGTCGCTGGCCATGCCGCTGCGGCGGGCGAGCGGGCCGTCGGCGGCGTCGAGCACGGCGGTCACGGTGGCGGCGGCGACGATCACCCACGCGATCGTGTCGGGCTGCCCCAGCGGCTCGCCGACCACGCCGGCCAGCAGGCTTGACGCGGCCAGGCGCAGCAGCGTCACCCGGTTGGCAGGGCCGAAACGCGGATGCGGGTGGGCCTTCGGCAGGCCGCGCCAGACCAACACTGCCCCGCTCGCGTAGATCGCGAGGGCTTTGATCACGTAGCCCGGGCCGAAGCCTGCCAGCGAACCGATCGCGATGCCGGCCACCCCGGTCAAGACGCCCAAGGCGAGCAACTCGCGCAGCGCATCACGGCCCAAGGGGCTCACCATGCGCCCCTTAAGATCGACTGCTGTGTGTCGCTGCCCTTGTGCATCGGGTCACTTTAACGAAGTCTTTCCGTGCCCTCATCTCCCTCTCACCCTGTCGCCATTGCGCGCGCGTGCTGGCTGGCCGAACCCGGCCGCGCCGAGCTGCGTGATGAGCCGCTGCCGCCGCCCGCACCCGGCGAGGTGCGCGTGCGCACGCTGCACAGCGGCGTGAGCCGGGGCACCGAAGGCCTGGTGTTCCGCGGCGAAGTGCCAGCCAGCGAACACCAGCGCATGCGCGCACCGTTTCAGCGTGGCGACTTTCCCGCGCCAGTGAAGTACGGCTACGTCAGCGTCGGTGTGGTCGAACAAGGCCCACCCGAGTTGCTGGGCCGTACGGTGTTCTGCCTGTACCCGCACCAGACGCACTACAACGTGCCGGCCGAGGCGGTGCACCCGCTGCCGCCCGGCGTGCCGGCCAAACGTGCCGTGCTCACCGCCAACCTGGAGACCGCAGTGAATGCGCTGTGGGACGCCGCACCGCGCCTGGGCGACCGCATCACCGTGGTGGGCGCTGGCACGCTCGGCCTGCTGGTGGCCTGGCTGGCCGCGCGGCTGCCCGGCTGCCAGGTGGAGGTGGTCGACGTGCTGCCCTCGCGGGCCGACATCGCCACCCAACTCGGCGCGCGCTTCGTGTTGCCGGAGAACGCCACGCCCGACTCGGATCTCGTGATCCACACCAGCGGCCAGCCCGCCGGTCTCGCCACGGCGCTGCGCCTGGCCGGCTTCGAAGCAACGGTGCTTGAACTGAGCTGGTACGGTGACCGCGCCGTGAACGTGCCGCTGGGTGAGGCTTTCCATTCGCGGCGCCTCACGCTCAAGAGCTCGCAGGTCGGCCAGGTCGCCACCGCGCAGCGCGCCCGGTGGGATTACAAGCGGCGTCTTGCACTCGCCTTGTCGCTGCTCAGCGAGCCGGTGCTCGACGGCTTGATCACCGACATTGCCCGCTTCGACGATTTGCCTGAGGTGCTGGCGCGGTTGGCGGGCAAGTCGCCCGACACGCTGTGCCAGCGCATCGACTACTGAACACTTCTTCAAGGACACCGGATGTACGCCGTCAACGTGCGAGACCACTTCATGATCGCCCACAGCTTTCGCGGCGCGGTGTTCGGCCCCGCGCAGCGAATGCATGGCGCCACCTACGTCGTCGATCTCGAGCTGCGCCGGGCCGCGCTCGATGCCGACGGCGTGGTGGTCGACATCGGCCTCGCGACCGAGGTGCTCAAGACCGTGCTGGCCGAAATGAACTTTCGCAACCTCGACGACGAGCCGGCTTTCAGCGGCCAGAACACCACCACCGAATTCCTCGCGCGGGTGATCTTCGACCGCATCGCTGCACGCATCACGGCCGGCGAGCTGGGGCCACATGCGTCGGGCCTGTCGCAGATGAAGGTGACGCTCAACGAGTCGCATGTGGCGTGGGCGTCGTACGAGGGCGCGCTGCCGGCCGGCGCCTGAAATGCGACGTGCCTGCCACTTCGTGATCCCCGGCGACTGGCGCACACCGACCGGGGGTTACCGCTACGACCGCCGCATCGGCGTGGCGTTGCGCGAGAGCGGGTGGCAGGTGGATCTCTGTACGCTGGGCGACAGCTTCCCCTGGCCCGACGCCGCCACGCTGGCGCACGCACAAGCGCAGCTCGACGCGCTGCCCGATGGCGCCCTGGTGGTGGCCGATGGACTGGCCTTTGGGGCGATGCCCGAGCTGGCGCACCGCCACGTGACGCGACTGCGCTGGGTGGCCTTGGTGCACCACCCGCTGCACCTGGAAACCGGCCTGGCCGACACGGCCCGCGACACACTGCGCACGAACGAATGCCGAGCATTGCAGGCGGCGCGCCGTGTGATCGTCACCAGCGAGGCCACCGCGCGAGACCTCGCACCGATGGGCGTGCCTTCCAATCGCGTCCGCGTCGTCGAGCCGGGAACGGATCGGGTGCCCGCTCACCGAGCTTCGGCAGACAGCACGGTGCGTCTGCTCTGTGTCGCCACACTGACCGCGCGCAAAGGGCATGCCGTGCTGCTGGAAGCACTCGCCGGCCTGCCAACGCTCGACTGGACACTGCACTGCGTGGGCAGCACGCAACGTGACACGCTGACCAGCGACCGGTTGCACCGCCTCGTCACCGAGCTCGGGCTCGCCGAGCGTGTGCACTGGCACGGCGAGCTGATCGAGGCCGCCGTGGCGGTTCACTACGCAGCCGCCGACCTGTTCGTGCTGCCGTCCTTTCACGAGGGTTACGGCATGGTCATCACCGAAGCACTGGCCCATGGCCTGCCGGTGGTGTGCACGACGGGCGGCGCGCTGGCGCAGACGCTGCCACGCACGGCCGGCCTGCACGTGCCGCCCGGTGACGTGGTGGCCCTGCGCGAGGCGCTGGCAAGCTTGATCACGCAGCCCGCCGAACGTGCGCGCTTCGCCGCGGGTGCGCGCGCCGCCGCTGAACAGCTGCCGACCTGGGCCCAGGCCGCCGCGCGCTTCGCCGCCGTGTTGGAGGAGTTGGCATGAGCGGCTTCAGCGCCGACTGGTTGCGCCAGCGCGAGCCCTTCGACGCCGCAGCACGCACCGTGTCTGCCGAGCGGCTGCAACTCGCCCGCTGGCTGGCCGCTCTGAAACCCGAGGCCCAGCCCTGGCAGGTGATCGACCTGGGCTGCGGCACCGGGGCCAACTTTCGCGCACTGGCACCGATGCTCGCCGGTGCGCAGCAGTGGCGCGTGGTCGACCACGACACCGCCCTGCTCGACACCTGGTCAGAGACACCAGGCGAGGCCACCATCGAGCGTGTGCTGCTCGATCTGGCGCGTGACCTGGAGACGCTGTCCTTCGAGGGCACCACGCTCGTCACCGCATCGGCCCTGCTCGATCTGGTGAGCGCCGCATGGCTGCAGCGCCTGGTGGCCTTGTGCCGCGACGCGGGTGCGTCGGTGCTGTTCGCGCTCAGCGTTGACGGCCGCGCGCTGTGGGACCCGCTCGACCCGCTCGACGCGCTGGCCAGCGAGCTGTTCGACGCCCACCAGCGCCGTGACAAGGGCTTCGGCCCTGCGCTGGGGCCGATGGCCGCCGCAAGCGCCATCGAGGGCTTTCGTGCGGCGGGCTACGCCGTGCAGTCGGCCCCGAGCGACTGGTGGATCGACGCCCGGCGCGACCCGGCCGCGCTCGGCCTGCAGCGCACCTTGATCGACGGCATCGCCCAGGCGGCAATCGAGCAAGACCCCCATGCCATGAGCGCGCTGCGCGCCTGGCAAACCCGGCGCCACGCCCTCGCCGCGCACAGCACGCTGCGCATCGGCCACCTCGACGTGATCGCCACGCCCGGCCGCATCAAGACCTGAGCGGCGGCTGCGCAGCGCGCAGGTCCAGGTCCCACAGCGTGTCATCCCCCAGCACCACGCGCTGCGCAAGCGGCCGCGGGCAATCGGCCATGGTCGCCCACGGCGGCAACTGCAAGCCGCGCCGACCGGCGCCGATCAAGACCGGCGCCACCACCAGGTGCAGGCGATCCAGGCAGCCAGCCGCCATGAAGCGCGACACCGTCACGCCGCCGCCTTCGACGAACAGCCGCTGCAGGCCGCGCGCCGCGAGCGCCGCCACCACGCGCTCGGGGTGCCAGGCACCGCCCGCGTCCAGCAAGCCCTCGATGGCCACGACCTCGGCAGGGCCACTGGCCAACGCCGCTCGGGCAGCAGGGGCATGGCGCGCGTCGCACAGCCACAGTGTGGTCGCCTGGGCCTCGGTGAACACCCGCGCGCGGCCATCGAGCCGTGCAGCGGGGTCGAGCACCACACGCGTCGGGCTGGGCCCTGGCACACGCCGGGTGGTGAGCAGCGGGTTGTCGGCCATGACGGTGCCCGCGCCCACCAGCACGGCGTCGCACAAAGCGCGCAGGCGGTGCAGGTGCAGCAGGCTCTCGCCGCCGGTCACGAAGTAGGAGTCACCGCTGTGCGTGGCCACGCAGCCGTCGAGGCTCTGGCCCAGCTGGGCCACGCACCAGGCGCTGCCGAGCAGCGGCCGGTACAGCGAGAGCAGCGCGGCGCTGCCTGGGCTGAGCCCTTGTGCGTTCAGTTCGGAGACCGATGCGGTCGCCGCCCGCACACGCAACACCTCATCCCACAGCGCCGGCCAGTCGGGTGGCGGTGGGGCGTCGGCGTTCATCGCATGGATCGGTTCTGGCATCGGGGCAGAAAGTGGAAAGGGCCTACAAGGCCATGAGGAATTGGTGCTAGGTCAGGCGCGCGGTCGCCGGTATCCTAGGTTAGATGAGTGCCTTGACCAGCCCCTTGCGGCCACACACTGAAGAATCCCCCCCGGCTGCCGAGTTGGCGGCCGTGCGCGTGGACCGAGCCTGCTCCGAGTTGCGACACGGTCGCCCGATTGCGCTGCACGAGCTTGATGGCGCCGGGTGCTGCCTCGCGGCGGCCGTCGAGACGCTCAGCCCGGCCCGGCTGCAGGAGCTCGTTCGCCTCTCGGGTGCCCGCATGCGCTTGCTGCTGACCGCCGAGCGGCTGCAGGCCATGGGCTGGGCCGACGCGTCCACGCCGCTCGCTCTGTCCCTCGACACACCGATCACGGTGGAGCAGGTGCAGCTGCTCTGCGCGGTCACGCCAGGGTGTGTCGATGAGTCCTTGCTGGGTGAGGCCGAACCGGCCGGCCCGGCGATGTTGGCCGCGTTGACCCTGTGCAAGCGTGCGCGCCTGACGCCCGCCTTGCTGGTGGCCGAGCTGCCCGCTTCCAGGAGCGCCGCACTGGATGCGGCGCTGGTGCATCGCGTGCCGGCCGACGAGGTGATGCAGGTGGCGTCACGGCGCGCGTGGGCGCTGCAACGGGTGAGCGATGCGCGGGTGCCGATTGCGGCGCACGACGACTGCAAGCTGGTGCTGTTCAGAGAGATCGACGGTGATGCCGAGCACGTGGCCATCATCGTGGGCCAGCCGGCGCTGCACGAGCCGGTGCCGGTGCGCCTGCACTCTTCGTGTCTGACCGGCGACCTGCTCGGCAGCCTGCGCTGCGATTGTGGCGACCAGTTGCAGCGCGCCATCGAGCACCTGGCCGTGGCCGGCGGCGTGCTGCTCTACCTGGCGCAGGAAGGGCGTGGCACCGGCCTGGCCAACAAGCTGCGCGCCTACCGCCTGCAAGACGGTGGGCTCGACACGCTGCAGGCCGACCGCTACCTCGGCTTTCGCGAAGACGAGCGCGACTTCCAGGCCGCCGCCGCGATGCTGCAGGCGCTGGGCATCGCGCGCATCCGGCTGCTGACCAACAACCCGCACAAGATCGATGCGCTGCGCGACGCGGGCATCGAGGTGGTGGACCGTGTGCCGCTGCTGGCCGATGTCAACACCCACAACGCGCGTTACGTGCAGACCAAGCACGAGCACGCAGGGCACCTGCGCGCCGACGAATCACACGGCTGAATAACTCCGTTCGCCCTGAGCTTGTATTCCGATCACCCTGAGCCTGTCGAAGGGAGGGCGCGCACAACACGGCGCTGGCTTCGACAGGCTCAGCCCGAACGGAGCGTGTCGGGCGACGCGGGCACCGCCATCGCCTCCACCTCGGCCAGCAACTTCACCAGCTGCGTGGCCAGGTGATCGAGCAGGGCCCGGCCCTTGTCGACACTCGCCGCGGCCGCGTTGCCGCAGACGCCTTGCGGGTTGAGGTCTTGTGTCATCCAGCCGATGCCGACCGGCTTTTCGACGCCGAGCAGGCCGCCGCGGGCGGCCAAGGTGCTGCCGAACGAAGGGAAGTCGGCCAGCGCTTCTTGCCGCACCAGCTCGGGTCGCAGGTGCAGCAGCAACGAGGTTTCGACGGCACCGCCGTGCAGGCCATGCGCCAGCTCATCGACCTCGAACAAGCCCGGCGGCACGCCGAACGAGAAGCTGTGCGCACGCACCACCAACAGGCCGTGCGCCACGCGCAAGCGCAGCGCCGCCAGGTCGACGTGCGCACGCTGGCCGCCGTGGCTGTTGAAGATCACCAGCTTGCGCACCCCGGCGCGCGCCACGCCACGCCCGACCGCGAGCCACAGCCCAAGCAGGTCGTTGATGTCGGCGCTGAGGGTGCCGGGGAAGGCGGTGTGCTCCAGGCTGTCACCCACATTCAGCGCGGGCAGCACCAGCACCGAAGCCGACGCCGGCAGGCGTTGCAGCATCTCGTTCACCACACCCTCGTTGATGACCGCGTCGGTCGACAGTGGCAGGTGCGGGCCGTGTTGCTCGATCGCGGCCACCGGCAGCAGCGCGATGGTGCGCGCCGGGTCGACGCGCGCGAAGTCGGTGGTGGTGAGGTCTTGCCAGCGGCCCGAAGGAAGCGATGAGGCCATGGTCGGCTCCGTCAACGTGCCGAACCGGCAACCAGGTCAAAGCGGAACAGGCGGCACTCGATCGGGCCGTTCCACATCGGCACGCGGCGCGATTCTTTCAGGCGCATCGCGCTCGGCAGCTTCATGTCGGGGCTCAGCACCCAGGCCGTCCAACCCGCAGGGTGCTGGGTGTAGGCGCGTTTCCAGTGGGCGGCCAGGCGAGGGAAGAAATCGTCCGGTGTGTCTCTGTCTTGGGCCGAGGGGCGCGCGGCTTTGCCCGCCACGTCGATGCGCTCGCCATAGGGCGGGTTGATCATCAGCGTGCCGTGCAGGCCTTCGGGCAAGGGTGGTGCAGGGCGCTCCAGCGCATCGCCGCCGTTGAACTGGATGTATTGCTCCACCCCGGCGCGCTGCGCATTGCGGCGCGCAAAGTCGACCATGCGAAAGGCCACGTCGCTCGCAAAGATCGGCACCGCGCTCGCATGGATGCGTGATTGCGCATGGCTCTTGAGCCGCTGCCATTGCGCGCGCATCTCCGCGTCGGCAAACGGCAGCAGGCGCTCGAAGGCAAAGCGGCGTTTCAGGCCCGGTGCGATGCCGCAGGCGATCTGCGCGGCCTCGATGGCGATGGTGCCGGAGCCGCAGCAGGGGTCGTGCAAGGCGCCGCCTTCTTCTGGCGTGCCGCGCCAGCCGGCGGCGGCCAGCATCGCGGCGGCGAGTGTTTCTTTCAGCGGCGCGTCGCCCTTGTCTTCACGCCAGCCGCGCTTGAAGAGCGACTCGCCCGAGGTGTCGACATACAACGACGCGTGCGTCTCGCCCAGGTGCAGCACGATCTGCAGGTCGGGCTGCTGGGTGTCGACGCTCGGGCGCTCGCCGGTGGCTTCGCGCAGCAGGTCGCAGACCGCGTCTTTCACGCGCAGCGCGGCGAAGTTGAGGCTGCGCAGCGGGCTGCGGTGCGCAGTGGTGTCGACCCGCAGCGTGTGCTCGGGCGTGATCCACTGTTGCCAGTCGACGCTGCGCGCCAGCGCGTAGATGTCGTCTTCGCTTTGGTAAGGGCCGGACGCCACTTCGGCCAGCACACGCTGCGCGAGGCGGCTCTCCAGGTTGAGCGCCATCACGTCGACGGGGTCGCCATCGACACCCACGCCGCCGCGGCCGGTGTGCACCTGGGCCTGCGGAAGAATGCGCTGCACCTCTTCGGCCAACCAGGCTTCGACGCCGGCGGCGCAGGGCAAAAACAAGGGGAGTGCCATTACATTGCCCGCCGCAGGTTGGCCGGCGCGATGCGCAGGGCTTCGCGGTACTTGGCGACGGTGCGCCGCGCCACCTGGATGCCCTGCTCTTCGAGCATCTTGGAGAGCTGGCTGTCCGACAGCGGCTTGGCCGCGTCTTCGGCCGCCACCAGTTGCTTGATGAGTGCGCGCACCGCGGTGCTCGACGCGTTGCCGCCGGCATCGGTGTTGAGCGAGGAGCCGAAGAAGTACTTCAGCTCGAAGGTGCCGAACATGGTGGCCATGTACTTGGCGGTGGTCACGCGCGAGATGGTCGACTCGTGCAGGCCGAGTTCATCGGCGATCTCGCGCAGCACCAACGGCTTCATCGCGATCTCGCCGTGCGTGAAGAAGCTCTTCTGCCGCTCGACGATGGCTTGACTCACCCGTTGGATGGTGTCGAAACGCTGCTGGATGTTCTTCATGAACCAGCGCGCCTCTTGCAGTCGCGAGCTCAGGCCCGCGTTGGCGCCGCCCGAACCGCGGCCGCCGCGAATCGCCTGCGCGTACAAGTCGTTGATGCGCAGCTTGGGCATCACGTCGGGGTTGAGCACCACTTTCCAGTTGCGGCCCGACTTCTGCACGATGACGTCGGGCACGATGATGTTGGCCTCGGCGCGCGCAAACTGGCGGCCCGGCTTGGGCTCGGTGGCGACGATCAGCGCCTGCGCCTGCTTGATCAGCTCTTCATCGGCGCCGGTGGCGGCCATCAGCTTCTTCATGTCGCGGCGGGCCAGCAGCTCCAGGTGCTGCTTGCAGATCATGATGGCAATCATCTGCGCTTCGCTGCGTGGCAGGGCGCGCAACTGCAGCGTCAGGCACTCGCCCAGGTCGCTGGCGCCCACGCCCAGAGGCTCCATGTTCTGCAGCCACTTCAGGGCGCACTGCAGGCGCTCGAGAATCTCTTCGCGCTGCTCATCGGTGTCGGCGAGTTGTGCGGCGATCTCTTCCAACGGGTCGGCAAGGTAGCCGTCGTCGTTGAGCGACTCGATCAGCACGGTGACCGCCGCCGCGTCTTCGGCGCTCAGGCGCATGCCGAGCAGCTGGTTACGCAGGTGCTCCTGCAGGCTCTCGCCGACGGCGTTGCGCTCTTGCGGGTCGAAGTCGTCGCTGTCGTTGTTGGTACCGGTACCGCTGCTGTTGGGCAGCTCGCGGATGCCGTCGAAGTCATCACGCTCGGTGCCGTTTTCCCAGTCTTCGCGCTCCGTCGTGCCGAACTCGGCACTGTCGACCCCGGGCGTGGCTTCGTCGGGCGCCGAGTCGGAGTTCGGCTCGGCCACCCGCTCGGCTTCGCGCTCGGCCACGTGCTCCGAAGGCGAGATGCGCTCGGTCATCGGCTCGAACGCGGCGGCCGCTTCTTCTTCGGCTTCGAGGAAGGGGTTCTGCTCCAGCATCTGCTCGACTTCCTGGTGAAGTTCGAGTGTGGAGAGTTGCAGCAAGCGGATCGATTGCTGAAGCTGGGGCGTGAGCGCCAGGTGCTGCGACAGGCGTACCTGCAATGACGGTTTCATTCGGCGCTCTTGAGTCGGTCAGGTGTGCCACGCAACCCACGCGCGGAACGCGTCGCGGAGATCGAGCGGACACCGCGGAACCGGCTCTGCCGGGCCGCTGGTGGCGCCCCCTGTGGGGAGGCGCCGAAGGCGCTTCGGGGGGAGCCCATCACATTCGAAAGTGTTCGCCGAGGTAGACCTTTCGCACGTCGGCGTTTTCGACGATTTCGGTCGGCGTGCCTTCGGCCAGCACACGCCCCTCGCTGATGATGTAGGCGCGGTCGCAGATGCCCAGCGTCTCGCGCACGTTGTGGTCGGTGATCAGCAC
>NZ_JADMJX010000220.1 GCF_018780185.1 Rhizobacter sp.
TCTTCCTGTGCCTGATGGCCGAAGCCTTCATGGGCTACCTGCTGCCCTGGGGCCAGATGTCGTACTGGGGCGCCCAGGTGATCGTCAACCTGTTCCAGGCCGTGCCCTTCATCGGCCCTGACCTGGCGCTGCTGATCCGCGGCGACTACGTGGTGTCTGACGCCACCCTGAACCGCTTCTTCAGCTTCCACGTGATTGCCGTGCCGCTGGTGCTGCTGGGCCTGGTGGTGGCGCACATCATCGCGCTGCACGAAGTGGGCTCCAACAACCCCGACGGCGTCGAAATCAAGGCCAAGAAAGATGCCAAGGGCATCCCGCTCGACGGCATTCCTTTCCACCCCTACTACACCGTGCACGACATCTACGCGACCAGCGTGTTCCTGATGGTGTTCACCGCGATCGTGTTCTTCGCGCCGGAGTTTGGTGGCTACTTCCTTGAATACAACAACTTCATTCCGGCTGACCCTCTGAAGACGCCTGCGCACATCGCGCCGGTCTGGTACTTCACGCCCTATTACTCGATGCTGCGCGCCACCACCTCGGAGATGGTCTACGTCCTGGTCGCCCTGCTCGGCCTCGGCGCGGTGCTGGGCATCGTCAAGGGCGGGTTCTCGTCGCTGGGCAAGCTCGCCATCGCCATCGGTGCCGTGGTCGGCGCAGCGTTGCTGCTGACCTTTGAAGCCAAGTTCTGGGGCGTGGTCGTGATGGGCGGCGCAGTCGTCATCATGTTCTTCCTGCCCTGGTTGGACCGTGCCGAGGCGAAGTCGATTCGCTACCGTCCCGATTGGCACAAGGTGATGTACGGCGTGTTCGTGCTGGTGTTCGTGGTGCTGGGCTACCTGGGTGTGCAACCGCCGTCGCCGACGGGTGAGCGCGTGTCGCAGGTCGGCACCTTGTTCTACTTCGGCTTCTTCTTGCTGATGCCCTGGTGGAGCCGCATCGGCCAGTCCAAGCCGGTGCCAGACCGCGTGACTTTTGCCGCCCACTGAAAAGCAAGCCGGAACCTCACACCATGAAGAAACTGATTTTCATTTTGCTGTTCTCGCTGGGCCTGAGTACGAGCGCTATCGCAGCAGGCGGCGGCCCCGCCTGGGACAAGTTCCCGCAAGCCAAGGTGACCGACATGGCCGCGCTGCAAAACGGCGCCAAGCTGTTCGTCAACTACTGCCTGAACTGCCATTCGGCCTCGTTCATGCGCTACAACCGGCTGCGCGACATCGGCCTGACCGAAGACCAGATCAAGAAGAACCTCATGTTCGCGACCGACAAGGTTGGCGAAACGATGAAGGTGACGATGAGCGACAAACAGGCCAAGGAATGGTTCGGCGCGTTGCCGCCTGACCTGACGGTGATCGCGCGTTCGCGTGCCGCCGCCGGCCAGGGTTCGGGCGCGGACTACCTCTACACCTACCTGCGCAGCTATTACCGCGACGACACCACCGCCACCGGCTGGAACAACCTGGTCTTCCCGAGCGTGGGGATGCCCCATGTGCTGTGGGAACTGCAGGGCCAGCGCGCAGCCAAGTACGTCGACGAAAAAGACCCGCACCATGAAGGCAAAATGGTGCATCGTTTTGCTGGCTACGAGCAGTTGACGCCGGGCACGATGAACGCGCTTGACTACGACAATGCCGTGGCCGATCTGGTCGGTTTCCTGCAGTGGATGGGTGAGCCGGCGCAGAACACCCGAGTCAAGCTCGGTGTCTGGGTGCTCATCTTCCTTGCCTTCTTCACGCTGATTGCCTGGCGCTTGAACGCTGCCTTCTGGAAAGACGTGAAATAAGCGTTCGACCTGTGCCGCTGACCGCGGCGCCGATCGTTTGCGGAGTGGGATGCCCGCTAAGGGTTCGCCCACTCCGTTTGTGTTTTGCAAGACCTCTAGCCTCAAGGAGCCGCCATCATGATGGTGCTTTACTCCGGAACGACCTGCCCTTATTCGCACCGTTGCCGTTTTGTCCTGTTTGAAAAAGGCATGGACTTCGAAATCCGCGACGTGGACTTGTTCGCCAAGCCCGAAGACATCGCGCTGATGAACCCGTACAACGAAGTGCCGATCCTGGTCGAGCGCGACCTGATCCTGTACGAGTCGCACATCATCAACGAGTACATCGACGAGCGCTTCCCGCACCCGCAGCTGATGCCGGGTGACCCGGTCGCCCGTGCCCGTGTGCGCCTGTTCCTGCTCAACTTCGAGAAGGAGTTGTTCGCCCACGTGAACATCCTCGAGTCGCGTGGCGGCAAGCCCACCGACAAGCAGCTGGAAAAGGCCCGCGCGCAAATTCGCGACCGCCTGACCCAGCTCGCGCCCATCTTCCTGAAGAACAAGTTCATGCTGGGCGACGACTTCTCGATGCTCGACGTGGCCATCGCCCCGCTGCTGTGGCGCCTGGACTACTACGGCATCGACATGTCGAAGAACGCCGTGCCGCTGCTCAAGTACGCCGAGCGCATCTTCTCGCGCCCGGCCTACATCGAGGCGCTGACGCCCTCTGAAAAGGTCATGCGCAAGTAACGGCCTGTCGCCCCAGAACTGGCATGAGCCTCATTCCCTCTTCGCCGGGCAACGCCGGGAGTTCGACCCGGCCTTACCTGATTCGCGCCCTGCACGACTGGTGCACCGACAACGGCTTCACGCCGTACCTGGCGGTGTATGTGGACGCCAGCGTGCAGGTGCCGATGGAGTACGTGAAGAACAACGAGATCGTTCTGAACGTCGGCTTCGAGGCCACCACGGCCCTGAAGCTTGGTAACGAGTTGATCGAGTTCAAGGCGCGTTTTGGCGGCAGCTCGCGTGACATCACCGTGCCGGTCGACCACGTGATCGCCATTTATGCGCGTGAAAACGGGCAAGGCATGGCGTTTCCGGTGCCCACCGAAAGCGCCGCCGGCGCCGAGTCGCCGTTGCCGCCTGTTCCGAGCGAGTCACCCGACCGACCGACCCAGCCCGGCGGGCTGCGCCTGGCCACGGCCGACGACAACGCGTCGGGCACCGCGAAGGACACTGCCACGGACGATGGCGATCAGGAGCCTCCGGAGCCGCCAAGTGGTGGCCGTCCGTCGCTCAAGCGCATCAAATAGAAAGCTGGCCGCGCTTAAAATTGCGGCCTTGGCCCTTGTAGCTCAGCTGGTAGAGCAGCGGTTTTGTAAACCGAAGGTCGCGGGTTCGATTCCTGCCGGGGGCACCACCCAACAAAACTCACCCAAGAAACTGCCGCGCTGGCACGCCGCGCACGCGCCGATCTTGGGGCCGAGCCGCTGATACGTCTGGTATCAGCTCGATTGAACCTTGATCCTGATTGCAGTAACCTGCCATCCCCGCTGCTTGAGTGCATCCTCAAGCCGAGGTTGAAGCTGGCGCAGCTTGGCTGCCACCGAGGCATTGGCCACCAGCAGCGACCACCCCTCGCCATCCACGGGGCCGGGAGTCACATGAGCGGCCAAAGCCGCCGGCAGGACAGGTCGAACAGCTTCGAAGCGCGCTTTCGATTCGCGCAGCAGTTGCTGGAGTCGCGCAAGTGGGAGGCTGCGATCAAGCGCCTCTTCGATGCGCAGAGCGTTGGGGGTGACCGGGGGCGGCTTCGGGTTCACCGCAAGGAGTTTAGCGATGCAAATCATGATCACGCACGGCAGCATGGCGCGAACGCGTGTCCTGCACTTCAATCGCTTGCAGCTGGCCGGAATCCTGACAGGCCTGCTCACCTTGCTGCTGTTGCTCTCGGGCACCATCTACCACGTGATCTTCCTGAAGGCCGCCCGCGAAGGCTGGCCGGTGGTGAGCCAGATCGTGCGCTTGGTGGTGCGCGACGAGTTTGCGCAGCGCGACCGGTTCATGCGCGAAAACCTCGACGCAATGGCAGAAAAGGTCGGCGAGATGCAGGCCAAGTTGATCAAGCTCGAAGCCATCGGCGAGCGGGTCTCAGGCCTGGCCGGCGTCAAACCCGAAGAGCTCAAGCAGATCGCCCCGGCTTCGCTGCGCGGTGGGCAGGGTGGCCCGTTCGTACCCGCCCGCAAACCCTCCCTCGACCAGCTCAATGGCATGGTCTCTTCTCTCGACGAGGCCGCCGAGCAGAGCAATGACCTCTTCACGATGATCGAATCGCGCCTGTTCGAGAACCGGCTGGCCGCCCTGATGGTGCCCAACAGCCCTCCGATCAATGGAGCGGTGGGCTCGGGCTTCGGGTTCCGCTCCGATCCGTTTTCGGGCCGTGCCGCCTTGCACACCGGGCTCGATTTTCCCGGTGACGTGGGCACGCCCATCAGGGCAGCCGCTGGGGGCGTGGTGCGCTCCACCGACTTTCACGCTGCCTACGGCAACCTGCTGGAGATCGACCACGGCAACGGGCTGACGACACGTTATGCCCACGCCTCCAAGATCCTGGTGAAAGCCGGCGACCTGGTGAAACGTGGGCAGGTGGTGGCGCAAGTGGGCACCACCGGCCGCTCGACCGGGCCACACCTTCACTTCGAAGTGATGGTCGAGGGGGTGCTGCAAAACCCGGCCAAGTTCCTGGCCGGCAAGGCGCCGGTTGGCGTGCGCACAGCGGTGGCGCCAGCGGTGCGGGCCGGGCCGGCACCTGCCGTCAGCACTGCGCAGAGCCCCCGCTGAGGCCCCGGGGGCCTCGCACCCCCCGGTGTAAGATTCGAGGCTTTTCCCGCGGTAACAGGGGCTTTGCCTTGCAAAGGCCGGGGCCGGCCCCAGTTCCCACGACACTGCCCGTTTCTCAGAAGTTCTCAGAGTTCTCAGGCGGCCGGCAGCGATGCCAGCCGCTTTGAATTTGCCCGCTGCTTTTCAGCCCCCCACATCCCCGACGCTGCATGTTGCCCAAGCTTCTCACCTCGATTTTCGGTAGCCGCAACGACCGCCTGCTCAAGCAGTACCGTGCGGTGGTGCAGCAGATCAACGCCCTGGAGCCGAAGTTCGAGCAACTCGACGACGCGGCGCTCAAGGCCAAAACGGAAGAGTTCAAACAGCGGGTCGCCAAGGGCGAATCGCTCGACGACATGCTGCCCGAAGCCTTTGCGGTGGTGCGCGAAGGCAGCAAGCGTGCACTCAAGATGCGCCACTTCGACGTGCAGTTGATCGGCGGCATGGCGCTGCACAACGGCAAGATCGGTGAAATGCGCACCGGCGAAGGCAAGACGCTGATGGCGACGCTGCCCGTCTACCTGAACGCGCTCACCGGCAAGGGTGTGCACGTGGTGACGGTGAACGACTACCTCGCCCGCCGCGACGCCGAGTGGATGGGCCAGCTCTACAACTTCCTCGGCCTGACGGTGGGTGTGAACCTGCCGCAGATGCCGCGCGAAGAAAAGCAGGCCGCCTACGCCGCTGACGTGACCTACGGCACCAACAACGAGTACGGCTTCGACTACTTGCGCGACAACATGGTCCACGAGACGGCCGACCGCGTGCAGCGTGGCCTGCCGTATGCCATCGTTGACGAGGTCGATTCGATCCTGATCGACGAGGCCCGCACGCCGCTCATCATCAGCGGTCAGGCCGAAGACCACACCGACATGTACGTGCGCATCAACGCCGTCGTGCCGCAGCTCAAGAAGCAGATCGGCGAGCTCGACCTGCGCACCGGCGAGGGCGTGATCGACCCGGGTGATTTCACCGTCGATGAAAAGTCGCACCAGGTCTTCCTGACCGAAGACGGACACGAAAACGCCGAGCGCATCCTGCGCGAAGCCGGCCTGCTGGTCGAAGGCGCGAGCCTGTACGACCCGCAGAACATCACGCTGATGCACCACGTGTATGCCGCCTTGCGCGCGCGTCACCTGTACAACCGCGACCAGCACTACGTGGTGCAAGACGGCGAGATCATCATCGTCGACGAGTTCACCGGCCGCCTGATGACGGGCCGCCGCTGGTCGGATGGCCTGCACCAGGCCGTCGAGGCCAAGGAAGGTGTGCAGATCCAGAGCGAGAACCAGACCCTCGCCTCGATCACCTTTCAGAACTACTTCCGCATGTACGGCAAGCTGTCGGGCATGACCGGCACGGCCGACACCGAGGCCTATGAGTTCCAGGAGATCTACGGCCTCGAGACCGTGGTCATCCCGCCCAACAAGCCGACCGCCCGCAAAGACGAACTCGACCTGGTCTACAAGACCAACAAGGAGAAGTTCGACGCCGTCATCAACGACATCCGCGATTGCCACCAACGTGGCCAGCCGGTGCTGGTGGGCACGACCTCGATCGAGAACTCGGAACTGATCTCCGAGAAGCTCAAGGCCGCGAAGCTGCCACATGCGGTGCTCAACGCCAAGCAGCACGCCAAGGAGGCCGAGATCGTGGCCCAGGCCGGCCGCCCGGGTGTCATCACCATTGCCACCAACATGGCAGGCCGCGGCACCGACATCGTGCTGGGTGGCAATGTCGAGAACCAGATCAAGGTCATCGAAGCCGACGACTCCCTCAGCGAGGCCGAAAAGGCGGCGCGCGCCGACAAGCTCAGGAGCGAGTGGCAGGGCCTGCACGACCAGGTCAAGGCCGCTGGCGGCCTGCGCATCATCGCCACCGAGCGCCACGAGTCACGCCGCATCGACAACCAGTTGCGTGGTCGCTCCGGCCGCCAGGGTGACCCGGGTTCGTCGCGCTTCTACCTGTCGCTCGAAGACCCGCTGATGCGCATCTTTGCTGGCGACCGTGTGCGCGCCATCATGGACCGGCTGAAGATGCCCGAAGGCGAAGCCATCGAAGCCGGCATCGTCAGCCGCAGCATCGAAGGCGCACAGCGCAAGGTCGAGGCGCGCAACTTCGACATGCGCAAGCAGCTGCTCGAATACGACGACGTGGCCAACGACCAGCGCAAGGTGATCTACCAGCAGCGCAACGAGATCCTCGAAGCGAACGACCTCACCGCCCAGGTGACCAGCCTGCGCGAAAGCACGCTGACCGACGTGGTGCACACCTATGTGCCCGCCGACAGCGTCGAAGAACAGTGGGACCTGGACGCGCTGGAGAAGACCTTGCGCGACGAGTGGCAGCTCGATTTGGCCGTGAAGGCGCATGTCGAGAAGAGCAGCGCCATTGCCGCCGAAGACATCGTCGAGATGGTCGTCAAGGCCGGCAACGACAGCTTCAACGAGAAGCTCTCGCGTGTGGGCGCCGACCAGTTTATGCCCTTCGAACGCATGATCCTGCTGCAGTCGATCGACCAGCATTGGCGTGACCACCTCGCCGCGCTCGACTACCTGCGCCAGGGCATCCACCTGCGTGGCTACGCGCAGAAGAACCCGAAGCAGGAGTACAAGCGCGAAGCCTTCGAACTCTTCAGCCAGCTGCTCGACATCGTGAAGATGGACGTGACGCGCGTGCTGATGACGGTGCGCATCCAGACCCAGGAGCAGGTCGCTGAGGCGACCGAGGCGATCGAGGAGCGTGCCGAGGCCATCAGCAACGTGACCTACACCCACCCCAGCGAAGATGGCAGTGTGGTGCAGGAAACCGACGAATCAACCGTGGTTCCCAAGGTCGGCCGCAATGACCCCTGCCCGTGTGGCAGCGGCAAGAAATACAAGCTGTGTCACGGCCGGTTAGCCTAGCCCCCCAGTCGCTTCGCTCCTGCCCCCGAGGGGCGCTGGCCGGCCCTTGGGGCGGCCCGGCGGGCGGCCATTGCTCTGTCACGGTTGGCTTCGCTCCCTGTTGCGCTTTGACCAAGTAAATGTCCGTTCGGGCTGAGGTATCGAAGCCTTGTTCGGCCCACCCGCCTGATTCTTGGAGTTGTCATGCCTGTCAATCTCACCGCCCCAGATCCCATGGCGCTGCACCCCGTTCCGGGTGTCCAGCTGGGCATCACGATGGCCGGCGTGCGCAAGGCCAACCGCCGTGACCTGACGGTCATCACCCTGGCTGAAGGTTCCCAGGTGGCGGGCGTGTTCACCGCCAACCGCTTCTGTGCCGCGCCGGTGCAGCTGTGCCGCAAGCACCTGGCCGCCGCCATCGGGCCGCGTGCGCTGGTCATCAACACCGGCAACGCCAATGCGGGCACCGGCGAAGACGGCCTGATGCGCGCGTTTTCGACCTGCGTGTCGGTGGCGCAGTTGCTCAACCTCTCGCCCGAACAGGTGCTGCCGTTTTCCACCGGCGTGATCATGGAGCCGTTGCCCACCGACCGCATCGCGGCGGGTTTGCCGGCCGCCATTGCGGACTTGAAAGAGGCCAACTGGGGTGTGGCTGCCGAGGCCATCATGACCACCGACACCGTGGCCAAGGCGGCGTCGAGGCAGATCCAGATCGGTGGCAAGACGGTCACCATCACCGGCATCAGCAAGGGCGCCGGCATGATCCGCCCCAACATGGCGACCATGTTGAGCTTCCTCGCCACCGACGCGGTGATCGCCCCGCAGCTGATGCAGGCGCTGACCACAGAGGCGGCCGACAAGTCGTTCAACCGCATCACCATCGACGGCGACACTTCGACCAACGACTCCTTCGTCGTGGTGGCCACTGGGCTGGCCGGCAACACAGCCATCACCCAGCTCGATTCGGGTGACGGTGCGCTGTTGCGCCAGGCGGTGATCGATGTCGCCACCCAGCTGGCCCAGGCCATCGTGCGCGACGGCGAAGGCGCCACCAAGTTCATCACCGTGCAGGTCGATGGCGGCAAGACCGAGGCCGAATGCAAGCAAGTGGCCTACGCCATCGCCCACTCGCCGCTGGTGAAGACGGCCTTCTTCGCGAGCGACCCCAACCTCGGCCGCATCCTCGCTGCCGTGGGTTACGCCGGCATAGCCGACCTCGACCAGACGCGCATCGAGATGTTCCTCGACGACGTGCACGTGGTCACCGACGGCGGGCGCAAGGCCAGCTACCAAGAAGCCGATGGCGCGCGGGTGATGAAGCAGGCCGAGATCACGGTGCGCATCGACCTGCGTCGCGGTTCGGCCCAGGCCACCGTGTGGACCTGCGACTTCAGCGTCGACTACGTCAAGATCAACGCCGATTACCGCAGCTGAGCACCGCAGCGCGCAGCAGCCAGCCGGCGGTGCCGGCGGCCAGCAGGTGCTTGAGGCTGTGGCCGCTGATGAAGCCGAGCACCTCCAGCACGGTGTGGTCGGCCGCTTCCAGGGCCTTGGCCAAGCCATACAGGGCCAGGGCTGCCCACCAGGCTGAAGCGGGCAAGGCGCGTGGCGACACTGCTTGCATGTTCATCACCAGTGCCGCCGGAATCAACAGCATCGGCAGGAACTGCACGAACACATAGGGCCGCAAGTCGCCCTGGCCGTGGGCTTCACCAACGGCCCACCACGCCACGGCCAACGAGCTGACCAGCACCGCCAGCACGAGCGACCGTGCGTTGGCCCAGCGAGTGTCCACCCGCTCGGCGAGGAAGGCGCACAGCAGCGTGGCACAGGCCCAGGCGATGGGCAGCCGGTCGATCACCAGCCCGACGTTGTCCGGCTGCCAGTGATAGACCGACGAGCCGATCGCCGTGAGCGTGATGGCCGCGGCAAACAGCCGCCAGGCCAGCATGCCGGGCTGGTTCGCCAGGCGCCAGAGCGCCCACACACCAACCACCGCAAACGGCAGGTTGCTCAGCACATTGGCAGCATGCGGCAGCAGCCCCCAGGGCCGCACATCGGCGAACTGGTGGTAGCCCGCCCATTGGGTGATGGGCCCGTGCACGCCGAGCGCGAACACAGCCAGCGCGGCGATCAGCGCGAGCCAGCGCCCTCGATGAGAGTGGGTGGGGGTGAGGTGCGCGCTGCTGTCCATTGGGGGTGTCCGGGTGTGGCGTGTGAAACGAGCGAGTGCCCATGGTGCGCAGCGGCCCGGGCCTGTGCAAGGCAAAGCCGCGAAGTGGCCACTGTGAGCACGTGCGGTATCGCGACACGCCACCGCGCATCGGCGGACTTCGGTTCTAGGGAGGCACTGCGCTTGGTGCTTGCCTCGCCCAAGGGGCCGCTGTTAGCATGACCGCTCACCCCACCTGCATGACATGAAACACCTGACCCGCCCCTCGCATGACGCTGCTTTTCGCAGCGCTCTGGGCATGGGCGTGCACCGACGCGGCATTCAGCTCTCGTCGCCAACCCCATCGGTCGTGCAGGCCTCCTGGGGCGTTTAACTTCTCAGCTTCACTTCCACCGAAGTTCCGCTGAGACCCTCGGCGGAAGAACGGGTTTGTTGCGCTTCTTCTTTCGCTGATCCGGATCCACCGATCCACCAGGGTGCCACCCGCGCCCGAACGACAGACGAAAGAGGAGACGACACATGTTGAAGCGGCTCATCGCACGATGGCGAGCCTGGGGGCAGTGGTTCAGCCTGCCCCCCAACGACCTGCTGCGCGACGCGGTGTACCGGCGCCTGTGGAGCTCCATCCTGATCAGCTCGTTTGGCGGGCAGGTGACCATGCTGGCGCTGCCGCTCACCGCCGCCGTGCTGCTGCACGCCAGCCCCACGCAGATGGGTTTTCTCACGGCGATGGAGATCGCGCCCTTCGTGCTGTTTTCGCTGCCCTCGGGGGTGTGGCTCGACCGCGTGCGCAAGCTGCCGGTGTATGTGGTGGGCGAGTGCCTGTTGGGGGTGGTTGTCGCGAGTGTGCCTTTCGCCTGGTGGATGGGCTGGCTGTCGATGACCTGGCTCTATGTGGTCGGTTTCGTGATCGGCACCATCTACACCGTGGCCGGCTCGGCGGCGCAGATCGTGCTGACGCAGGTGGTGGCCCGCGACCGCCTGGTCGAGGCGCATGCCAAGAACGCGCTCGCCACCTCGGGCGCCGAAGTGGCCGGCCCGGGTTTTGCCGGTGCCTTGATCAAGGTGGTCGGTGCACCTCTCGCTTTGCTGGTGGATGCGGTGTTGCTGGTCGTGTCTGCCGCGATCCTGCGTGGTGTCCATGTGCAGGAAGACCGGCGTTCACTGCGGGGTGGCACGCATTTCTGGCGTGACCTGCGCACCGGGCTGCGCTTCGTGCTGGGCACGCCGCTGTTGGTGGCGCTTGCCGTGGTCGTCGGGGCGTGGCAGATGTGCCACCACGCGGCCCTGGTGGTGCAGATCCTGTTCGCCACCCGCACGCTCGGCTTGAATGAGCAGCAGGTGGGCTTGAGCTACATGGGCATGGGGCTGGGCACCATCATCGCGAGCGTGCTCGGCAACCGCATCAGCCGGCGTGTGGGCCCCGGCCCCAGCCTGGTGATCGGCACGGCGGTGTGTGGGGTGGGCTGGTTGCTGCTGGCGGTGGCGCCGGCGAACGCCTGGGGGGTGGCAGCGTTTGCCGTGATGCTGCTGCTGTTCAGCGCGGGCGCGGTGCTGGTGTTCATCAACTTCCTGGCCATGCGCCAGGCGGTGACGCCCGGCCCGTTGCTCGGCCGCATGACGAGCGCGATGCGCTGGCTCAGCCTGTTGGCGGCCGGGCCGGGCGCGCTGCTGGGCGGTTGGCTCGGTGAACACATCGGGCTGCGGGCCGCGCTCGCGTTTTCGGGCGGCTCGGCCTTGCTGCTGGCCGTGCTGGCCTGGCATCACCCGGCGATCCGGGGCGTGAAGGTGTTGCCCGAGGCTGAAGACGCCGACGAATGGCTGGGGGGCGAAGCGTCGGTGCGGCCCACGACGGTAATGGACGCTCAGACCTGAACGCCGGAGCCTGGTGAAAAACGGTCCACCGCGTCGGTGATCAAACCGTCGATGCCGGCGTCGAACAGGCGCTGCGCTTCGGCGGGCTCGTTCACCGTGTAGCTCGCCACGCGCAGGCCGCCCGCGTGGGCTTGGGCGATCACGGCCTCGTTGAGCACGCGGCAGTTGGCGACGACCGCCACGCAGCCCAGGCCTTGCGCTTCGGGCAACCAACCGTCGCGCAGGCTGTCCAGCAGCAGCGCGCGGGGCAGCGAAGGAACGGCGGCGCGGGCTGCCGAGAGTGCGTCGGGCTGGAATGAACTGAGCAGCGGCTTGAGCGCCTCGTCAGCCCACAGGGCGGCGGCGTGTTGGGCGACCACCCGGCCGGTCTCTTCGTTGTGACCGGGTGTCGGTTTGATCTCGATGTTGAGCGCGAAGCCATTGCGGATGCAGTAACGCGCGATGGTGTCGAGGCTGGGCAGCGGCTCGCCCGCGAACTGGCGGCTGTGCCAGCCGCCGGCGTCCAGGCGCGACAGCTCGCTCCAAGGGCGTTCGCTCGCCACACCGGTTTCGGGCGTGGTGCGTTGCAAGGTGGCGTCGTGCAGCAGAAAGGGCACGCCGTCGGCACTGAGCTTCACGTCGCACTCGAAGGCGCGGTAGCCGTGGTGAGCACCGAGGCGAAATGCGGCGAGCGTGTTCTCGGGAGCGAGCTTGCCAGCGCCGCGGTGGGCAATCCACAAAGGGTAGGGCCACGTTGTCATTCGACGCGGGCCCCTGTCGATACATCGAACCAGTGCAGGTGCTGCGCCGACAGCTGCAGCTGAACCGTGCTGCCCACCGCGGGCGGCGGCAACATGCCGTCCATGCGCAAGGTGAAGTCGTGGCTGCCCAGCTGGCCGTGCAGCAGGCGCTCGGCGCCGAGCATTTCGATCAGCTCCACCTTCAGCGGCCAGCCGCCCGACCCACCCGCCACCACGTGCTCGGGCCGCAGGCCCAGCATCAGCTCGCCGTTGCGCGGCGCAGGGGCTGGCAGCGGCACCGTTTGCCCATCGAGTGTGAAGGTCGACCCTTCGGCGCGGCCGGTCAGCAGGTTCATCGGCGGTGAGCCAATGAAGCTTGCGACGAAGGTGGTCGCAGGCCGGGCATACACCTCGTCGGGCGTGCCGAACTGCTCCATGCGCCCGGCGTTCATCACCATCATGCGTTGGGCGAGTGTCATCGCCTCGACTTGGTCGTGGGTGACGAAGAGCGAGGTGACACCCAGCTCGGCGTGCAGCTTGCGGATCTCGATGCGCGTTTGCGCGCGCAGTTTGGCGTCAAGGTTCGACAGCGGCTCGTCGAACAAGAACACCTGTGGCTGGCGCACGATGGCGCGGCCCATGGCCACCCGCTGGCGCTGGCCACCCGACAGCTCGCGTGGCTTGCGGGCAAGGTAGGGGCCGAGCTGCAGGATGCCGGCGGCCTTGTCGACGCGTGCCTTGATCTCGGGCACCGGCACCTTGGCGATCTTCAGGCCGTAGGCCATGTTGTCGAACACCGTCATGTGCGGGTAGAGCGCGTAGTTCTGGAACACCATCGCGATGTCTCGCTCCGAGGGCTCGATGTTATTGACGACACGCGAGCCGATGGCGATCTCGCCACCGGAGATTTCTTCCAGCCCGGCCACCATGCGCAGGAGCGTGCTCTTGCCGCAGCCCGAGGGGCCGACGATCACGACGAATTCGCCATCGCTGATCTCGGCGTTGACGCCGTGGATCACCTGGTTGGCCTTCGGGCCTGCGCCGTAGCGCTTGATCACGTTGCGAAGTGAGATGGCTGCCATGTTTGTCTTCTTATTTCTCTGTATCCACGAGGCCCTTGACGAACCAGCGCTGCATCAGGATCACGACCAGGGCCGGCGGGATCATCGCCAGCACCGCGGTGGCCATCACGATGTTCCAGTCGGTCGCGGCATCGCCCCCGCTGATCATGCGTTTGATGCCGATCACCACCGGGTACATGCTCTCGTCGGTGGTCACGAGCAGCGGCCAGAGGTATTGGTTCCAGCCGTAGATGAACTGGATCACGAAAAGCGCTGCGCAGCTGGTGGCCGACAGCGGCAGCAAGATGTCCTTGAAAAAGCGCATCGGCCCCGCACCGTCGATGCGCGCGGCTTCGGTCAGCTCGTCGGGCACGGTCAGGAAGAACTGGCGGAACAGGAAGGTGGCGGTCGCCGAGGCGATCAGCGGCACCGTGAGGCCGGCATAGGTGTTGAGCATGCCGAGGTTGGCCACCACCGAGTAGGTGGGCCCGATGCGCACCTCCACCGGCAGCATCAGCGTGACGAAGATGGACCAGAACACGAGCATGCGAAAGGGAAAACGAAAGTAGACGATCGCAAACGCCGACAGCAGCGAGATGGCGATCTTGCCGAGCGCGATCACCAGCGCGGTGACCAGGCTGATGAACATCATGCGGCCGACCGGGGCGTTCGACGCCGCGCCCATGCCGGTGCCCTTGAGCGCGGCGGTGTAGTTCTCGATCAGCTGGTTGCCGGGCAGCAGCGACATCGGCGCCTGCACGATCTCGTCGGCCGTCTGGGTGGACGCGATGAAGGTCACGTACAGCGGAAACGCGACGATCAGCACGCCCAGGATCAGCACGACGTGGGCGAGGATGCCGAGAGTGGGGCGGCGTTCGACCATCACGTGCTCCAGCGCCGGGCCGCCCCAAGCAGGAGCACCGCCCCTTGGGGGCAGGAGCGAAGCAACTGGGGGGCTGTCATCAGTAATTCACTTTCTTCTCGACGAACCTGAACTGAACAATGGTCAGCGCAATCACGATCACCATCAACACCACCGACTGGGCCGCCGAGCCGCCAAGGTCGAGTGCCTTGAAGCCGTCGTAGTAGACCTTGTAGACGAGGATCGCCGTGTCCTTGCCCGGGCCACCCTGCGTGGCCGCATCGACGATCGCGAAGGTATCGAAGAAGGCATACACCACGTTGATCACGAACAGGAAGAAGGTGGTGGGCGACAACAGCGGGAACTGGATGGTCCAGAAGCGCCGCCACGGCCGCGCACCGTCGATCGCGGCCGCTTCGATCAATGAGCGCGGGATGCTTTGCAGTCCGGCCAGGAAGAACAGGAAGTTGTACGAGATCTGCTTCCACACCGCGGCCAGCACGATCAGCGTCATCGCGTGCTCGCTGTTGAGCAGGTGGTTCCAGTCGACGCCGAACTTGCGCAGCACATACGAGACGATGCCGATCGACGGCGCAAACATGAACAACCACAACACCCCGGCCACCGCTGGCGCCACCGCATACGGCCAGATCAGCAGCGTGCGGTAGACCAGCGCGCCCTTCACCACCCGGTCGGCAAACACCGCCAACAGCAACGAGATCGACAGGCCCAGCCCCGCCACCAGCACCGAGAACACGGCGGTGGTCTTGAACGAGGCGAGGTAGGTCGCGTCCTTGATCAGGTTGGCAAAGTTTTCCAGGCCGACCCAGCTCGTCGACATGCCGAAGGCGTCGGACTGCTGGAACGACTGCAACAGGGCCTGACCCGCCGGCCAGAAGAAGAACACGGCGATCACGGCCACCTGGGGTGCGATCAACACCCAAGGCAGCCAGCCCGATCGGAAGACGACGCGCTTTTCGTTGGACACGGCAAGCCTGGCAGAGCCTGAGGCTTACTTGTTGGCCTTTTCGAAGCGCTCCAGCAGTTCGTTGCCTCGGTTCACCGCACTGTCGAGCGCGTCCTTCGGGGCCTTCTTGCCGGCCCACACCTGTTCGAGCTCTTCGTCCATGATCGAGCGGATCTGCAGCATGTTGCCCAGGCGCACACCGCGTGACCGGTCGGTGGTCTTGCGGACCATCTGGTTGACGGCCGTGTCGGTGCCGGGGTTCTGCTTGTAGAAGCCCGATTTCTCGGTGAGCGCAAACGAGGCCAGCGTGATCGGCAGGTAGCCGGTGCGCTGGTGGCTCTTGGCCTGGATCTCGGCGTCGGTCAGGTAGTTGAAGAAGGCGGCCACACCCTTGTATTCGGCCGGCTTCTTGCCCGCCATCACCCACAGCGAGGCGCCGCCGATCACGGTGTTTTGCGGCGTGCCGGGCACGTCGGGGTAGTAGGGCAGGGTGGCGATGCCGAAGTCGAACTTGGCGTTCTTCTTGATGCTGGCGTAGGTGGACGACGAGGCCGTGGCCATCGCGCACTCACCCGAGTAGAAGCTCGCGTCGGCCGCGTTGCCGCGACCGCGGTAGACAAACAGCCCTTGTTTGGCCATGTTGGCTAGGTTCTCGATGTGGCGCACGTGCAGCGGGCTGTTGAAGACCAGGCGCGCGCTGGTGCCACCGAAGCCGTTGTTCTGCGTCGCAAAGAGGGTGTTGTGCCAGGTCGAGAAGCTCTCCAGCTGCGTCCAGCCCTGCCAGCTGGTGGTGAAGGGGCAGCTCACGCCCGAGGCCTTGAGCTTGGCGGCGGCGAGCGCCACTTCGGGCCAGGTGGTGGGCGGCTTGGCGGGGTCCAGGCCGGCCTTGCGGAAGGCGTCCTTGTTGTAGTTGAAGACGGTGGTGGAGCTGTTCAGCGGAAAGCTCAGCATCTGCCCGTTGGGTGCGGTGTAGTAGCCGACCACGGCGGGGATGTAGGCCTTGGGGTCGAACTTGTGGCCGGCGTCGGCCAGCACCTTGCCCACGGGCACGATCGCGCCCTTGGCCGACATCATCGTGGCGGTGCCCACTTCATACACCTGCAGGATGTGCGGCGCGGTGCCGGCGCGGTAGGCCGCAATGGCAGCCGGCATCGTCTCGTCGTAGGTGCCCTTGTAGGTGGGCACGATCTTGTAGTCCTTCTGGCTGGCGTTGAACCCGTTGGCCAGGTCGAGCACCCAGTCGTTGAGGCCGCCGGTCATCGAGTGCCACCACTGGATTTCGACCTGGGCCTGCGCCGGGCCCGACAAGGCCAGGGCCAGAAGAGATGAGACGAGCGCGAGGGGTTTGTTGTTCATGACGACTCCGTTGTTGTGAACCTGGGGCTTGTGGCCAACCGGGCAGTTTGCGTCGGGCTTGTGACAGGCGTGTTTATGTCGCTTAAGAGGGGGCACAACAACGGGGATAACCCCGCTGGGGCTTTGTGCGCGGAGCTGCCTTGGACCATGCCCTTACCGGGCTGGCGCCTCGGAGGGCTGCGGTACCATTCGTGTCCAAGTGCATAGCAGGCGCGCAAGACGCCTGGAGCCCATGAACGCACCGATTCCGCTGAACCAGATCACCGCCGCAGCCGAGGCTGCGCACAACGCGCCTCGCCTGCGCGAAATTCCCTACAACTACACCTCGTTCTCCGACCGCGAGATCGTGATCCGCCTGCTGGGCTCTCGCGCCTGGGAGGTGTTGAACCGCCTGCGCGAAGAGCGCCAGACCGGCCGCTCGGCGCGCATGTTGTACGAGGTGCTGGGTGACATCTGGGTGGTGCAGCGCAACCCCTACCTGCAAGACGACCTGCTCGACAACCCGCGCCGCCGCAAGCTCTTGATCGACGCCTTGCACCACCGCCTGGGCGAGGTGCAGGCGCGCCGCAAGCCCGAGGCCGATGGTGCGCGTGACGGCTTTGTCGGCGAACTGTTGCAGGCCGCCAGCGCGGCGGTGAAGGCGTTTGCCGAGCAGTTCGAGCGGGTGGCCGAGCTGCGCCGCAAGACCACGCGCGTGCTGGGCCGCCACACCGCCAAAGACAACATCAAGTTCGACGGGCTGTCGCGCGTCTCGCACGTGACCGACGCCACCGACTGGCGTGTCGAGTACCCCT
>NZ_JADMJX010000266.1 GCF_018780185.1 Rhizobacter sp.
GTACGAGAAGAACGACCTCAACACCAGCGACATGCACCCCTTCATCCACCCGCTCTCGACTGCGGTGGACCCGGCGTGGCAATCGCGCTCCGACTGGGACATCTACAAGGGCTTCGCCAAGAAGTTCAGCGAAGTCTGCGTCGGCCACCTGGGTGTGGAGCGCGAACTCGTGCTCACCCCGCTGATGCACGACAGCCCCGCCGAGCTGGCCCAGCCTTTCGACGTGCAGGACTGGAAGCGCGGCGAGTGCGAGCTGATCCCCGGCAAGACCGCCCCGCAGATGACGGTGGTCGAACGTGACTACCCCAACGTCTACAAGCGCTTCACCGCGCTCGGGCCGCTGATGAACAAGGTCGGCAACGGCGGCAAGGGCATTGCCTGGAACACGCAGACCGAAGTCAAGCAGCTCGGTGAGCTGAACGGCATCGTCACCGCCGACGGCGTGACCTGCGGCATGCCGAAGATCGAGACCGACATCGACGCCTGCGAAGTGGTGCTGCAACTCGCCCCCGAGACCAACGGCCACGTGGCGGTGAAGGCCTGGCAGGCGCTGTCCAAGCAGACCGGGCTCAACCACGAGCACCTGGCCATTCACCGTGAAGACGAGAAGATCCGCTTCCGCGACATCCAGGCGCAGCCGCGCAAGATCATCAGCTCGCCCACCTGGAGCGGCATCGAGAGCGAGACCGTCTCGTACAACGCCGGCTATACCAACGTGCACGAGATGATCCCTTGGCGCACCCTGACCGGGCGACAGCAGTTCTACATGGACCACCCATGGATGCTCGCCTTCGGTGAAGGCTTCTGCAGCTACCGCCCGCCGGTCGACCTGAAGACGACCGCCGGCATGCACAACATCCGACCCAACGGCAACCCGGAGATTGCGCTCAACTTCATCACGCCGCACCAGAAGTGGGGCATCCACAGCACCTACACCGACAACCTGTTGATGCTCACCTTGAGCCGCGGCGGGCCATGCGTGTGGATGAGCGAAGACGACGCCAAGCGTGCCGGCATCGTCGACAACGACTGGATCGAACTCTTCAACGTCAACGGCGCGATCGCGGCGCGGGCGGTGGTGAGCCAGCGTGTGAACCCCGGCATGGTGATGATGTACCACGCACAGGAAAAGATCGTGAACACACCCGGGTCCGAGATCACCGGCGTGCGCGGCGGCATCCACAACTCGGTGACCCGCATCGTGCTCAAGCCCACCCACATGATCGGCGGCTACGCGCAGCTGAGCTACGGCTTCAACTACTACGGAACCATCGGCACCAACCGCGACGAGTTCGTGGTGGTGCGCAAGATGAACAAGGTCGACTGGCTGGACACGCCAGCCGCCGATGAACTGATCAAACCGACGCAGGCGCAAGGAGAGGTCGCATGAAAAAGCAAACCGTTCTCCCTCCCGTTCGGGCTGAGCTTGTCGAAGCCCCGGCGTCCTGCGCAATGCCCTTCGACAGGCTCAGGGCGAACGGAGATATGCGAGCCGACGTCATCAGAATGCATGGAGCCCAATCATGAAAATACGCGCCCAAATCGGCATGGTGCTCAACCTCGACAAGTGCATCGGTTGCCACACCTGCTCAGTGACGTGCAAGAACGTCTGGACCAGCCGGCCCGGCATGGAATACGCCTGGTTCAACAACGTCGAGACCAAACCCGGCATCGGCTACCCCAAGGAGTGGGAGAACCAGGACAAGTGGAACGGCGGCTGGATCCGCAATGCCGACGGCTCCATCCAACCGCGCCAAGGTGCGAAGTGGAAGCTGCTGATGCGCATCTTCGCCAACCCCAACCTGCCGGAGATCGACGACTACTACGAGCCCTTCACCTTCGACTACCAGCACCTGCAGTCGGCGCCCGAGATGAAGGCCACGCCGACCGCACGCCCGCGCAGCCTGATCACCGGCCAGCGCATGGAGAAGATCGAGTGGGGCCCGAACTGGGAAGAAATTCTCGGCGGTGAATACGCCAAGCGCAGCAAGGACGCCAACCTCGACGGCTTCGAGCGCGCCCAGAAGGAGATGCTCGGCCAGTTCGAGAACACCTTCATGATGTACCTGCCGCGGCTGTGCGAGCACTGCCTCAACCCGGCGTGCGTGGCGTCGTGCCCCTCGGGCTCGATCTACAAGCGCGAGGAAGACGGCATCGTGCTGATC
>NZ_JADMJX010000186.1 GCF_018780185.1 Rhizobacter sp.
GAGACCAGCTTCGCCAACGGCGCGCAGATCTCGGTGAGCTTCTGCGAGCCCTGGGCCCACCCGAGCGCGCCGCTGAAGGTGTTGAAGTGGCTGGCGCGTGACGACTCGCCGCTGCTGTTTCGGCCCAAGCTCGACCCGCACCAGTGGCGTTGGGGGCTGAGCTTCCTCACGCAGTGCACCCACGCGGCGTTCGAGCGCAACGTGACGCAGCTGGTGGCGCTCGGGCGCTACAGCCATGAGTCGCTGAAAAGCCTGGTTGCGCAGACCGGCATCGAGTACGACCGGCTGGAGCGCGGCATCCTGCACTTCTTTTCCAGCACCAAAGACTTCGACGCGGCGGCCTCCGGTGTGACCTTGATGCGCCGCCACGGTGTCGACCGGCGTGTGCTGTCGCGCGACGAGGTGCTCAAGATCGAGCCCGCGCTGCGCAGCTTCGGTGAGCACATTGCCGGGGGCACCTACACCGCAAGCGACGAGTCGGGCGACGCCTGCGTCTTCACGCAAAAACTCGCGCGCCTGTGCCAGCAGCGTGGTGCCAGCTTCCTCTACGAGCACGACATCCTCGGCTTCGATGCCGCTGGCGGCAGGGTGCAAAGCCTGCGCGTGGGCGACCAGCTCACCGGCCAGCGCCGCACATTGAAGGCCGATGCATTCGTGGCGGCCATGGGCAGCTTCACCGCGCCGCTGCTGCGCCCACTGGGCATCTACCTCAACCTCTACCCGGCCAAGGGCTACTCGGCGACCTTCAAGCTGAAGCGCCCCGAGCGCGCGAGCGTGGTCAGCATGATCGACGACGCCCGCAAGATTGCCGTGAGCCGCCTGGGCGACACCATCCGCGTGGCCGGCACCGCCGAGATGGCGGGTTACGACACTGGCCTGGAGAGCGCGACCTCACGCGTGCGCTGCCAGGCGCTGGTGCGCCGCTACGAAGAGCTGTTCCCCGGTGTGGCCGACACGAGCGAGCCCAACTTCTGGGCCGGGCTGCGGCCGAGCACGCCGAACAACATCCCCTACATCGGCCGCAGCAAGCTTGCCAACCTGTGGGTCAACGCCGGCCACGGCACGCTGGGCTGGACGCACGGCGCCGGCTCGGGCCGGGCACTGGCCGAGCTGATGAGCGGGCTGAGACCGGCGCTCGATTTCGGCTTCTACGGCGCTGACGCGGGCCACGGCTTGCACGTGGCCACCGCCTGAGCGGTCAGTCGTCGCGCTCAGTAGTCGCTCGACGCGCTCTGGTTGCCGTTGGCCTTGTAGCGCGCGATCGCGTTCTTCAAGGCGGTGTATTCGGCACAGGGCAGGGTGCAGGCCTTGTCGAGCGCAGCCAGGCGCTTCTCGGCCGTGGCCAGGTCGCCCTTCATCAGGTAGAGCTCGCCCGAGTATTCGAGCGTGCCGCGGTGCTGCGGGTTGATGCGCAGCGCCTCGTTGTAGAACTTCTCCGAGCCCGCCAGGTCGGGCGTCTTCTGCTTGCGCAGGCTGTAGCCCATCAGGTTGTTCCAGTCGGCACTGGTCACGTCGTTGACACGCTTGAGTTCTTCGAGCGCGCCGGCCCAGTTCTTCGCGGCAATCTGCGCGCGGGCGCCGGCCAGCGTGTCTTGGGGGGCCGGCGACGTGTCGGCGGCGAAGGCGGCATTCAAAGTCAGGGCCAGCAGGCCGGTGATCAGGGCGCGGTTCATCATGGTGTGTTGTCCTCTCGATGGTTGGCAGACCCCGACATGGGCGTCTTGAAGGGACTTACGGAGTGACCTGCGGTGACGGACGCACTCGACTGAAAAGATTTTTGAGGGCTACCAGAGCTTGACGCAGTGGCCGCTCAGGATGAACGGCGACGTGGGTTGGTCGCCCGGTTTGGCGGCAGCTGGCTCCAGGCTCACGGCCAAACGCGACACCTTGGAGAACAGCTTCTCCGAGCTGTCGCTGAGGGTGAGCGTGGCCGTGCCGCTGGCCGGCGCCACACCGACCGGGAAGGCCGCGCTGCCATCGTTCGGCAAGGCCCACAGCTGCGCCACCCGGCCACTCGGCACGCTGAGCGGCTGCAACAGCTTCACGGTGAGTTGCTTGCCGTGCCGGCGCGAACTGGCCAGCACGGTGGGCTTGCCTTCCACATCGGTCAGCAGGCCCACATAACTGGCGGGCAAGGAATCGAGCTGCGGCTCCA
>NZ_JADMJX010000259.1 GCF_018780185.1 Rhizobacter sp.
CACGGTCATGTGCGGGTAGAGCGCGTAGCTCTGGAAGACCATCGCAATGTCGCGGTCCTTGGATTCGAGGTCGTTGACGACCTTGTCGTCGATCAGGATCTCGCCACCGGTGATGTCTTCCAGCCCGGCCAGCATGCGCAGCAGCGTGCTCTTGCCGCAGCCCGAGGGGCCGACCAGCACGACGAATTCACCATCGGCGATGTCGAAGCCGATGCCGTGGATGACCTTGACCGGGCCGTAGGCCTTTTCGATCTTGCGGAATGAAACGGTTGCCATGTCGGAGCTTCTCTCAGGATTTGACCGCGCCGGCCGTCAGACCGCCGACCATGTAGCGCTTGAAGGTGTAGTAGATGGCCGCAGGCGGCAGGGCGTAGATCAGGCCGGTGGCCATCAGCAGCTCCCACGGCGAATCGTCGGCCGACAGGAAGTGGCCCAGCGCCACCGCCAGCGTCACCTTGTTGTCGTTGCTCAGCAGCAGGAAGGCGTAGAGGTATTCGTTCCACGCCAGCAGCAGTGAATACGTGCCTACCGCCACCAGGCTGGGCACCATCAGCGGCAGGTAGACCAGGCGGAACAGCTGCAGCGGCGTGGCACCGTCCATGCGCGCGGCTTCGTCCAGCTCGTAGGGCAGTTTGTCGCTGGCCTGCTTGAGCACCCAGATGCAGTAGGGCGAGGCGATGGTGACCATCGCCAGGATCAGCGACCACTGGTTGTTCAGCAGGCCGTAGTTGCCCATGGTCTTGTACATCGGCACGGCCAGGAAGGCGGCCGGGATGAAGTAGGTGAACAGCGCCAGGTTCATCACCCAGCGCCCACCCGCCACCTTCAGCCGGCTGATCGCAAACGCCGCCGACGTGGCGACAAACAGCGTGAGCGCACCCACCGCACCGGCGATCAGCACCGAGTTGCCCATCTGGACCCAGAAGTGGTCGAGGTAGAAATGCTTCTGGTTGAAGACGAAGTCGAAGTTCTGCAGCGTCGGGTTCTGCGGCCACAGCCGGCCCGAGGTGGCTGAATCGCGCTCGCTGATGGCGAACAGCACCAGGTGGTAGACCGGGATGATGGTCCACAGGAACACCGGGATGCCGATCAGCAGCAGCTTGGCTTCGGTGCTGATCTTCTTCAGCGTGATGCCTTTGCTCATCGCAGGGCTCCTGTCTTGCCGGTTGTCGAAGGCGTGTTCATTTCGACAACCGCTTCATCATGAAATACACCAGCGGCAGCACCAGCGGCAGCGCCACCACGATGGAGGCCATCGCCAGGTCGACCTGGTCGAGCCGCAGGTAACGGATGCCCAGCGTGGCCAGCACGTGGGTCAGGTCGGCCGGGCCACCGCCGGTCAGCAGGTAGACGCTGTTGAAGTCGCCCAGCGTCCAGATCATCGACAGGATGGTCGACGTGAGGTAGAGCTGTCGCATGCTGGGCCAGGTGATGAACTTGAACTTCTGCCAGTTGGTGGCACCGTCCACGGCCGCAGCTTCGTACTGCTCGGTGGGGATGGCGAGGCGACCGGCGATCAGGATCAAGGTCCAGAACGGCAGGCTCTTCCAGACGTGCATCAGCATCGAAAAGCTCAGCGCCAGCGTCGGGTCGTTCAACCAGTTGGGGCCATCGAGCCCGGTGAGGTTGAAGATCAGCGTGTTGATCACGCCCCACTCGGGATTGAGCATGAAGCGCACGCTCAGGATGGTGGGGATGGACGGCAGCGCCCAGGGCAGGATGAAGACCACCGACAAGGCCTTGATCCACCAGCGCGACTGGGTGAAAAAACCTGACAGCACCATCGCGATGACCATCTTGATGTTGATGGCCACCACCAGGAAGACCACGGTGTTGATCGCGGTGCGGAAGAAGATCGGGTCGTCGAACAGCGCGACGTAGCTTTCGGGGTGGCGGGCCAGCCACAGGCCGTAGCCCACCGGGTAGACCACGAACACCACGAACACCAGCAGGTAGGGCAGCACCAGCAGGCGGCCCCAGAACTGATAGCTCGACAGCGACTTGGCGGGCTTGGCGCCCGGCGCGGCAGTGAGGGTGGCTGTACTCATGGGTGAAGACATTCGGAAAATGCCCTGCGCGGGCCGCCTCTGGTGGGGCGTCCGTGCACGGCAGGTCAGGCATGAGAGCGCCCCCAAGGCCGCCGCCTCGCGGCG
>NZ_JADMJX010000318.1 GCF_018780185.1 Rhizobacter sp.
GAGCGCTTTCACGGCGCCGCGCCACAGACGCTGGACCGCGCTGCCCTGGAGTCGCTGATGGTCGGCTACATGGAGCGTGTGGTCGCGAGCGGCGAGCCCTGGTCGCATGTGTCGCGCCACATCCTGGGGCTTTGGAACAGCACGCCCGGTGCGCGCAAGTGGCGCCAGGTGTGGTCAGACCACAAGCTCAAGGCCGAGCCTGCGCGCGTGGTGTCAGACCTTGCTCACCGGCGCGAGTTGAGCTTGCCCGCTTGACGGCCAGGTGGCGAGCACCACGCCCAGCAGCGCGAGCGCAAACGCACCGGCCTGGCCCAGGCTGAAGCGCTCGCCGAGAAACAGCACGCCCACCAGCGCCGCGCTCACCGGCAGCAACACGGTGAAGACACCCGATGCCGATGCCGGCACCTGCTTGAGCCCGGTCATCCACAACCACACCGTGACCATGCTCGCGGCCAGTGAGTAGAAGAGCAGCAGCCACCACGAGCCGACACTGACCGCGCCGAAGTCGAAGCTCCACGCCTGCCACAGCCCGAAGGGTGTGACGAGCAGCAGGCCCCACAGGTTGACCAGCGCACTGATGCGCTTGGCCGACACCTGGCCGGTGAGCTTCTTGCCGATCACCACATAGCTCGCTTCGCACAGCACGGCGCAGAACAGCAGCACGTTGCCGAGCAACGAGCTGGGCGCAGCGCCCTCGGCGTGCTTGGTGAATGACACCAGCGCAATGCCGCCCACCGCGCAGGCGATGCCGGCCGCCACGCGCCCGGTGATGCGCTCGCGCAGCATGGCCCACGACATCAGCGCGACCACCGCCGGGATGGCGGCCATGATCACGCCAGCGGCGAGTGCCGAGGTCATCGACACGCCATACAGCATGCAGATGGAGAACAGGAAGTTGCCGAAGAAGGATTCGAAGAACAGCAGCGTGCGGTCGTGGGTGCTCAAGCGAGCTTCACCCGACCTGCGCTTGACCCAGCCCGCCATCGCGACAGCGGCAATGCCAAAGCGCAGCCACGCCAGCAGGAACACCGGGAACACCAGCACCAGCACCTTGGAGAGGCCGACGTAGCTGCCGACCAGGGCCATGCTGCTGGCCAGGCACAGGTAAGAGACCCACAGGGCGCGAGACTGCATCAGAACGCGGTCGCGTAGCGGGCTGTCTCCCACGCGCTCACATGGCGGGCGTACTCGGTCCACTCCTCGCGCTTGAGGCGGGCGAACTCACCCGACAAGGTGTCGCCGAGCGCGTTGCAGACCACTTCGTCAGCCGCAAGGGCGTCGGTGGCTTCGCCCAGGCTCTGCGGCAGCACCGGGATGCCGCGTGCGCGGATCTCGGCCAGCGTGGGCTTGAACAGGTCGTCGGTGCAGGCGGGGCCCAGCGGCAGCTTTCGGTCGACGCCATCGAGCCCGGCAGCAATGAGGCCGGCGGTGGCGAGGTAGGGGTTGGCGGCAGCATCGGGCAGGCGCCATTCGAAGCGGCCGGGCAGGGTGCGAATGAGGGCTGTGCGGTTGTTGGGGCCATGTGCCACATAGGCCGGCGCCCACGAGGTGCCCGACAGCGACTCGCCCACCACCAGCCGCTTGTAGCTGTTGACCGTGGGTGCGGCCAGTGCGCACAGCGCGGCCGAGTGGTGCAGCACGCCGGCGATGAAATGCTCGTTCTCCACACAGGTGGCGCCCTCCCACAGCGACACGTGAAAGTGCATGCCGCTGCCCGGCTGGTTGGCAAAGGGCTTGGGCATCATCGAGAACAGGCTGCCATGCTGTTCGGCGATGGCGTGCGCGGCCATCTTGAACAGCATCAGGTGGTCGGCGCTGGTCAGCGCGTCGGCATGGTGGAAGTTGAGCTCGTACTGGCCGTGGGCGTCTTCGTGGTCGATCTGGAACACGTCGAGCCCGCAGGCGGTGAGGCCGTCGCTCAGCTGCTTGAGAAAGTCGCGTTGGCGCGGCAGGGTCTTGAGGTCATAGGACGGTTTGTCGAGGCCGTCTTCAGCGTCGGCTGCGGCAATGCCACTGGCCGTGCGGCGCAACAAGAAGAACTCGGGCTCGATGCCAGTGCGCAGCGACCAGCCTCGTTCGGCCAATCGGGCCACCTGGCGGCGCAGCACCTGGCGCGGGCAGGCGTCGAAGGGCTCGCCGGCCA
>NZ_JADMJX010000361.1 GCF_018780185.1 Rhizobacter sp.
GGCTTCGACGTGATGGACCGCAAGCTGCTCGAAGCCGTGATCCACCGCTTCAACGGCGGCCCGGTCGGGCTCGACAACGTGGCCGCTGCCATCGGCGAAGAGCGCGACACCATCGAAGACGTGATCGAGCCCTACCTCATCCAGCAGGGCTACCTGCAGCGCACGCCGCGCGGGCGCATCGCCACGCTGGCGGCCTACCGCCACCTGGGCGTGACACCGCCCAAGACCGCCAACGACTTGTTCGACACCTGAGCCAGCGCTTCACGCCAGGGGCAGGCGCAGGGTGACCAGGGCGCCCCCGAGCAGCGGCGACTCGCCCAGGCTCACGCGGCCGCCGTGGATGTCGACCACCCGCTTCACGATGGCCAGCCCCAGGCCCGTGCCCGAAGACGTGTGGCGATCCAGGCGGAAGAAGCGCGCAAACACACGATCGCGCATCTCGGGTGGCACCCCTGGGCCACTGTCGTGCACGCGCCATTCGGCAATGCGTGCCAGAGCATCGGCCTGCCCTTCGACCAGGATTTCACCGCCCACAGGTGCATGCCGCAGCGCGTTTTCGAGCAGGTTGCGCAGCACCACCACCAGCGCATCGTGGTTGCCCCGCACGCTCACCGAGGGCAGGCCGGGGCACCACCGCAGGTGGATGCGTTTTTCATGCGCCAACGGCGCCAGGCCGTCCCACACCACCTCGGCAATCTGCCAAAGGTCCACAGGCTCGTCGAGTGCCAGGCGGGCCGGGTCGCGGTCGTAGCAGGCGAGCGCCATCAGTTGGTCGATCAGGGCTGTCGACCGCTCGATGGCCACGTCCATCTGCGCCAGTGATTCGTCCAGCTCGGCCTCGTTGCGGGCGCGCTGTGCGTTGCGCACCAGGATCTTCAGCCCCGACAAGGGTGTGCGCAGCTCATGCGCGGCGTCGCTGGTGAAACGCTGCTCATGGCGCAGCGACTGGCCCATGCGCACCAGCAGGCCGTTGAAGGCGCCAATCACCGGCGCCAGCTCGGCAATCTGCCCCTCGGTCGTCACGGGCGACAGGTCGGCCGCCGTCTTGCGGCCCAGGGCGTCGGCGGTGTCGTTCAAGGGCGCAAACGCCTGGTCGATCTGCTGGCGGATCAAGAGCAAAAAGAGCAGCAGGGCCGCCAGCATGCCGATGCACAAGGCCACCGACACCGTCCAGCCATAGTTTTCCTTGTGGCTGCGGTCGGCCGCCATCTGGATCTGGAAGCTGCGCTCGCGGTTCCAGGTGCTGTAGGTGCGCAGCGCCTGGTCGCCAAGCACCGTTTCGCCGAAGCCTGCGGGCCCGGCGGCCAGCGGCGTCACCTCTGGCGCCGTCGCGCTGCGGTAGCCGAGCACGCCGCCTCGCAGCCACACCTGGTAGATGATCTTGCCGCTGAAGGTTTCGTCGACGTCGTCGCTCACGTTGCCGCCGCCCGCACTCTGGATCTCGGCCAGCTCGTGGTCGGCAAACGCCAGCGCCATGTGCGCCAGCTCGCGCAGGGAGTTGTCGAACATCGCATCGGCCTGGTGCTTGGCAAAGCCGACGATGGCCAGCGTGACCACCAACCAGGTCAGGCCCGACACCAGCGCGATGCTGCGCAGGCAGCGGTACTTCAGGCTGCGCGGGGGGGCCGCTGCAGGCTGAGGCCGCGGCGGGCGGGCCGCGCTACTGCGGGATGAGGTAGCCGCTGCCATGCAGTGTCTGGATGAAGTCGCGACCGAGCTTCTTGCGCAGCTTGTGGATGTACACCTCGACCAGGTTGCACTCGACCTCGGTGCCCCAGCCGTTGAGCTGCTCTTCGATCTGCGGCCGGCTCACCGGCTGGTCGGACTCCATCAACAGCCGCAGCACCGAGAACTCGCGCCCGCTCAGCCAGAGCGGCTCGCCGTGGTGGGTGGCGCGGTGGTCGCGCAGGTCGATCTCCACACCGCCGCGCGCCAGCACGGCGCCAGGCACACCGCGCACACGGCGTGTCACCGCACGCAGGCGGGCCAGCAGTTCGTCCAGGTCGAAGGGCTTGCAGAGGTAGTCGTCGGCGCCGAAATCGAGCCCGCGCACGCGGTTCGCCACGTCGCCCAGCGCGGTGACGATGATCACCGGCACGCGCCAGTCGGTCTGGCGGATGCGGTGCAGCACGTCCAGGCCGGGCAGCCCGGGCAGATCGAGGTCGAGCACCAGCGCGGCGTAGTCGCTTTGCTGAAACGCGCTGAAGGCATCGATGCCGTCGCGTGTCCAGGCCACATCGATGCCTTCACGGCCCAAGCCCACCCTCAGCGCCTGGCCCAGCACGGGGTCGTCTTCTGCCAGCAGAACGCGCATGCGAGGGTCTCCTGTCGGGTGTGGGCAGCGGCAGCCGCCACTGAAACACCTACTTACATATATGAAAGCGTGCGGCTTTCGTCACTAATGCACGAGAGTGCACTTTTACCCTAGATTCAATTCACTCGGGCACTCTCGCAAGCACCAACGTTGTGCCGTCACCCCGAGAGACTGCCCGGTTGGTGCCGGCGAGTTCGGCACCTTTCAGGCTCTCTTCCCCATAAATTGAACGACCGTGCAGGAGACTCTCATGAACAGCCAAGCCAGGCCCGATGCGGCCAAGCCAGGCGCCCCCGGTGGCGCAGCGGCACCCGCCCCCCGCAGCGACACCCCCACCTTCGTGATCCATTGGCTGATGGTGCTGGGCCTGTTGGCCAGCCTGGCCACCGGCCTGCGCATCGCCGCCAGCGACAACCGCCTGAGCTGGCGCTGGGTCGAGCCGCTGCTGCTGCAAGGCGACGTGGGCCGTTGGCACATCTGGAGTGCCGGCCTGCTGCTGAGCGCCGCATGCGCTTACCTGGTGCTGCTGTGGCGCGGCGCGCTGGGCGGGCGCCTCAAGCTGCTGCCGGCCAGCCTGCACTCGCCCGACGCAGAAGTGCGCCGCCGCGGCTGGAACCGCCTGATCTACTGGGTCTCTTTTGCACTGCTCGGCACTGCTGGCCTGACGGGTGGCCTGATGTACTTTGCCGGCGGCCTGCTGCCTGAGCCCACCCTGGCGCAGGTGCACCAGTGGGCGGCCTGGGGGTTTATCGCCTACATCGGGCTGCACGTGGTCGCCCAGCTCTGGCTTGGCGGCCTCACCCAGTTGCTGAAGATCGTGCGCCCGCGCATGGCCTACGGTGCGGCGGGGCTGGCCGCCCTGGGTACCGCCGGCGCCACCTGGGCGGTGATCGCCGGCGGCGACCACGCGGCCGTCTCGGCGCTGCACATGCGCCAGGTGGCCACGCTGCCGGTCGTCGACGGCCTGCCCGACGACGCCGCCTGGCGAGACGCCCCCGTCGTCACCGTGCACACCCTGCGCGGCAGCAACTTCCCCGACGGTGAGACGAAGGTGAAGCTGCGCGCCGTGCGCAACGCCACCGAGGCGGTGTTCCTCTTCGAGTGGCAAGACAGCACGCGCAGCCACAAGCACCTGCCTCTGGTGAAGACCGACAAGGGCTGGGCGGTGAAGGAGTCGCGCTACGCCCTCAACGACGAAGACAACTACTACGAAGACAAGTTCGGCGTGATGTTCTCGCGCGTGCCCCATATGGGCGGCGGCGCGGTGCAGCTCGGCTCGCACCCCATTGCAGGCAAACCCACACAGCCCGTCGGCCGCGGCTACCACGCCACCGCCGACGGCAGCACCGTCGACGTGTGGCACTGGAAGAGCGTGCGCTCGGGCGGCATCGGCCAGATCGACGACAACCACTTTGGCCCGCCGCTGCCCGCCGAGGCCGGCAAACGCTACACCGGCGGCTACACCCAAGACCCCAAGCAGTCGGGTGGCTTCGACCAGAACTGGGACAAGATCGCCGGCAGCCCCTACGTGCGCCCCAAGCTCCTGCCCAAGGACCTGGCCGCCCTGCAGGCGCGGCTCGGCCAGCTCGACCTCGACCCGAACACCGGCGACACCCAGTTGCTCGCGATGAACAAGGCCGACACCGTGCCCTACAGCGCCGAGCTCGACACCTACCCGGTGGGCACGGTGCTGCCCTCGGTGGTGCTCGACGCGCCCTTCACGGGCGACCGCGGCGACGTGGCCGCGGTCGGCACCTGGAAAGACGGCTGGTGGCACCTCGAAGCACGGCGCAAGCTCGACACGCAGTCCAAGTTCGACCTGCCCTTCGAGACCGGCGTCTACCTGTGGGTCTCGGCCTTCGACCACAGCCAGGCCCGCCACACCCGCCACGCGCACCCGGTGCGCCTGGTGCTCGACTGAGCGAACGGCCATGGCGCAGATCTCCATCCGCCAGTGGGCCGCGCCGGTCGAGTGCGGCAGCCAACAAACCGTGCTCGAAGCCGCGTTGGCCGCGGGCGTGCCCTTCCCGCACAACTGCATGAGCGGCGAGTGCGGCGCCTGCAAGTGCCGCGTGCTCACCGGCGAGGTGGCCCACGGGCCTCACCTGCCCGAGGCCCTGAGCGCCGACGAGCGCGCCCAGGGCCTGGTGCTGGCCTGCCGCTCCCGCCCCAAGGGGCCGGTCGCGGTGGAGTGGCTGCTGCCCGATCGCCTTCGCGCGGCCGCTCCGGCGGCCCGATCCTGGCGCGCCCATGTGATCGACAAACATTGGGCGACACACGACGTGGTGCGCCTGCGGCTCGCGGTGCAGGGCAAGGCCATGCACTTCCTGCCGGGGCAGTTCGTGCGGCTGCGGGTGGGCCGGTTGCCGGCGCGCAACTACTCGATGGCCAACCCGGCCGGTGAAGGCGAGTTGGAGTTCCACGTGCGCCTGGTGCCGCAGGGGCTGGTCAGCGGCCACATCGCGCGGCATCTGGACCTGGGCGACGGCGTGCGCCTGGAAGGCCCGTTCGGCACGGCCACCTGGCAAGGTGTGCAACCGGGGCGCCTGCTGCTGGCCGCGGGTGGCACCGGCCTGGCCCCGATCAAGGCCGTGCTGCGCGCAGCGCTGGACGAAGAGCACCCCGACATCCACCTGTACCACGGCGTGCGCGACGAGCGCGACCTGTACGACATGGAGGAGCTGATGGCGCTGCATGCCCAGCAGCGCCTGCACTACACGCCGGTGTTGTCGGCGCCGACGGCGGCCACGGTGCACCGCACGGGTTGGCTGCACGAGGCGATCGCGCGCGACCACCCCCGGCTGCACGGCGCCACCGTGTTCACGGCCGGCCCACCGCCGATGGTGGAGGGTGTGCGTGCCCATGCGCTGGCGGCCGGTGTGAGGGCCGAGCACATCGCCGCCGATGCCTTCCACGCCGCGGCCCCGGCCGGGCTGAGCTTGCTGGAGCGCCTGCGCCGCCTGTTCGGTGCCCACCTGGCCGCCACGGCGTGACGGCCCATGCAGGGGCTCAGAGCAGGTCTTCGACCACGAACCGGTGGTACTTGACCGCGCTGCGCGCACCGAAGCGCCGCGCCACCTCGGTCACCCGCTCGGTGTGCGGCGTGTCGGGCGCATACACCAGCAACCAACCGCAGCCTTCGTGGGCCAGCGTGCGGTAGCGGCGCATCAGCGTCACCTCGTAGCCAAAACCCGAGAGCTCGCTGGCATGCGACAGCATGTAATCCATCTGCGAGCCCTCTTCGTCGGCGGTGTAGTGCAACACGTCCTCATCGTCGAAGCCGATGTCGCGCAGCGCTTGCCGCGCCTCCTGTGCCAGCGCGTCACTGGGCAGGGCCACCAGCACATGACCCACGGGGTTGTAGGTGCCGAGCGACTGGGGCATGTCGCCCTTGGTCATCCGTTTGATTGCCATGGAAACCTCCTGGCCAAAAGTGGGAATGAACAACTGCCAGTCTAGGCCTGCCAACCCGCGGATCAAGCCCTGACCATCAGGCCGACAAGGCCACCGCCCGGCCCAGGTAGTGAGAGCCCGGCGCCGCCTCGGCCAAGAAGCGCCCGACCTGCGCTCGCGAGACCGTCATCCCGAGCCGGTTGCCTTCGGGCGACGCGAAGCAGGCGTCGAGCCGCTCGTGGTCGGTCAGGTTGACGGGCTGCACGATGACCCAGTCGAGCCCGCTTGCGCGCACCACCTGCTCCTGCAGCTCGGTGTCGGCGATCTGCGGCTTCAACAGCAGCGCGAACACCAGCCGGTACAGCAGCGTGAGCCGGTTGCGTGTTTCGCCAACACCGTAGCTGGTCTGCACCACCAGCTTGCGCACCCCCCACTTGCGCATCGCGGCGATGGTGTGGCGGGTGCCGGCCGAGCGCACGTTCATCGCCGTGCCCGCACTGCCCGCCAGGCGCACGCGCAGCGCGCTCTCGGAAATGCCCAGCGTCACGATGACGGCGTCTTGCCCTTCGACAGCCGCCTCGATGTCTGCCGGCTTGAGCACATCGCCGTTGACGCAGCGCAGGCCCGCACCCATCGGCGCCAGCGTGTCGGCGCGGCGCGCAAACGCCGTCACCGTGTGCCCCTTCGCGAGCAGCGATTGCACGGCCGCCCGACCCGAGCCCCCTGTTGCACCCACCACCAAGACTTTCATCAGCGTCTCCTTGAAAGAAATGACCACGCGTCCAGTGTCTGGCGCCGACTTCGGCCGCTCAATGATTGACGGTCTTCAATTCATGACCGATCGTCCGCGCCGTCTGGACGGTGGGTCGCCACGCGGCAGATACTGGCGCGATGGACCACAGCCCCGCCTGGACCGCCGTCGACCCGCTGGGCGAAGCGCTGCACTTTCTGCGCATGAGCGGGGTCTTGTACTGCCACACCGACTGCACGGCCCCCTGGGGGATTGAGCTGCCGCAGATTCGGGGCTGCCTGATGCTGCACGTGGTGACCTCGGGGCACTGCTGGCTCGAGGCCGTTGGCACCGCGCCGCGGCGGCTGCAGCCCGGCGACCTCGCGCTCGTGCCACACGGCCACGGGCACCGCCTGGTGCACGAGCCCGGCGCACCGGCCATGAGGCTGTTCGATGCCCCGGTCGAGCGCGTCAACGAGCGCTACGAAACCATGCGCATCGGCGGCGGCGGGGCGGCCAGCAGCGCGATCTGCGGGGTGGTTCGCTTCGACCACCTGACTGCCCATCACCTGATCTCGGTGCTGCCCCGGGTGATGGTCGTCGAGGCCTCGGGGTCGACCCAATCGGAGTGGATGCAGAGCACGCTCAGGCTGCTGGCGCTTGAAGCGCGGCAGCTGCGCCCGGGTGCGCAGGCGGTGGTGTCGCGGCTCGCCGACATTCTTGTCATCCAGGCGATCCGGGACTGGATCGAACAGGAGCCCGCGGCGCAAGGCGGCTGGCTGGGCGCACTCAAAGACCGGCAGATCGGCCGCGCGCTGGCGCTCGTGCACCGTGACCCGGCACGCGACTGGACGCTGGGCTCGCTGTCTGCCGAAGTGGGCTTGTCACGCTCGGCCTTTGCCGCGCGCTTCACCCAGCTGGTGGGCCTGCCGCCCATGCAGTACCTCGCGCGCTGGCGCATGCACGTGGCGATGGCGCGGCTGCAGGAACACGACGACGGGCTGGCCGACCTGGCCGGCCGCGTGGGCTATCAGTCAGAAGCCGCGTTCAGCCGCGCGTTCAAGCGCCACATGGGCGTGGCGCCGGGCGCGATCCAGAAAAACGTGATGCTGTGACCCGCGCTCAGAGCTGCCGCGACACGCTCAAGCTGGGCCCGCGCTCGCTCACCCAGCCGACCATGCACAGCCCGCCGATGACACCCAGCGCCGCCGCCGCCTGCTGCGCCAGGCTCATCAGGTGGGCGTTCCACAACAGCAGCGAGGTGGCGCCGAGCAGGGCCACGAACAGGCCCGCTGCGGCCCATTGGGCGGTGGTCGACATCGGCGGGTCGTAGCGCTCGACGCGGGTGATGTCGAACTCGGGCTTGGGGAAGCGCGCCGCCACGTCGGCCGGCCGCCAGCCGGGGTGCTTGAACCACACACGCAGCTTGTCGGCCCAGCTGGCGGCGTGCCATGAGTCCTTGAACAGGTCGGCGTAGTACTGCAGGTTGGCCCACACCGGGTTCCAGCTGCGCAGCGGGCCGCGGGTGCCGTAGACGATCTTTTCGCTGCCTTCCTTGCCGGGTTCGTCTTCTTCGATGAAGCTGCCGAACAGGCGGTCCCAGACGATGAAGATGCCGCCGTAGTTCTTGTCGAGGTACTTGTCGTTGACGGCGTGGTGCACGCGGTGGTTGCTGGGCGCGCAGAACCAGCGGTCGAACCAGCCGAGCTTGCCGATCTGCTGCGTGTGCACCCAGTACTGGTAGAGCAGGTCGACCAACGCGACCACGCCGAACACCAGCGGCGGGAAGCCCAGCACCGCCATCGGCAGGTAGAACAACCAGCCACCGACCCAGCCACTGCCGGTCTGGCGCAGCGCGGTGCTCAGGTTGTAGTCCTCGCTCTGGTGGTGCACCACGTGGGCAGCCCAGAACAGCGCCACGGTGTGGCCGAAGCGGTGGTGCCAGTAGTAGCAGAAATCGTAGAACACCAGGCCCACGACCCAGACCCACCACGCATCGACCGGCAGCTGCCACAGCGACGCGTGGGTGAACACCAGCACGTAGAGCCACACCGTGAACAGTGCGCTGAACAGGCCCACCAGCTGGCTCATGATGCCCAGGCCGATGCTGTTGAGCGCGTCATTCAGGCGGTAGGTGTTGCGGCCTCGCTTCAGGCCGACGAGGAACTCGACGCCGATCATCAACAGGAAGACCGGCGTGGAAAGAACAATGATCTGGGCAGGGGTCATTGCGCGATGGTGCCCAGCCTGCCATGGCCTGAAAACCGGGGCTACCCTGGTTTAGGCAGCGTGCCCTACCCGGTCGTTGCTCTCGTCGAGCGAGCCCTGGTCGAGGTGCGAGGTGTCGCTCCAGCCGATGAGGGTGAAGCCGCCCTCGGTGTAGAGCAGGCGGTTGATGCTCGCATTGCCCAGCTGCCAGGAGCGGGCGGCTTGCAAGTCCAGCCGCGAGGCGGCGCGGTACAGGCAGTCCATCACGCCGCCATGCGCCACCAGCGCGATGGTTTCGCCCGGGTGAGCCGCAGCCAGGCGGGTGGCGACCGTCACGCAGCGCTCGAAGAACACCCGCAGCGATTCGCCGTGAACACCCGGTTGAAACTCGGGGTCGCGCTTGCGCCAGCGCTCCGACTGCTCGGGCCAGCGCGCCTCGATCTCCTTGTAGGTGTGGCCCTGGAACTCACCGAAACCGCGCTCGCGCAGGGCCGTGTCGGTGCGCACCGGCAGCTGCGCGGCGCGGCCAATCGCCTGCGCGGTCTGGTGCGCGCGCAGCAGGTCGCTCGAATAGATGGCGTGCACCCCTTCGTCGGCCACCGCGGCGGCCAGACGCTCGGCCTGCCAGCGGCCGGTCTCGTTGAGCGGGATGTCGAGCTGGCCCTGGATGCGGGTGTCGACGTTCCAGGCCGTCTCGCCATGCCGGATGGCGAGGATGCGTGTTGTTTGCTCCATCAGGTCAGCCGGCGCCGGGCCGCCCCAAGGCGGCTGAAGCACCCTCGGGGGGCAGGAGTGAAACGACGTGGGGGCTCATCAAATGAGGCGGCGATTCAGGGTGTAGGTGCCGGAGTGCGTGGCTTCGGCCAGCACGTGATCGAAGATCGCTTCGCGCACCTGCGGGCCGGTGAAGGCGCCCTCCACCGCTGCGCGCGGCACGCTCAGCGCGTACAGCGTGAACACGTAGTGGTGGATCAGCGAGTCGTTGAAGGGCGGGAAGGGGCCGTCGTAGCCGAAGTACTGGCCGCCGTTGGCAGGGTCGCCGGCAAACCAGCCGGTGTAGTCGTTCAGGCCATGGCGCGCGCCGTGCAAGGTGGCCGGGCCGGGCTTGCCGCGCGGGGTGAAACCGCGGCTGTATTCACCTTCGGCGAGCTGCGTGAGGTGCGGCGGGATGTCGACCATCACCCAGTGGAAGAAGTCGACCCGCGGCAGGTCGCTGGGCACTTCGCGGTCGGGCTTGTTGACGTCGTCGCCGCGGCTGGGCACGTCGAAGTCGTGGCAGATCAGCGCAAACGACCGGGTGCCGATCGGCACTTCGCTCCACGCGAGGTGCGGGCTGATGTTGTCGGAGAAGGTCACGCCGTGAGCCACATCGGGCTTGCCGGCGGCAAAGCGGGTCGGGATGCGGTCCCCGTTGATCCAGCTGTCGCTCCAGAGTTTCATGGTCTTGTTCGCCTCAATATTTCAACTGCCGTCATTCCCGCGCAGGCGGGAATGAAGGGCTCTGCTCATACGCCCCAGACGATGGGTTCGCCGGCAGCCAGCGAGCGCTTCATCATCTCCAGCAGCGGCCAGGCACGCTGGCGCAAGCTGACGCCGTCGCCCTTGCCGGGCTTGGGTTCGTCGTCATCATCGCTCGGTGGCTGCTTGCGCGCCGCCTCGTCGGCGGCCACCGCCTGCTCGATGGCTTTCATGGCGGCCGGCATGTCGGCCGTCTCGATGATGCCCTTGGCCGCCGGCTCCTTGCCGATGATGCGCAGCACCGCATCGCCCCCCGGCGCCAACATGATCACGTCACCGGCTGCCTTCGACTTGAATTTGTAGATCATCGGTACATGTACTCGCGGTTGAACGTAAACCGCGATTGTGCGCCCCGCATCGGCCCCGAGCCCACATCGCCGTTGGGGCGCGAGGCGAGCATCTGGTACAGCGAGATCCAGCCCTGCTCGAAGCTCATCGCGCTGCCGGCCAGGTAGAGGCGGTAGGCACGCACCACGGCCTCGCTCGTCACCCGGCGCGCCTGGTCGAGCTGCGCCTCCAGCCGGTCGCTCCAGGCCCACAGGGTGCGCGCGTAGTGGGGGCGCAGGTTCTCGGCGTCGAGCGGCTCCAGGCGGGCTTCGCTCATCACCTTGAGCACGTGCGACACATGCAGCAGCTCACCCCCGGGGAAGATGTAGCGCTCGATGAAGTCGCCCATGCCCGCGCCGAGCTGCTCGTTGCGGGTGTTGCCGGCGGTGATGCCGTGGTTCATCAGCAGGCCACCGGGTTTGAGCAGGCGGCGGATCTGGTTGAAGTAGGCCGGCAACTGCGCATGGCCCACGTGCTCGAACATGCCCACCGAGGCGATGCTGTCGTAGGGCTCGCCCGTCGAGACGCCATCGGGCAGGTCGCGGTAGTCGCACAGGCTCATGCTCACGCGCCCGCGCAGGCCGCGCTCGTCGATCAGCCGGTTCACGTGCGCATGCTGGTTCTTCGACAGCGTGATGCCGTCGGCGCGCACGCCGTAGTGTTCGGCCGCCCACAGCAGCAGGCCGCCCCAGCCGGCGCCGATGTCGAGAAAGCGCTCCCCCTCGCGCAGCATCAGCTTCTTGCAGATGTGCTCGAGCTTGGCAGCCTGCGCTGCTTGCAGCGTCATGCGGGCGTCGCGCCAGTAGGCGCACGAGTAGACCTTGCGTTCGTCGAGCCAGAGGTCGTAGAACGCGTCGGACACGTCGTAGTGAAACTGCACCTGCTGCGCGTCGGCCTCGGCATGGTGGCGCGCCCGCGAGCGGGCACTGCGCACGATGTGGCGCCACCAGGCGATGGGCAGGGCCACCTCGCCGTTGATGGGCTCGTCGCCGGCGATCTGCGCGGCCACGTGCATCAGCTCGCGCATGCTGCCGTCGAAGTCGAGCCGGCCCTCCACATAGTCTTGCGCCACCCGGCCCACCTGCCCGGTGGCGATGTGGGCCAGCGGAGCGAGTTCATGCAGGCGCACGGTCACCGCCGGTTGGTTGCTGCCCAGCCGGCGCCCCCCGGGCAGCAGCACCGCCAGCGGCACGCCCTGTGGGGCGAGGCGTTCTTCGAGGGCGCGTTCGATTGCTTGCATCGTCATTTGCATCGTCATCACCTCGGCGTGATTCGCATGAAAATCAGACCCTCACCACAGCCCCAGGGCTGCCATGAAATGATCTCGCTTCGGCCCCAAGGGGCGAGAACGTGTGGGCGCGCTCGACGCGCAAGGCGGCCTGCGCGACTTCTCAAGCGCCATGCCCAGGCTGCACCGGGCCACTCTAGGCCGGGCAGACCTGCAACATTTGAGTCAACTCAAGCCCGATGAGTTTCCAAAGAAGAGCCGGTGATGACGTCGCAGACCGTCATTCCCGCCCTTCGACAGGCTCAGGACAGGCCTGGCTTCGCCAGGGCGTGAATGACCGGCGCTACTTGACGATCAGGCGCACCGGGCTGCTCGGCGGTGTTGCCACGCCGACGCGGCTCTCGAAGCTCGGCGAGTCGAGCGCCGGCGCGTAGAGAAAGCCCTGGAATTCGTCACAGCCGGCGTCGAGCAGGAACTGCCGCTGGGGCTCGGTCTCCACGCCCTCGGCGATCACGCGCAGGTTCATCGCGCGGCCGAGCTGGATGATGGCGTTGACGATCGCCACGTCGCCCGCGTCACCGGGCAAGTGGTTCACGAAGCTGCGGTCGATCTTCAGGCGGTGGATGGGGAAGCGCTTCAGGTAGCCCAGGCTCGAATAGCCGGTGCCGAAGTCGTCGATCGCGAGTTGCACCCCAAGCGTGGCCAGGGCCTGCAGCCGGTGCAGCGCGTCTTGGGCATCGTGGATCAGGATCGATTCGGTCAGCTCCAGCTCCAGCAGCTGCGGCGGCAGGTTGGCGGCCTTGAGTTCGCGCGCCACACGCTCGGGGAAGTCGGGCTGCTGGAACTGCAGCGCCGAGACGTTGATCGACACCGGCATCGCCACACCGTTCGCACGCCATGCCGCCGCCTGGCGCACGGCCTGGCTCAGCACCCAGTCACCGATGGCGATGATGAAACCACTCTCTTCGGCCACCGGAATGAACTCGCCCGGTGACACATCACCGAGCACCGGGTCTCGCCAACGGATCAGCGCCTCGGCACCGACCACCGCGCCGGTGCGCAGGTTGATCTGCGGCTGGTAGTGCAGGCGGAACAAACCGCTCACCAGCGCCTGGCGCATGGCGTGGTCGATCTGCATGTGCGAGCGCGGCGCCTCGTCGGTCTGCGCCTGGTGAAAGCGAAAGCTTGCACGGCCCGCGTCTTTCACACGGTGCATCGCGGCATCGGCGCGGCGCATCAGCTCGTCGAGGGTGTCGCCATCGGTCGGGCACAGCGCCACGCCAATGCTGCAGGTCACGGTGAAGCTTTGCTCGTCGAGTGTGAACGGCCGCGCCATCGCGTCGAGCACGCGGCGTGCCGTGGCTTCGGCGCCGGCCGCATCGGCTTGGTGCACCAGCAGCACAAACTCGTCGCCGCCCTGTCGGGCCACGGTGTCGACGTTGCGCAGGCACGACTTGATGCGATCGGTCACCTCCAGCAGCACGCGGTCTCCCAAGCCCATGCCGAGCGTGTCGTTGACGTGTTTGAAGCGGTCGAGGTTGAGCACCATCAGCGCAAACGGCTGGCCGTTGCGCTGCGCCATGGCGAGCGCAAATTCGACCCGGTCGGCCAGCAGGCGGCGGTTGGGCAGGCCGGTCAGCGCATCGGTGTGCGACAGCTCCTCGATGCGCCGCTTGGCGGCGAGCTTCTCGCTGATGTCGCGAAAGGAAAACACCCGCCCGATCGGCTGGCCGCGGCTGCACTGCGGCAGCGTCACGCGCTCGATCACCTTGCCCGAGTGCAGGGTCAGCACGTCGGTGGTCTGCAGCAGGGCGGCGTCCATGATGGCGTTGAGGCGGCGGGTGTAGTCGTCACCGCCCTGCGAGACCACGCTGCGGCGCATCCAGTCTTGCACCGCGCGGTCGTCGCGCTGCGTCAGCAGCTCTTCGGGCAGGCCCCACAGCGTGGCGAAGCGGCGGTTGAAGTTGCGAATGGTGCCGCCCAGGTCAGTGACCAAGATGCCGTCGGCGCTCGATTCGAGCGTGGCGCGCAGCTCGGCCAAACGCGTCTCCAACTCGTCTTCGGCTTTGCGCTGGGCGCTCAGGTCGCGCAGCGTGACCAGCAGCACGTCATCGCTGCCCAGGCGGCTCACGCGGCGGGTGACGGGCACGATGGCGCCGTCGAAACGGCGCACCACGGTGTCGGACAGAATCGCGTCGGTCAGCCCGGCAGCCACCTCGTTCCAGAACACGATGTCTTCGGCGGTGGCGCTCAGGTCGGCGGCCGCGCGGCCGCGCAGCGACCACGCATCGGTGCCAAGCAGGCTGCCGGCGGCCGTGTTGGCGGTGACGATGTGCAGGGTGGCGGCATCGACCAACCACACCGGGTCGAGCAAGCCTTCGATCAGCGCGGACCAGTGTTCAAGAGCAGCCTGCGTCGCCGCGGCGCTCACCGGAGCACCCAACTCACTGCGTGCTTTCCCGCCAAGCGGGAGTGAACCCTTGCGGGGTTCACGCCGCCATCTCCACGGCAGCGAGTTCGGGCTCGAAGAAGTAAGCCACCCGCGGGCGTGGCGACAGGTATTCGAGCGACTCGGTGGGCAACTGCTGCGGCTTCAAGCTGCGGCGGATGCCCAGACGGGGCTCGGATTCGAGGCTGACCAACAAGGCCTCGTCGCGCGGGACGCGCGGTTCATGCACCATCACGCGCGGCTTCAGCGGCCGCGTCGAGTTGACCGACACCACCATCGCAAACCGGTCGTCGGTGAGCTGCACCACCGAGCCTGGCGGGTAGACCCCCATCATCTTGATGAAGGCGCCGAGGATGGCGGTGTCGTAGCGGTTCTTTCCCTGAGCAAAGAGCAAGGACAGCGCCTCGTGCGGCGTGAGCGCGCGCGAGGGCACATGTGGGTTGCACATGTTGTCGTAACGGTTGACCAGCGAGACGATGCGCGCGGCCGTGGTCATGCGGTCGCTGTTGAGCTTGAGCGGGAAGCCGCTGCCATCGGCGTGCTCGTGGTGCTGCGCGATCACCAGCGTGGCGCCCGGTTGGAGGCCCATCTTCTTGGCGAGCGTGACGCCATGCGCCACGTGCTCCTGGTAGAACTGGTTTTCAGCCGGCGTGAAGTGCTCTTCGCGGTGGCGCACACGCTCGGGCAGCTGGATCTTGCCGATGTCGTGCAGCATCGAGCCCACACCCAGGTCGACCATCTCCGCGGCCGACAGGCCAAAGGTCTTGCCCATCAGCAGCGAGATCACCGCCACGTTGACGGCATGCAGCGAAGCCTTGTCGCCCGCGCCCTCGGTGAGCAGGCGAATGCACATCTCCTGCTGGCCGATCATCTTGTCGACGAAGGCCTGGGCCAGGGCTTCGGTTTGTTCGCGTGCCTCTTGCGGCTTGGTGGGCACCAGCTCGGTGGCGTGTTTGCAGGCCTTGGTGGCCTCGGCAAACTGGTGTTCGCACAGCTGCAGCGCAGCACGCTGCGTCATCAAAGCCTCGCGGCGCTGGCGGCGCTCGCAGACCTCAGGGGTTTCAACCCGAGCCGGTGCTGCCACGGGGGCCGCGACTTCGGCCACAGGCGCTGCTGGCACGGGCGAGCCCACCGTGATCTGCGGGGCGTCGACGTCGCTCTTCTCGGGACTCCAGCGCACGCGCTGCTTGCCCAAGGAACGGATGGTGGCAATCTGCGCCGCCGAGCCGATCTTGAAGCTGCTGAGCGGAAAAGGGTGGGACATCCACCCACCTTCGAGGTGGATGAACATCCCGACGCGCAATTGCGCAACGTCTATCAGCGATGGTGTTATTACTTCTTTCATACCGGTAGCCCGGTGGCTCCGTGAATATGCAGCTTGTGATTCTTTTCGGCGGCCGCTCCCTCGAACTTGAACCGATTATGTTCAGCCGCCCCAGGAGCACACCTGCTACATCTGACAGTGCCCGGCACTTCAAATCGGTAGTTCGTGCGGTATTGCGCACTCGGTGTGTGAGGCGGGCAGCGCGGCCTCAGCGTTCGATGCGCGTCGACAACACGATGGCCGAAGTGGTGCGCTCCACGCCGTCGAGCGCACCGATGCGGTCGATGAGTGCATCGAGCTCACCGATGGAGTGAGCAGCCACCACCGCGATGAGGTCGAAGGGGCCGCTGACCGAATGCAACACCCGCACTTCGGCGATCTTGCGCAGCGCCTGTTCGATGGTGCCGCTCTGGCGCGGCGCGACGGTGATGAACACATGCGCGCGCACCAGCGCCGCTTCGGCGGCGTCGGGCACGACCACGGTGTAGCCGACCACCACCCGCTGGCGCTCCAGGCGCTCGATGCGGCTTTGCACCGTGGTGCGCGAGAGGCTCAGCGCACGCGCCAGCTGGGCGACTGGCGCGCGGGCGTTCTCGCGCAGCAGGGCGAGCAGCGCACGGTCGGTGGCATCGAGGGTGGTCGTTGGCATATAGATCAGTTGTGATCGGCAATACGCCGAAATATGCGCGTCGATCCGTCACAAGTCCAGCTGCAATTTGCACGCCGCCTTCGGAAAATCGAAGCCATTCATTGTTTTGACAAACAGCAGGGCATGGCCATGAAAGACATTCTGGTGATCGGCGGCGGCAAGATCGGCTCGGTGGTGGCGGCCTTGTTGGTCAGCGCTCCAGGGCGAACTTCAAACGAGAGCCGCTACCGCGTGACGGTGGCCGACCGCTCGGCCGCGCAACTCGCCGACGTGCAGCGCGAAACCGCCTCGCCACAGCTCGACACCCTGGTGCTCGACGTCAACGACACCGCCCAGCTGCGCGCCGCGTTGCAAGGCCGCTTTGCCGTGCTGAGCGCCGCGCCCTACCACCTGACCGTCAAGGTGGCCGAGGCCGCCCGCGAAGCCGGCGTGCATTACCTCGACCTGACCGAAGACGTGGCCAGCACCCGGCGCATCCGCGAGCTGGCGGTCGGCGCGTCATCGACTTTCATCCCGCAGTGCGGCCTGGCGCCCGGTTTCATCTCCATCGTGGCGGCCGACCTGGCCCGCCAGTTCGACAGCCTCGACAGCGTGCGCATGCGTGTAGGCGCCCTGCCCGCCTACCCGAGCAACGCGCTGAACTACAACCTGACCTGGAGCACCGAGGGCGTCATCAACGAGTACTGCGAGCCCTGCGA
>NZ_JADMJX010000357.1 GCF_018780185.1 Rhizobacter sp.
CTGGTGCACCAGGGCGCATAGCTCCTTGACCCGCGTTTCGAACACGCCGTAGGTGGAGGGGTAGGTGATCATCACGCAGGCGAGGTTGGCGCTGTGCTGCTCGCACTTGGCCTTGAGGTCGGCGAGGTCGACGTTGCCCTCGGCATCGCATTTCGTCACCACCACCTGCAGCCCGGCCATCTGCGCGCTGGCGGGGTTGGTGCCGTGCGCCGACTCGGGGATCAGGCAGATGTTGCGGTGGCCTTGACCTTGGGCTTCGTGATACGCCTTGATGACCAGCAGGCCGGCGTATTCACCCTGCGAGCCGGCGTTGGGTTGCAGGCTGATGCCGGCGTAGCCGGTGGCCTGGCAGAGCCAGTCGCGCAGCTGCTTGTCGAGGTCGGCATACCCTTGCAGCTGGTCTTGCGGGGCGAAGGGGTGCACGTTGGCGAACTCGCTCCAGGTGATGGGGATCATCTCGCTGGTGGCGTTGAGCTTCATCGTGCACGAGCCCAGCGGGATCATGCTGCGGTCGAGCGCCAGGTCTTTGTCGGACAGGCTGCGGATGTAGCGCAGCATCTCGGTCTCGGAGTGGTGGGTGTTGAACACCGGGTGGGTGAGGAAGGGGCTGCTGCGCAGCTGGCCCGAAGGGATGCGCGGCGCGATGCCCTTCTCGAACTTCTCGAACGACGAGCCGGCGCGGCCGAAGAGCGTCCAGAGTGCGCGGATGTCGTCGCGCGTGGTCGTTTCATCGAGCGTGATGCCCACCGAGCCGGCCGACGCGCGGCGCAGGTTGAAGCCGGCGGCGCGGGCGGCCTTCAGCACCTGCTCGGTCTTGTCGCCGGTGGTCACCTCCAGGGTGTCGAAGCTCGCGCTCTGCGCCAGCGGTGCGCCCAGCTCTTCGAGGCCCGCGGCCAGGATGGCGGTGTAGCTCGCCACACGTTGCGCGATGCGCTTCAAGCCCTCGGGGCCGTGATAAACGGCGTACATGCTCGCGATGACCGCAGGCAGCACCTGAGCGGTACAGATGTTCGAGGTGGCCTTCTCGCGGCGAATGTGCTGCTCGCGCGTCTGCAGCGCCAGGCGGTAGGCCGGGTTGCCGTGCGAATCGACGCTCACGCCCACCAGGCGGCCGGGCATTGAGCGCTTGAACTCGTCCTTGGTGGCCATGTAGGCGGCATGCGGGCCGCCGTTGCCCATGGGCATGCCGAAGCGCTGGGTGTTGCCCACCGCAATGTCGGCGCCCATCTCGCCGGGCGGGGTGATCAGCGTGAGCGCCAGCAGGTCGGCGGCGACGATGGCCAGGCCGCCGGCGGCGTGCACGCCGTCGATCACGGGCTTCAGGTCACGCACGACACCGTTGACGCCGGGGTACTGGAACAACGCGGCAAAGGCTTGGGCCTTGGCGGCGCCATCGGCCGGGCCGGTGACGACGCTGATGCCCAGCGGACGCGCGCGCGTCTGCACCACTTCGAGCGTTTGCGGCAGCACGTCGTCGGCCACGAAGAAGGTGGTCGATTTGCTCTTGCCCACGCGCATCGCGAGCGTCATGGCTTCGGCGGCGGCGGTGGCTTCGTCGAGCATCGACGAGCCGGCGATGGCCAGGCCCGTCAGGTCGCACACCATGGTCTGGAAATTGACCAGCGCTTCCATGCGGCCTTGCGAGATCTCGGCCTGGTAGGGCGTGTAGGCGGTGTACCAGGCGGGGTTCTCGAGGATGTTGCGCAAGATGACGCCCGGCGTGTGGGTGCCGTGGTAACCCTGGCCGATGAAGCTCTTGAGCAACTGGTTCTTGCCCGCGATCGCCTTCAGCTCGGCCAGAGCCTGGGCTTCGGTCAGCGGGGCGGGCAGTTGCATCGGAGTCGGTCGCGCGATGGCGCGCGGCACGATGGCGTCGATCAGCGCGCGACGCGAGGCCGCGCCGATCACCGACAGCATGTGCTGCTCGTCACCGGCTTCGATGCCGATGTGGCGGGCGACGAATTCAGACGGGTTCTCAAGCTCCCCGAGGGGCTTGTGGGCGTGCATCAGCATGGTTTGTGTCTTTCTCCGTTCGGGCTGAGCCTGTCGAAGCCGGCGCAGTGCACGGCGTGCCCTTCGACAGGCTCAGGGCGAACGGGATACAGGTTCAGGGCGAACGGTGGGGTG
>NZ_JADMJX010000308.1 GCF_018780185.1 Rhizobacter sp.
TCGGCCGCGATGCTGAGCGAGACCGGGGTGATCACCGCCATCGCCAGCTGCTGGATCACGCCCAGCAAGATGATCCACTCGATGCGGTAGATGCCGGCTTGCGCCAGCGTCGCCAGCAACAGGCTCTCGACCAGCATCGCCGCCAGCCCGACGGTGATCAGCACCCGCTTGGAGACCCGGTCGCCCAGCGGTGACAACAGCGGCAGCGCAAAGAACGACACCCCCGCCAGCAAGGCCGCATACAGCGCCAGGTGGCTGGCCCCGCCTTCGTGCGCGATCCACCACGGCACGGCCACGTGGCCCACCATCATCGACAGCAGCATCAGCGCATCGCTGACGAGCAGCAGCCGAAACGGCCGGCCCAGCCGGTGCCAGCCTTCGAGCCTGGCTTTAAGCAAGGGCCTGCGGCCGCGCCGCCGCGGGCGGCAGGGGCTCGTCGTCTTCGGCCTCTTCGCCGAGGAAACCGCCGCTCTGGTGGGCCCACAGCCGCGCGTACAAGCCGCCTTGCGCGAGCAGGCTGCGGTGGTCGCCCTCTTCGACGATGCGGCCCTTGTCGAGCACCACCAACCGGTCCATTGCCGCGATGGTGCTCAGGCGGTGCGCGATGGCCACGACCGTCTTGCCTTCCATCAGGCGGTAGAGGCTGGCCTGGATGGCGGCCTCGACCTCGGAGTCGAGCGCGCTGGTGGCTTCGTCGAGCAACAGGATCGGCGCGTCTTTCAGCATCACCCGCGCAATCGCGATGCGCTGGCGCTGCCCGCCCGAGAGCTTGACACCACGTTCGCCCACGTGTGCGTCATACGCCTTGCGGCCCTTGGCGTCGGCCAGGCCCAGGATGAACTCGTGCGCTTCGGCGCGCAGCGCGGCGGCCAGCATCTGCTCTTCGCTGGCATCGGGCCGGCCGTAGAGGATGTTGTCGCGCACCGAGCGGTGCAGCAGCGAGGTGTCTTGCGTGACCATGCCGATCTGCGCACGCAGGCTGTCTTGTGTGACGTGGGCGATGTCTTGCCCGTCGATCAGCACCCGGCCGTGCGCCACGTCGTGAAAGCGCAGCAGCAGGTTGACCACCGTCGACTTGCCGGCACCCGAGCGGCCCACCAGGCCGATCTTCTCGCCCTGGCGGATGTGCAGCGAGAGTTTGTCGACCACGTTGCGGGCCTCGGGCCCGGTGGCGCCGTAGGCAAAACCCACCTGCTCGAACTGCACCTCGCCCTTCGTCACCACCAGCGGCTTCGCATCGGGCTTGTCGACCACCGTGTGCGGGCGCGACAAGGTGACGATGCCGTCTTGCACCGTGCCGATGTTTTCGAACAGCGTGGCCATCTCCCACATCACCCAGTGCGAGATGCCGTTCAGGCGCAGCGCCATCGCCGTGGCCGCGGCCACGGCGCCCACGCCCACCTGGCCACCGATCCACAGCCACAGCGCCACGCCGGTGGTGCCCATCAGCAGCAGCACCGACAGCGCATGGTTCACCACCTCGAAGGCCGTGACCAGGCGCATCTGCGTGTAGACCGTGGTCATGAACTCTTCCATCGCCCCACGCGCATAACGCGCTTCGCGGCCGGCGTGCGAGAAGAGCTTGACGGTGGCGATGTTGGTGTAGGCGTCGGTGATGCGCCCCGTCATCAGCGAGCGGGCATCGGCCTGCTCTTGCGACACACGCCCGAGGCGCGGCACGAAGTACCACAGGCAGGCCATGTACAGCGCGAGCCAGCCGATGAAGGGCAGCACCATCCACACCGCAAAGTTGCCCAGCACCGCGAGCAGCGTGACGAAGTAGATGACCACGAAGGCGATCAGCTCGCACACCACGAACCAGGCGTCGCGCACGGCCAGCGCCGTCTGCATCACCTTCGCGGCCACGCGGCCGGCGAATTCGTCCTGGTAGAAGCTCATGCTCTGGGCGAGCATCAGGCGATGGAAGTTCCAGCGCAGCAGCATCGGGAAGTTGCCACCCAGCGTCTGGTGCTTGATGGCCGAGGCCAGCCACACCATCACGATGCTCGCGAGCAGCACACCGACCAGCAAGAACAAGGTGCCACGCTCCTGCACCCACAGCTGCGAAGGCTCGACCTTGCCCAGCCAGTCGACGATGCTGCCCATCAT
>NZ_JADMJX010000080.1 GCF_018780185.1 Rhizobacter sp.
AGCTGCGCGGCGAGGCGGGCGGCGTGAAGGTCTACGACGACTTCGCCCACCACCCGACCGCCATCCACATGACGGTCAACGGCCTGCGCCGCAAGGTCGGCATGGAGCGCATCCTGGCGGTGTTCGAGCCCCGCTCCAACACCATGAAGCTCGGCTCGATGAAAGCCCAGCTGCCCTGGTCACTGGAAGAAGCCGACCTGTCGTTCTGCCACCAGGGCAACCTCGGCTGGAGCGCCAAGGAAGCCCTGGCCCCCATGGGCGACAAGGCCATCGTCACCGACAGCATCGAGGCCTTGGTGGCCGCGGTGCGCAAAGCCGCCCGCCCGGGCGACCATGTGCTGTGCATGAGCAACGGCGGCTTCGGCGGCATCCACGACAAACTCTTGGCCGCTCTGGCCCAGTAACTAACTGCGGGTCATCGACGCGCGCAGCGCTTCGGTGAGCTGAGCCAGACTGTCTTGCAGATGCGCCCGGCTTTCCACCGACAGCCTGCCGTTGCCTGAAGCGCGCTTGAGTTGCGCCTGCAGCTCGGTGGCGTTCATGCGCATCAGGCTCAGCGCGTCGGGCGGCAGCGTCGGTGAACCACGCGTCAGCAGCGTTTGCACACGCTTCAGGTGCTCACGTTGCAGGTTGCGGCGCAGGCGGTCGATCTCCTTGCCCGTCTTGAGTTCGCTCCACACGGCGTCTTGCAGCGTGCTGTAGACCTCGGGCAGCGAGATGATGCCGCTCTTGCCATTCACATAGAGCGGCAGGTCCAGCAGGCGCGAGGCGGTGCCCGCGCCCAGCAGCCGGTCCATGGCCACGGTCTGCATCTGCAGCACCGCTGCCGGGATGTTCACCGGCCCGCCCCGGTCCCACTCGTTGTAGTCAGGCGAGAGGCTGGCAATGAACTCGGGCTTGAAGCGGAAGCTGTCGGCGTTGAACACCCCGGTGGCCAGGAACTGCAACGCCTCGCGCTGCTTGGCCGGCTCGACCGGCACGTAAGCCGCGCGGCGCGTGGTGCCCGGCAGGTCACGCACGGTGTACATGCCACCCACGTACTTGCCCACCAGCTCGGTGGCGCGACCCAGCTGGCGGAAGCCGCTCAACAGCACCCGGCGCTGGCGTGTGGCCTCGTCGCCCGGCTGCTGACCACGCTCTTGCACCCGCTGCCACAGCTCGCGCGTGAGCTGCAGGCGCTTGGCGTAATAGGCAAGCGGGTCGTCACCCAGGTCGAAGCGGTTGACGAGCGGGTCGAGGCCATCGTTGCCCGAGCCCACGCCGCCGGCATCGGCGTCGTCGGCATACGCGAGCAGCGGGTCGGTGCTGCGCCCGGCGATGCGGGCGAGCTCGGCCGCTTCGTCGGCGGGTGCGATCTGCTTGTAGGCGTATTCGATCGCCCAGTAGTCATAAGGCCCGAGCGCGGTGTTGTTGATGGCGCCCTGCTTCTCGCCGCGCACGGCGAGGTTGTAGGCGTTGTAGTCCATCACCGAGCCGGAGATGCCGTTCTTCTCGGTGAACTCCTTGTCTTGCAGCTTGGCGCGCGAGACCACGGTCGAGCCCTTGAAGTTGTGTTTCAGGCCCAGGGTGTGGCCCACCTCGTGGGCGATGACGTCCTTGATGACCGACTGCACGAAGGCCTCGGCCTCGGGGCCGTCGGGGGCGAGGTCGCCACGCGCTTCGAGCAGCTCGAGCGCAAAGTCCATCTCGGCGGCAGCCTCAAGGGCGTAGTTGCAGTAGGCGTCGTGCTGATGGCCGTGCGCGGCCGGTCGGGCCACGTCTTCGACGAAGAAGCGGCGCGAGCCCCGGCCAAACACATCGCTCATGCCGATGTCGGCGTCGATGATCTCGCCCGTGCGCGGGTCGGAGTGGCTCGGGCCGATGGCAAAGCCGACGTCGGCACCGACAAACCAGCGGATCGACGCATGGCGTGCATCCATGTTGTCCCAGTCGGCGTTGTCGGGTTGCTGGCGCGCGACCACCGCGTTCTTGAAGCCGATCTTCTCGAAGGCCTTGTTCCACTCCAGCACACCCGCCTCGACCGACTTGCGGTACTGCGGCGGGATGTTCTTGTCGAGCCAGTAGACGATCGGTTGTTTGGGTTCGGACAGCGCGGCGGTGGGGTCCTTCTTCTCCAGGCGCCAGCGCTTCACGTTGTGCGAGCGCGGGTTGGCCTTGAGGTCGGTGCCGAGGTCGGTGACCGCGTCAAAGAAATGCCCCAGGCGTGGGTCGGTCTTGCGGGCCGGCATCGGTTGCTCGGGCAGCTTGGTGAAGTTGTAGACGAAGCCGATGAACATGCTGCGCGCATCGGGTGTGGTCGATGGCGGCGGTGGCAGCGGCACGGGGCTTGGGACCAGCGGCGGCGCCGACAGGCGCGCGGTGGCGAAGTGCACCCGTGCATTCACCGTGGTGATGTCGTCGCTGACACGGGTCTTCTCGAAGAAGGAGTTGCCGCGGTCGAGCGCATACGGCATGCGAAACGCCTGCTCGATGCGGGTCGAGTAGCCCGGCATGTCGGTCAGCAGGAAGCCGGCGTCGATCAGCACCGACTTGCGCTGCGGGTGCGGTGCGCTGGCAATCGCCGCCGAGCCGAGCAGGCTGTGCGAGAAGCCTTGTTCGACCGAGTCCTTCATCGCCGCCGTGCCGCTCACGAAGCTCGAGTTGAGCGCGATCAGCTGCATCTGGTTGGTGCCGATCTTTCGAAAGCTCGCCAGCCACGACGGGCCCATCTGGCTCGCGTACAAGCCCCGCTCACCGACCGAGCCGGCGATGTTGACCGACAGCAAGAAGGGCTGGTCCAGCCGCTCGGCGGGGATCTCCAGCCAGATCTTGTCGTCCTTGCGCCAGATGGGCACGAAGCCGGCCTGCTGGGTCGCGCCTTTGACCACTTCATCGAACGGCTTCGGCGCCGTGGGGTCGGGCCGGGCCGGGCCGGAGGCGGCATTCGCCACGCCCGATGCGGCCGCCGCAGGCCGGGCCGGCGCCGTGCCCGCCACCGGAGCCGGCACGCTGGCGGTGTTGGCCGTGGCCACCGGGGTGGTGGGGGCCTTGGAAGAATCAGGCGCCGGGGTGGTGGCGCAAGCCTGCAGCATCAGTACGGCCGCAATACCGAGCCCGGTCGGGCGCAATGCAATCGGGTATTTCACGAAAAGTCCTTGTGGGGCTGTGGGTGTGATGAAAGCAGTTTAGGGTCGATCAGACCTGCACATGGCTAGGGGTGAATTCGGAGTCGGGCAAACTTCACGCCCCAATCGGGTGGGCCGCGGCCCGCCAGCGCCATGACCCCAACGCACCTTCTGTACCTGCACGGTTTTCGCTCGTCGCCCCATTCCGCCAAGGCACAGCGCATGGCCTCGTGGGTGAAAAAACATGCGCCGCGCCTGACCTGGTGGTGCCCGCAGTTGCCGCCATCGCCACGCGAGGCCGTCGAGATGTTGGTCCAGGGCGTGGCCGGTTGGCCCGTCGAGCGCATGGCCATCGTCGGCAGCTCGCTGGGTGGCTTCTACGCCACCGTGCTGGCCGAGCGCCTGGGCTGCAAGGCCGGCCTGATCAACCCGGCCGTCGACCCGGCGCGTGACCTCGCGAAGTACATCGGTGAAACCACCGCCTGGCACAGCGAGGAGCGGTTTTTCTTCATGCCCGAGTACGTGGACCAGCTGCGCGAGATGACACCGGCCCGGCTGGCCGACCCCTCGCGCTACTTCGCCGTCATCGCCACGGGCGACGAAGTGCTCGATTGGCGCGAGATGAGCGCCCGTTACCGCGGTTGCCACCTGCGCATCGTCGAAGGCAGCGACCATGCGCTGTCGGATTTCGACACGCATTTGCCGCATCTGTTGCACTTCCTGGGGCTGGCGCCCTCGCCTTGAACGGCTCTGCTTCCAAGCGACAATCCAGTCCATGTACGCATTGTTTGATGACGCCGGTAAATTCCTGGCCGGCCGTGTGATGTCCGAAGCCGACAGCTCGATGCAGATCGAGCTCGATTCGGGCAAACGCGTGAAGGTCAAGGCAGCCAACGTGCTGCTCAAGTTCGACACCCCCTCTCCCGCCCAGCTGCTGGCCGAAGGTCAGCGCCTGGCGCAAGACATCGACCTCGATCTGGCCTGGGAGTTCGCCCCCGAGGGCGACTTCGGCTTCGCCGACCTGGCGCGCGACTACTTCAACGCCGGCGCCGGGCCGGCCCAGCAGGCTGCGGCGCTGTTCCGCCTGTTCGAAGCGCCGCACTACTTTCGCCGCCTCGGGAAGGGGCAGTTCAAGAAAGCGCCCGAAGAGATCGTGAAGGCCGCGCTGCTGGGCATCGAGCGCAAGAAGCTGATCGCCGCGCAGATCGACACCTGGGCCAAGGAGCTCGCCGCAGGCAGCTGCCCGCCACCGGTGCGCGAGCAGCTCTACAAGCTGCTGTTCAAGCCCGACAAGAACGCCCCTGAATACAAGGCGGTGGTCGAAGCCTCCAAGCTCGCACAGAAGGCGCCGCTCGACCTGCTGAAGGCGGCAGGCGCGATCGACTCGCCCTACCAGTTCCACTGGCGGCGTTTCCTGTTCGAGAACTTCCCCAAGGGCACGGCCTTCCCAGCGCTGCAAGCGCCGGCCATCAAGGACACGCTGCCGCTGGCGCCTGTGCAAGCCTTCTCGATCGACGACTCGCAGACCACCGAGATCGACGACGCCCTGTCGGTGCAGGGCCTGGGCAGCGGCACGGTGGTGTTCGGCATCCACATCGCCGCCCCCGGCCTCGCGATCGCGCCCGAAGGTGCGGTCGACAAGGTGGCCCGCGACCGGCTGTCGACTGTCTACATGCCGGGCTACAAGCTGACCATGCTGCCCGACGACGTGGTGCAGGCCTACACCCTGCTCGAAGGGCGTGAGTGCCCCGCGGTGTCGCTCTACGTCACGTTCGACGAAGCCACGCTGGCGGTGAAGGGCAGCGAGACCAAGATCGAGCGGGTGCCGATCGCCGCCAATCTGCGCCACGACCAGTTGGACAGCGTGATCACCGAGGCTTCGCTGACCGGCGTGGCCGCTGCGAGCTACGGTTTTGCCACTGAGCTCGCGTTCGCCTTCCGCCTCGCCCGCCACCTGAAGGCCGGACGTGAGGTGGTGCGTGGCAAGCCGGAGATGTTCAACCGGCCCGACTACAACTTCCGCCTCGAGGGCAACCACGGCGGCGAGCCGAAAGGTGACGAGACCGTGCTGATCAGCACCCGCACCCGTGGCTCGCCGCTCGACCTGATCGTGGCCGAGGCCATGATCCTCGCCAACAGCACCTGGGGCGGTTGGCTGCACGAGCTGGGTGTGCCCGGCATCTACCGCAGCCAGGCCAGCATGGCGCCGGGCGTCAAGGTGCGCATGGGCACCAAGGCCGCACCGCACGCCGGCATGGGGGTCGCGCAATACACCTGGGCCACCTCGCCGCTGCGCCGCTACGTGGATCTCGTGAACCAGTGGCAGATCATTGCCTGCGCCCGCCATGGCCGCACCGCCGCGCTGGCCGCACCGTTCAAGCCGAAAGACGCGGCGCTGTTTTCCATCATCTCCAGCTTCGACGAAGCCTATGGCGCCTACAACGGCTTCCAGTCGGGCATCGAGCGTTACTGGACGCTGCAGTACCTGACGCAACACGGCCTGCAGGAGCTCGACGCGGCGGTGATGAAAGAAGGCCTGGTGCGCAGCGACGATCTCCCGCTGGTGTTCCACGCGATCGGCGCCGAGCGGCTGCCGCGCGGCGCGCGGGTGCGCGTGCGCATCACCGGCACCGACCTGCTGACGCTCGACGTGCACGCGAGCGTGTTGCAGCGCCTGGATGACCCGGCCACCGAAGCTGACGACGCGGTGATCGAAGACGCCGAGATCGAAGAGGCTGAAATGGCAGATTCGGCCGGCCCGCTCACCTTGGCGATCGACATGAGTGGCGACGCAGGAGAGGCGCCCACCGACGAGCCCGCGGTAGCATCGGCCCCCGCCGCCTGAACCCTGCTCATGCTGAAGAAATTTTCCGCCCTGCAGATTGCCCTGAGCACCTCGGTCGTCGTGCACGCCGCCTTGCTGGCCTGGCCTGCGATCGACCCGGAAGGTTTCACCCGCGCCTTCCAGGACACGCCGCTGGAAGTGATCCTGGTCAACTCGCGCTCGACCGAGGCGCCGACCAAGGCGCAGGCCATCGCCCAGCGCAACCTGGCCGGTGGCGGTGACGTCGACCGCGGCCGCGCCACCTCGCCGCTGCCCTCGTCGGCGCTCACCGAGCTGGGCGAGTCGGCTGAAGACGCACGCAAGCAGATCGAGCAGTTGCAAGAAACGCAGCAGCAGCTGCTGGCCCAGGTGCGCCGCGAGCTGGCCACGCTGCCGCAGCCCGATCCGAAGCGCGACCAGGGCCGCCCGCAGGACCGCTCGCAAGAAGAGCGCCGCAAGCAGCTGCTGCAGCTGCTGGCCGAGATCGAAAAACGCATCAACGAAGAAAACGCACGGCCCAAGAAGCGCTACATCAGCCCGGCCACCCGCGAAGAGGTCTACGCCATCTATTACGACCAGCTGCGCCGCAAGATCGAAGAACGTGGCACGCGCAACTTCCCCGAATACCAGGGCAAGAAGTTGTATGGCGAGCTGGTGATGATCATCACCGTCGACTCTGCCGGTCGCATCGTCGAGACCGAGATCGTGCAGGCCTCGCAGTCGAAGCTGCTCGACAAGCGCGCCGTCTCCATCGTGCAGGCGGCTGCGCCTTTCGGCTCCTTCTCGGCGGCGATGAAGAAGCAGGCCGACCAGCTGGTGATCCCGACACGTTTTCGCTTTTCGCGCGAGGAAGGGTTCGAAACCTCGGTCACCTCGACGACCGGAAAGTAAAGCCATGGACCGCTACGTCGTGGCCGGCAACCCGGTCGAGCACAGTCAGTCGCCCTTTATCCACGCGCAGTTCGCGGCCGCCACCGGGCAGTCCATGAGCTACGACCGCCTGCTGTGCCCGATGGATGGTTTCGCTGCCAGCATTCGAGCATTTGCCGCCAGCGGCGGGCGCGGTTGCAACATCACCGTGCCGTTCAAGTTCGAGGCCATCTCGCTCGCGACGCGCCGCAGTGACCGCGCGGCACTGGCACAAGCCGCCAATGTGTTGCGCTTCGACGCCGACGGCTGGCTGGCCGACAACACCGACGGCATCGGCCTGGTGCGCGACATCGAGCGCAACGCCGGTGTGGCGCTGCGTGGCCAGCGGGTGCTGCTCATCGGCGCCGGTGGCGCGGCGGCGGGTGCGCTCGGCCCCTTGCTCGAAGCCAGCCCGGCCGAGCTGGTCATCGCCAACCGCAGCCTCGACAAGGCGCAAGCGCTGGTGGAGCGCCATGCGAGCCTCGCCGACCAGCACGGCACCACCCTCGTCGCCCGGCCACTGGCCGACTGCGGCACCGCGTTCGATGTGGTGATCAACGCCACCGCCACCAGCCTGCAAGGCGCCGCCATACCGGTCGCCGCCTCGGTATTGCGCCCGGGTGGCCTGGCGCTCGACATGATGTACGGCCCCGCCGCTGCCGGCTTCCTGAATTGGGCCACCCAGCACGGTGCGATCGCTCGTGACGGCCTGGGCATGCTGGTCGAACAAGCGGCCGAGGCCTTCTTCCTCTGGCGCGGCGTTCGCCCCATCACGGCGCCGGTGCTCGCGGCCCTGCGCAGCCGCCTCGCCACCCAATGAGAAGCTTCCTGCGCCACGGCGTGCGCCTGCTGAGCCTGATCGTGCTCTCGGCGCTGGCGCTGCAGCTCTACTTCCTGGCGCGGGTGGCGCTGATGGTTGTGGTCGACCCGCAGTCGACCACCTTCCAGCGCTCCGAGATCCGCCGCATCGTCGGCGAGCAGCATCGCCTGCTGTGGAGCCAGACCTGGGTGGCCGATGCGCAGATCTCCGACCACCTCAAACGCGCCGTCATCGCCTCCGAAGACGCCGGCTTTGCCGACCACAGCGGCGTGGAGTGGGACGCGCTCGAAAAAGCCTGGGAAAAGAACCAACGCGCCGAAGCCCAGGTCGAGAAGCTCAACGAGCGTCAGCAGCGCCAGGCCGAGCGCAACCCGCGGCCCCAGGCGCCCAAGCTGAAGCAGCCCAAGATCGTGGGCGGCTCCACCATCACCCAGCAGCTGGCCAAGAACCTGTTCCTCGCTGGCGAGCGCAGCCTGGCGCGCAAGGGCCAGGAGTTCGTCATCACCTTCATGCTCGAAGCGGTGTTGAGCAAGCGGCGCATCCTCGAGATCTATCTGAACAACGTCGAGTGGGGCGAGGGCCTGTTCGGCGCCGAAGCCGCCGCGCGCCACTACTTTCATGTCAGCGCCCAGCAGCTGGGCAGCTTTGCCGCGGCTCGGCTGGCGGTGATGCTGCCAGCGCCCAAGCGCTTCGAGAAGCGGCCGTCATCGCCCTATGTGCTCGGCCGCGCCTCGACGGTTGCTGCCCGCATGGGCAGCGTGGAATTGCCCTGAGCGGCGGATCTCGCCGCTTCCTAGAATCGCCCGCATGAGTTCTTACTTGAGGTCCGACGTCACCGCGGAGCTGGCCAGCGCCGCCGCCCGCCTGATCGTCGAGGAAGGCATGGAGTACGGCCCGGCCAAGCGCCGCGCTGCCAAGCTGCTGGGCAAGGGCGGCATGCGTTCGGTCGACCTGCCGGGCAACGACGAGGTCGAAGACGAGGTGCGCAACTACCTGCAACTCTTCTGTGCCGACACCCAACCCGCCGAGCTGCTGGCCATGCGCAAGGTCGCCCTGCTCTGGATGGAGCGGCTGCAGGCCTTTCGCCCTCACCTCACCGGCGCGGTCTGGCGCGGCACGGCCACCCGATTGAACAGCGTGCACCTGCAGCTGTTCTGCGACGACTCCAAGGAAGCCGAGCTGGCGCTGATCGACAAACGCGTCGACTACGACGTGGGCAGCGTCGGCGGCCCGCGCGGCGAAACCATCGACGTGCTGAGTGTCAGCAGCCCGAGCCCCGAGCTGGGCGAGGCGGTGACCGTGCACCTGAGCATCCTCGACCATGACGACCTGCGCGGCGCGCTGAAGCCCGACGCCCGAGGCAACGCCGAGCGCGGTGACCTCGCCGCCTTGCGCCGTCTGATGGAAACCGCCGCATGAACCGCCGCCAGTGGCTCGCCACCGGGGGCGTGGCCGTGGCCGCCGCGGCCGGTGGCGCCGGCTGGGCCTGGTGGCGCGGCCAGAGCGGCCGGCTCAGCGAGGCCGAACAAGCCCTCTGGGCCCTGCGCTTCGAGCAGCCGGCCGGCGGCGAGCTGGCCATGGCGCCCTTGCTCGGCCGGCCGATGGTGCTCAATTTTTGGGCAACCTGGTGCGCACCCTGCGTCAAGGAGATGCCGTTGCTCGACGCCTTCCAGCGCCAACATCAGGCCAAAGGCTGGCAGGTGGTGGGCCTGGCGGTCGACGGGCCGACGCCGGTGCGCGAGTTTCTGGCCAAGCTGCCGGTCGGTTTCCCGATCGGCCTGGCCGGATTCAACGGTGTAGATTTGGCCCGGTCCTTCGGCAACGCGAGCGGCGGCCTGCCCTTCAGCGTGGTCTTCGATCGCCGAGGCGCAGCGGTTTTCCGCAAACTCGGGATCGTCACCGAGCAAGAGTTGAGCGACTGGGTTGCAAAAGTGGGCTGACAGGGCCAACGGGCAATAATTTGCCTTTGTGAGCCGAACGGTTCTCAAAACGCGTAAAGTTCAGCCTTCGCTTTTCAAGCGGCTTCCAATTCATGCAGATCCTCGTCCTTCATGGTCCCAACCTCAACCTGCTCGGCACCCGCGAGCCCGAGGTCTATGGGTCAGTGACTTTGGATCAGATCAATGCCGAACTGGCGAAGATCGCAGCCGATGCCGGCTCGACGCTGGTGAGCTTCCAAAGCAACCATGAAGGCGCGTTGATTGATCGGGTGCAGGCCGCACGTCTCGACGGCACGGCCTTCATCATCATCAACCCGGCCGCGTTGACGCACACCAGCGTGGGTCTGCGCGATGCGTTGGCGGGGGTGGCCATCCCCTATATTGAAGTGCACCTGTCGAACGTTCACCGCCGTGAAGCGTTTCGCCACCATTCCTATTTTTCAGATCTCGCCGAAGGCGTGATCGTCGGGCTGGGCGCCGATGGCTATCGCCTGGCTCTGGGACACGTGCTCAAGCGCGGCCCGCAAAGCCCGGCCCCACGGTCGGCTTGATCCCGAGCAGCTCGCCCTCGCTGGCGACCAACGCTGCACATTAAAACGACAGGAGTTGGAGAACACATGGACCTGCGCAAACTCAAGACACTGATCGACCTGGTGTCCGAATCAAACATCTCCGAGCTGGAGATCACCGAAGCGGACGGCAAGGTTCGCATCGTCAAGGCCGACCCGCACGCCGTGGCCGCCGCACCGGTGGCCTACCACCAAGCCGCACCCTTGGCCGCCGCCCCGGCGCCGGTGGCAGCAGCCACCACCCCGGTGGCCGAAGCCGCCCCGGTGGTTGCCGCCGGCCACACGGTCAAGTCGCCCATGGTCGGCACTTTCTATGGCGCCGCCAGCCCGGGCGCCAAACCTTTCGTGTCGGTGGGCTCCACCATCAAGGAAGGCGAGCCGATCTGCATCATCGAAGCGATGAAGATCATGAACGAGATCGAGGCCGACAAGTCGGGCACCGTGACCAAGGTGTTCTGCGAAAACGGCCAGGCCGTCGAGTTCGGGCAGCCCTTGTTCATCATCGAATAAGGCGGGGCATGTTCAAGAAGATATTGATTGCCAACCGCGGGGAGATCGCCCTTCGGATTCAACGAGCCTGTCGCGAGATGGGCGTGAAGTCGGTCGTCGTCTACTCCGAAGCCGACCGCGACGCGAAGTACGTGAAGCTGGCCGACGAGGCCGTGTGCATCGGCCCGGCCGCCTCGTCGCAAAGCTACCTCAACATGCCGGCCATCATCTCGACGGCCGAAGTGACCGACGCCGAAGCCATCCACCCCGGCTACGGCTTCCTGTCTGAAAACGCCGACTTCGCCGAGCGGGTCGAGCAAAGCGGCTTCACCTTCATCGGCCCGACGCCCGAATCGATCCGCATCATGGGCGACAAGGTCTCGGCCAAGCAGGCCATGATCAAGTCGGGGGTGCCTTGCGTGCCCGGCTCGGAAGGTGCGCTGCCTGACGACCCGAAGGAGATCATCAAGCAGGGCCGCGCGGTCGGCTACCCGGTGATCATCAAGGCCTCGGGTGGCGGCGGTGGCCGCGGCATGCGGGTGGTGCACACCGAAGCGGCCCTGCTGCATGCAGTGCAGACCACACGTGCCGAAGCCGGTGCGGCCTTCGGCAACCCGGCCGTGTACATGGAGAAGTTCCTCGAGAACCCGCGCCACATCGAGATCCAGGTATTGGCCGACGAGCACAAGAACGCCGTCTGGCTGGGCGAGCGCGACTGCTCCATGCAGCGCCGCCACCAGAAGATCATCGAAGAGGCGCCGGCGCCAGGCATCCCGCGCCGCGTGATCGAGCGCATCGGCGACCGCTGCGCGGCGGCCTGCCGCAAGATCGGCTACCGCGGTGCGGGCACCTTCGAGTTCTTGTACGAAAACGGCGAGTTCTTCTTCATCGAGATGAACACCCGCGTGCAGGTGGAACACCCGGTGACCGAGCTGGTGACCGGCATCGACATCGTGCAGATGCAGATCCGCGTCGCCGCGGGCGAGAAGCTGCCATTCACGCAGCGCCAGATCGAGATGCGTGGCCATGCGGTCGAGTGCCGCATCAACGCCGAAGACCCATACAAGTTCACGCCCTCGCCGGGCCGCATCACCATGTGGCACCCACCGGGCGGCCCGGGCGTGCGTGTCGACTCGCATGCGTACACCAACTACTTCGTGCCGCCCAACTACGACTCGATGATCGGCAAGATCATCACCCACGGCGACACCCGCGACCAGGCCCTGGCGCGCATGCGCATTGCGTTGTCGGAGACGGTGGTCGAAGGCATCCTGACCAACATCCCGCTGCACCGCGAGCTGATGGCCGATGCCAAGTTCATCGAGGGCAGCACCAGCATCCACTACCTCGAAGGTTGGATGAGCGAGCACAAACGCTGAGATGGTCGAGCTGCTGCTGCTGGTCCCGGAAGACCTGGTCGAGTCGGTCTCCGATGCCTTGATGGACGAGCTGGAGGCGCTGTCGGTCTCGGTCGAAGACGCCGATGCCGACACCGCCAGCGAGAGCGCTCTGTTCGGCGAGCCGGGCATGCCGGCGCCGCGCGGAGGCTGGCAGCGCTCGATCCTGAAGGCACTCTTCGACAAGGATGAAACCGCCACCGAAGCGGCCACCTTGCTGCTGGCGCAAGACTGGGCCGAAGGGGTGCACCTGCAATCGCTGCAGACGGTGCCCGACGAAGACTGGGTGCGTGTCACCCAATCGCAGTTCGCACCGGTGGCGATCACGCCCACCTTCTGGATCGTGCCGACCTGGCACCAGCCACCGGCCGCGGCACAGAAGGTGATCCGCCTCGACCCCGGGCTCGCCTTCGGCACCGGCACCCACCCGACCACGCGCATGTGCCTGCGCTGGACGGCACAGCACGCTCAAGCATGGCCGCGGGTGCTCGACTACGGATGTGGCTCGGGCATCCTCGCCATCGGCGCGGCACTGCATGGCGCGCAACACATCGATGCAGTCGACATCGACCCGGCCGCCGTCGAGTCGACACGCGCCAACGCGGCGGCCAATGGCGTCACGCTGAATGTCGGCCTGCCCGAAGCGGCGCACGGCCAATACGAGCTGGTGCTCGCCAACATCCTCGCCACGCCACTCAAGCTCTTGAGCCCCTTGTTGTGCGGCCACGTGAAGCCGGGTGGCAGCTTGGTGCTGGCGGGCATCCTCGAACGCCAGGCCGATGAGCTGAAGCAGGCCTACGCCCCCTGGTGCGAGCTCAGCGTGAGCGACAGCGAAGACGGCTGGATTCTGATGACCGCGCGTCGCCCCGCATGAATCGGCATGGCATGATTTCGCCATGAGCCTGGCCACTCGTTGCACTTCATGCGGCACCGTCTTTCGCGTCGTCCAAGACCAGCTCAAGGTTTCTGAAGGCTGGGTGCGTTGCGGCCGCTGCAACGAGGTTTTCAACGCGATCGAAGGCCTGTTCGACCTGGAACGCGACGCACCGCCCAACTGGAAGCCACCGGTCGCGCCACCGGCGCCACTGGCAGCCACCGTCTCCGCCGCGTTCGAGGCCCAACAGCAGCCTGAGCCGCCGGACGATGACGACGATGTGTTCCAGCTGAGCGACGGCGACCGCATCCACTCGCGCTTCTTTCAGCCCGAGCAGGCCGATGTCGAGCAGACACCGGCGCAAGCGGTCAAGGCGCGCGACCGCGTCGACTTTGCCGACGCACAGTTCAACACCGCCTTGCTGGCCGACGGCAAACCCAAATCTGCCGGCAGCAAAGGCACCGGCATCGCCCGCTCGTCCGTCAAGGAAGCCCGCGCCAAACAAGAGGCTGCACGGCGCGGCCCCGGCTTCGTGCAACAGGCCAAGCACCGCGAACGCTGGCGCAGCCCGACGATGCGGGCCTTGTTGTCTCTGGTCAGCCTGCTGTTGGTGGGCACGCTGGTGGGTCAGAGCGCGTACCACTTCCGCGACCTGTGGTCGGCGCAATGGCCGGCCACCCGCCCCTGGATCGCGAAAGGCTGTGAGGTATTGGGTTGCCAGATTGCGGCCCCTCGGCGCATTGACGACGTCACGGTCGAGAGCAGTGGCCTGTCGCCTGCGCCGGGCGGCGGCAGCAACTACCGGCTGGCAGTGGTGCTGCGCAACCGTGGCACCCTGCCGCTGACCATGCCCTGGATCGATCTGCGGCTCACCGACCTGAGCGGCCAACTGGTGGCTCGCCGTGCGCTGTCGCCGAGCGACTTCCGCGTGGCGTCGAGCGTGCTCGCGCCGGAGAGCGAGTCCAGCATGCAACTGCTGCTGTCGTCCACCGACCCGCGGCGCATCAGCAGCTACACGGTCGAAATCTTCTACCCCTGAATCTTGTTTGCGGCTCCCCGCAACCCCATCACTTTCTGGAGCGTTTCATGTCGGCCTTGATCTGCGGTTCACTCGCGTTTGACACCATCACCACCTTCCCAGGTCGCTTTGCCGAGCAGATCCTGCCGGAGCAAGTGCACATCCTCAACGTCTCCTTTCTCGTGCCCACGCTGCGCCGCGAGTTCGGCGGCTGCGCCGGCAACATCGCCTACACGCTGCGCCAGCTGGGCGGCGAGCCGCTGGTGATGGCCGCCGTGGGCTCGGACGGGCAGGACTACCTCGCGCGCCTGAAGACCTGGGGCGCCAGCACGGAGTTCGTACGTGTCGAGTCCGACACCTACACCGCGCAAGCCATCATCATCACCGACACCGACAACAACCAGATCACTGCGTTCCACCCGGGCGCGATGCAGTCGGCGCACCTGACGGCCGTGCCCGCCGGCCGCGGCGACATCCGCGTCGGCATCGTCGCCCCCGATGGCCGCGACGCGATGCTGCAGCACGCCGAGCAGTTCGCCGCCGCCAAGATCCCGTTCGTCTTCGACCCGGGCCAGGGCCTGCCGATGTTCAACGGCGAGGAGCTCAACCGGTTCGTGGGCCAGGCCACCTGGGTCGCCGTCAACGACTACGAAGGCCGCATGCTGTGCGAGCGCACCGGCAAGACGCTGGAGAGCCTGTCGAAGTCGCACCTGCGCGGCGTGATCGTGACGCTGGGTGCGCAAGGCTGCGAGCTGTGGCAACAAGGTCAGCGCACGTTGGTACCTGGCGTGACGGCCGAGCAGGTGCTCGACCCCACAGGTTGTGGTGACGCCTTCCGTGGCGCGCTGCTTTTCGGTCTGGAGCGCGGCTGGGATCTGGAGCGTTGTGTGACGCTGGGCAACCGCATCGGCGCACTGAAGATCGCCTGCCGCGGTGGACAGAACCACGTCATCGATCGCGGCGTACTGGGCCTGTAGAGCGCTGGGCGCCGTGTGATGTGGTGAACGAAACGGGGGCGGGCCGAGCGCCGGGCCGCTCCCAAGACCCGCGGCCTACGTTCCCCTCGGGGGATCGTCGTCCACCATAAAAAAACCCGGCCGAAGCCGGGTTTCGTACTTACCGCTCGCTCTCTCAGGGCTTGGCGCCCGTCGGGAACGGCCACGCAGCAGCAGGGCTGAGCGCAGTCTTTGCAGCCGGGGCTGCTGCGGGCTTCGCAGCAGGGGCAGCAGGTGCGGGGGCCGCCTTCTTGGCAGCCGGCTTCTTGGCAGCAGGCTTCTTCGCGGCTTTCTTGGCAGCAGGCTTCTTGGCCGCCGCCTTCTTTGCCGCAGGCTTCTTCTTGGCAGCAGCCTTCTTGGGCGCAGCCTTCTTGGCAGCAGCCTTCTTCGGTGCAGCCTTCTTGGCCGCCGGCTTCTTCTTCGCTGCCGGCTTCTTGGCCGCAACCTTCTTCGCTGCCGGCTTCTTGGCCGCAACCTTCTTGGCTGCCGGCTTCTTAGCAGCGGCCTTCTTGGCCGCCGGCTTCTTCTTCGCTACGACCTTCTTGGCCGGAGCCTTCTTTGCCGCGACCTTCTTGGCCGGAGCCTTCTTTGCCGCGGGTTTCTTTGCAGTTGCCATTACATTTCTCCTTGATCAAGTTGAAAAAGCACTGCGTTGCACCGACGACATGTCGCTACTTCGCAGCAATTCACCACCCGAAAGTCTGCCCAGGAGGGGCGCCCCGGTGCGGTGAATGGGGTTGCTGCACGCTCGTCACCGCTTCTGTGTCGATGAGTTCAAACGTACAGCGAATCTTGATCTGCCACATACGACCTGTTTTGCAATTAGCTTGCAACAGCGTCAATCCCACGAGAGTGCGCCACCGGATTGGTATTCGATGACACGCGTCTCAAAGAAATTGCGCTCCTTTTTCAGGTCAATCATTTCGCTCATCCATGGGAACGGGTTTTCTTCGTTCGGGAAGAGCTCTTCCAAACCAATTTGCGTTGCACGCCGGTTGGCGATGTAGCGCAAATAGCCTTTGAACATCGAGGCGTTGAGGCCCAACACGCCGCGAGGCATGGTGTCTTCAGCGTAGCGATATTCGAGTTCGACTGCTTTCGAGAAAAGCGCCTTGATTTCGGCCTTGAACTCAGCCGTCCACAAGTGCGGGTTCTCCAACTTGATCTGGTTGATGAGGTCGATGCCGAAGTTGCAGTGCATCGACTCGTCGCGCAGGATGTACTGGTATTGCTCGGCCGCGCCGGTCATCTTGTTCTGGCGGCCCAGCGCGAGGATCTGCGTGAAGCCGACGTAGAAGAACAAGCCTTCCATCAGGCAGGCGAAGACGATCAGCGACTTGAGCAGCGTGCGATCGTTCTCTGGGGTGCCGGTGTGGAAGTGCGGGTCCATGATCGCGTTGATGAACGGGATCAGGAATTCGTCTTTGTCGCGAATCGACTTGACTTCGTTGTAGGCGTTGAAGATCTCGCTTTCGTCCAGACCCAGCGATTCAACGATGTATTGGTACGCGTGGGTGTGGATCGCTTCTTCAAAGGCCTGGCGCAGCAGGAACTGGCGGCACTCGGGC
>NZ_JADMJX010000191.1:0-10060 GCF_018780185.1 Rhizobacter sp.
CAGCCATCCGCCCCCTCTCACCGCAAGGTCGGGAGGGGGTTTCGCTTTCTGGGGTCAGACGCGCACCAACAGCGCGAGCACCTCGCGCAATGCCCGGTTCACGCTGGTGTAGCCGGCGGCGGTGGGCAGCCAGTCGAGCGCCGCGCTGTCGACCCGGCGAGCCAGGCCCATGGGGGCGGGCTGGATCTTGACGCTGCCGCCTGCGGCTTGCTCAAACACCTTTTGCGCGCGTGGCATGTGCCAGCCGTGGGTGACAAGCACGATGCGGGTGACACCGGCCTGCTTGAGCAAGGGCACGGTGCGCACGGCGTTTTCGCGGGTGTCGTGGGAGCGGTCTTCCAGCCACTTGATCGGTTGCCCGAAGTCGTTGGCCGCCACCCGCGCTGCGGTTTGCGCCTCGGGCTGGCCGTCGGCCTGCCCCCAGGACAGACCGCCGCTGAACGCCACCGGCGCGCCGGTTTCGCGGCTCAGCCACAGGCCGTAGCGCAGGCGCTCGAGCGTTGGGGGGGCCAGATTGGCCACGCCGTACTCGGGCGCCACGGTCTCCTGGCCGCCGCCCAGCACCACGATGGCGATCTGTTCCTTGTTCTTGACGGCCGCCTTCAGCTCGGCGAGGCCTTCGGTACTGACCGCCGGCGGTGGTTTCAGCACGAACTGGTTCAGCCACTGGCCGGTGCCCAGGCAGGCGCTGAGCCACAGGCCGACGATGCTGATCAGGATGACGGACCAGCCCAGGCCACGCCGCGGCAGGATCAGCCGCGCGCCAATGAGGATGAGCAAGAAGAAGGGCAGCGGCGGCAGCACCAGGGCGGCCATCACGGGCGTCCAGGATTCGATGCCGAGCAGGGTCAGCAGGGCGTTCATGCCGCGCCTTTCGTGAGTTAGTTGGGGTTTCGGGCCGCGATTGTGCCGGACGCTTGGCCCCGAGGCGCCCCGTATTTGCGCCGTCATGGCGCACGATCAGTGACAAAGTGCGCGCTTATCCGGGGTTCCACGGTGGTGACGGGCATGAAACAGTTCCGAGCTTTGCACTCAAGCACCAGAGGCCCTTTTCCGCCATGCCCACCATGCCCACCATGCGACTTCGAGTGATCTGCGCGGCCTGGCCCGCTTTGGCGGCGGCGGGGCCCGGTTGGGCTCAAACCGAAGCCCCAGCAACGGTGCTCGACCCGGTGGTCGTGACGGCCGAGCGCTTGCGGCAGAGTTCGTTTGACGCGCCGGCCGCCATCAGCGCGGTCACGCGCGAGGTGCTGGAGAGTGGTGGCCCGCAGGTCAACCTGTCGGAGGCGCTCAACCGCGTGCCGGGCATCACGGTGCTGAACCGGCAGAACTACGCACAAGACCTGCAGTTGTCGATCCGAGGCTTTGGTTCGCGCTCGACCTTCGGCATTCGCGGGGTGCGGCTCATCGTCGATGGCATTCCCGCCACCATGCCCGATGGCCAGGGCCAGGCATCGAGCATTGCGCTCAGCTCGGCGGGCCGCATCGAGGTGCTGCGCGGCCCGATGGCCCAGCTTTACGGCAACGCCGCCGGCGGCGTGGTGCAGGTGTTCACCGAAGACGACGCCGCCCAGCCCACCGCCACGGTCTCGGCTTCGGCCGGCCCCTATGGGCAGAACAAGCTGGGGGTGAAGTTCAGCACCAGCACGCCCGGCTACGGCCTCACGCTCGATGCCTCGCGCTACAAGACCGACGGCTACCGCGATCACAGCGCGGCCGAACGTGGCCAGTTCAACGGGCGTTGGCAAAGCGACCTGACGCGCGACACCCACGTGAGCGTGGTGGTGAACGCGCTCGACCAGCCCGGCACCCAAGACCCGCTGGGCCTCACCCGCTCCCAATGGGAGGCCAACCCGCAGCAGGTGGTGCCGCTTGCGATCTCGCAAGACAGCCGCAAGACCGTGCGGCAAGAGCAGATCGGTAGCGTGATCGAACACCGGCTGAGCCCCGACACCAGCTTCACCGGGCGCCTCTACCTGGGTGAGCGCAGCCTCTTCAACGCCTTGTCGATCCCGCCGGGGCCGCAGCTCTCGCCCACGTCGAGCGGCGGCATCGTGAAGTTCGAGCGTCGTTACGGTGGCCTGGCCGCGCAGGTTTCGCACCGCGTGGCCTTGCGAGACGGGCTGGCCTTGCGGCTGACGGGCGGCATCGAGTACGACCGCATGCGCGAAAACCGGCAGGGGTTCATCAACGATGGCGGCGCGCAAGGTGACCTCAAGCGCGACGAACGCAACACCGTCGAGAACCGTGACGCGTTCGCGCAGGCCAGCCTGGACGTGCACCCGCAATGGACGCTCACCGGTGGCCTGCGCACGATCAATGTGCGCTTCCGCACCCAGGACCACTTCATTGCCACCGACAACCCCGACGACAGCGGCAGCCTCAGCTACCACGGCGCCAACCCGGTGCTGGGTGTCACCTGGCGCGCCGCGCCCGAACTCAATGTCTACATGAACGCCGGCCGCGGCTTCGAGACGCCCACCTTCAACGAGCTCGCCTACCGCAACAGCGGAACGGGGCTCAACACCGACCTGCGTGCCTCCACCAGCAACCACCTGGAGCTGGGCGCCAAGTGGAAGCTGGGCACGGCGCAGCGCCTGGACGCGGCGCTGTTCGCCATCAACACCCGCGACGAGATCCTGGTCGACATCAACAGCGGCGGCCGTTCCACCTTCAAGAACGCCGAGCGCACCGAGCGGCGTGGCCTGGAGCTGTCGCACGTGGCTCAACTCACTGACTCGCTGCGCAGCACGCTCAGCCTCACCGCGCTGCGTGCCCGTTTCGAGAACGGCAATCGCTTGCCCGGCACGCCCGAGCGCAGCGCTTTCGCCGAACTGGCCTGGTCGCCCAAGGCGGCGTGGGGTGGCTTCCATGCCGGCGCCGAGCTGGTGCACACCGGCGCGCTGTATGTGCATGACGACAACCGCGACGCTGCGCCCGCCGCCACGGTGTTCAACCTGCGCGCCGGCTTGGCGCAAGACCTGGCGGGCTGGCGCTTCACGCAGCTTGTGCGCGTCGACAACGTGGGCGACCGCCGCTACGCCGGTTCGGTGATCGTCAACGACGGCAACAGCCGTTTCTTCGAGCCCGCCCTGCCACGCCAGTGGTTGCTGGCGCTGACCGCAAACCACGCTTTCTGAAAACCCTTCAGCGCGTGGCGCCTCGCGCTGCCAGACAATGCCGGCCTGTCTGACACGGAGCCCGACGCATGAGCGCATCAACTGAAACCATCACCCTGGGCGGCGGCTGCTTCTGGTGCACCGAAGCGGTGTACGAGCGCGTGCGAGGGGTCACCGCCGTCGAGTCGGGCTACAGCAACGGCCACGTGCTGCGGCCCAGCTACGAGCAAGTGTGCGGTGGTGACACCGGCCACAACGAAGTGGTGCGCGTCAGCTTCGACCCGGCGCAGATCAGCCTGCGCGAGATCCTGGAGATCTTCTTCGTGATCCACGACCCGACCACGCTCAACCGCCAGGGCAACGACGTGGGCACGCAATACCGTTCGGGCATCTACTTCAGCTCGCCCGAGCAGGAGCGGGTGGCGCGGGAGGTGTTGGCCGAGATCGACGCCAGCAAGACCTACCGCTCGCCGGTGGTCACCGAGCTCAAGCCGCTCGACAACTACTCGCGCGCCGAGGATTACCACCAGCACTACTTCGCCCAGCACCCGGGCCAGGGCTACTGCGCCTTTGTCGTGGCGCCCAAGGTCGAGAAATTTCGTAAGACCTTTGCCCACCGCGTGCGCCCCGAGTAGCCCAGAGCGAGTGCGCCGATCGTGAGTGATTTGGCGCTTGGCGCGGGAGCGCCGGCGGGGCGGGGTATACGCCCGGGCGGGCCGCGTGGGTTGGCCGATAGACTGCGTTCACTGTTTGTTACGGACGGCGGCCCCCACCCGGGCGGCTGCTCCGGTCAACCGCATGGACAGCATGGATCAACTGTGGTTGTCGGCGCCCGGTCTCGCGTTGCGGCTGTGGCCTGAGGGCACCCCGGGCTGGCAACTCAACCCGGCCGGGGCGACGTGGTCAGCGCAAAGGCAACTGGCTGCGTCGCACTGGGACGCGTTGGCTGCTCGCCTGCGCGAATCTCTGGCCACCGGCGCCACCAACGGGCATGCGGGTCTCGGCCTGCCCGGAACCCAGCTCCGCTGGACGGCAGTGCCGATGTCCGAAGGCTGGCTGGTCTGGGGGGTGGCCGAGGCCGAGCCTGTGGCCAGCGCTGAGGCCGGCGGCAGCCTCTCGGACCGGCTTGCGCTGGTGCAAGAGTTCGGTCGCATCGCCGTGTGGGAGTACGAGTTCGCCACCGAGAGCCACCGCTGGGATGCACACATGTACCGGCTGATGGGCTTCGACCCGGCCGAAGGCGAACCGTCTTCCGAGCAGGCCTTGCAGCATGTGCACCCCGAAGACCTTGAGGCCCTGCTGGCCGACTACGCCCGCTTTGCGCAAGCAACCGGCCGCTACGAAACCCGCTACCGCCTGAGGATGCCCACGGGCCAGGTCAAGCACATCTACGCCTGGTGCGAAGTCAAGGCTGGCGCAGACGGTCGGCCCGAGCGCATGACCGGGGTGCTGATCGACGAGACCGAGAGCGCCAACCGCCTGCGTGCCACCGAGGCCTCGGCTGCGCAGTGGGTGCGCGCTGTCGACCTGGCGGCGGTGGCGTTGTGGCGACTCGACCTCGTCACCCAGCACGGGCATTTCAGCGACTGGGGCTACCGCATGCTGGGCATGGACCCGGACTCCGACTTCACGATCGACGAGCTGCGTGAGCTGATCCACCCCGACGACCGCGCGGCCGTGCTGCGCGCAGCCGAAGAAGCCATGGCTTGCGACCGCGTCGTCGACGTGGATGCACGCTACCGCCATATCGACGGCAGCTACCGTCACCTCTACACCCGGCGTGTGGCCGAGCGCGACGAGCAGGGGCGTGTGATTGCCTTGTCAGGCGTCACGATCGACATGACCGACCAGATCGCCGAGCGCGAGCGCGCCCAGGCCTATGCGCAGCGCATCGACCGTGTCACCAACGCCGCGGGCGTGGGCATCTGGAGCGTCGACATCGAAACGCACGCGATCGAGTGGAACGAGCAGATGTACCGGCTTTACGGCTGGCCGCGCGAGCAGCCGCCACCGCACAACGACGTCTGGCTCAACCAGCTGGTGCACCCCGAAGACCGCGAGATCGCGCGCAGCCACCGCCCCATCGTCGGCACCGGCCCGCAAGGCCTGCATGCCGAGTTCCGCATCGTGCGGCCCAACGGTGCGGTGCGCTGGGTGGCCTCGTGGTCGCGGCGCGAAGTGCTGGGTGGTCGCGACCTGGCCTTTGGCGTCAACCTCGACATCACCAACCTGCAGCGCGCCCAGACCGAACTGCGCCAGACGCAGGAGCGTGCCCGCCTGGCCACCGAATCGGCCGGCATCGGCACCTGGGAGCGCGACCTGCGCACCGGCCGCGCCAAGTGGGACGCACAGATGTACCGCCTGCGCGGCCTGCCGGTCGGCCCCGAGACGCCGCCCGACGACATGCGCTACGCCGCCTACCACCCCGACGACCTGGAGCGCATCAACCGCAACAAGGCCCGCGTGGGCCATGAAGGGGACACCTACGAAAACGAGTTCCGCGTGATCCTGCCCGACGGTTCGATCCGCTGGCTGGCCACGCGAGGCCTGGTCCAGCGCGACGCCCATGGCGAGCCCGAGCGCATGCTGGGCGTCACCTGGGACGTCACCGAGCGCCGCAGCGCCGAGCAGGCCCTGCGCGACAAGGCCGCCGCCGAGCAGGCGAGCCAGGCCAAGAGCCAGTTCCTCGCCCGCATGAGCCACGAGCTGCGCACGCCGCTCAACGCCGTGCTGGGCTTTGCGCAGCTGCTGGGCAACGACCCCGACGATGTGCCGAGCCCCTCGCAGCGCCAGCGTGTCGATCGCATCCACTCCGCCGGCCTGCACCTGCTGGCGCTGATCGACGACGTGCTCGACCTCGCCACCATCGAGTCAGACGCCTTGCCCTTGGCGAACGAGGCGGTGTCGCTGCAAGCCTCGCTCGATGACGTGATGCAGTGGACGCAGCTGCAAGCCACCCATTCCGGCGTGAGCATCCACGCGCAGCCCATGCCGGGCTGGGTGCGCGCCGACCCGCGGCGGGTGCGGCAGATCCTGTCCAACCTGTTGAGCAACGCCATCAAATACAACCGCCACCACGGCGATGTGTGGGTCTCGGCGCAGCAGGGGGTGCACCAGGGCCAGGCGGCCTGGACGCTCAGCGTGCGCGACAGCGGGCGTGGCCTCTCGCCCGAGCAGCAAGGGCAGTTGTTCCAACCATTCAACCGCCTGGGCGCCGAACGCGGCGCGATCCAGGGCACCGGCATCGGCCTGGCCATCGTGCACCACCTGGTGCGCCTGATGGGCGGCGAGGTGGCGGTGAGCAGTGAGCTGGGGAAGGGCAGCGAGTTCCGCGTGACGCTGCCTGCCGAGGTGGCGCCACAGGTTTCTGACCACGCACCGCTGAGCGGCTTTCATGCCGACCTTTACGAGCCGTCGGCTGCCGCGCGGCTCAAGCTGCTCTACATCGAAGACAACCCGGTCAACGTGCTGCTGGTGCAGGAGTTGATCGCGATGCGGCGCGATGTGGAGCTCTCGATTGCGGTGGATGGCCTGTCGGGCGTGGCAATGGCCTGCGCCGGCCTGCACCAGGTGGTGCTGGTTGACATGCAGTTGCCCGACATCGATGGCTTCGAGGTGCTGCGCCGCCTGCGCGCCGAGCCTGCGCTCGCGCGCAGCAGCATCGTGGCCTTGTCGGCCAATGCCATGCCTGAAGACGTGAACCGCGCCTTGCAGGCGGGCTTTGACGACTACTGGACCAAGCCGATCGACTTCCACGCCTTCTTGCGTGCGCTGACCGCCCTGGTCGAGGCGCACGCGGCATCTTAGGTCTATGGCGCCAGCCGCTCGCGCACCCAGGCCTCACCCTCACGGCGATAACGCAGCCGGTCGTGCAGGCGCGACTTGCGCCCCTGCCAGAACTCCCACACCTCGGGCACCAGCCGGTAGCCGCCCCAGTGCGGCGGGCGTGGTGGCGAGAGCGCATAGCGGGCGGCGGTCTTGGCGGCGTTGGCCACCAGCACCGCGCGCGAGCTGATCACCTGGCTTTGCGGCGAGGCCCAGGCGCCGATGCGGTTGTCGAGCGGGCGCGAGGCGAAGTAGGCGTCGGACTCTTCGGCGCTGGTCTTCTCGACCCGGCCTTCGATGCGCACCACGCGCTCCAGCTCGACCCAGTGGAACTGAAGCGCCGCGAACGGGTGGCCCGCGAGTTCACGCCCCTTGCGGCTCTCGTAGTTGGTGTACCAGGTGATGCCGCGTGCATCGAAGCCCTTGATCAGCACGATGCGGGTCGACGGGTGGCCGCTTTCACCCACGGTGGCCAGCGTCATCGCATTGGGCTCGGGCACTTGCGCGTCGAGCGCCTGCTGCAGCCACAGGCCGAATTGTTCGAGCGGGTCGCTGCGCGACGCCGATTCGTCCAGCTCGGCACGTTCGTAGCTCTTGCGCAGGTCGGCGATGTTTTGGGTCATGGTGCGATCAGTATAGAAAGGCAGGCCGCGACGCAGTGTCATGCAAAGCGGTGTATACCAGCGGCTTCATTTTTTGGGGAGCCCCGCATGACCTCGTTGAACGTCAACGGCAAAACCGTCAAGGTCGACGCCGACCCCTCCACCCCGGTGTTGTGGGCCTTGCGAGACTCGCTGCAGCTCACCGGCACCAAGTTCGGTTGTGGCGCGGCCTTGTGTGGCGCCTGCACCGTGCATGTGGACGGGCAGCCGGTGCGCAGCTGCGTGACACCGATCTCGTCCATCGGCAAGCAGAAGATCACCACCATCGAAGCCGTGGCCACCGACCGCGTCGGCAAGGCAGTGCAGGCCGCCTGGGTCAAGCACGACGTGGCGCAATGCGGCTATTGCCAGAGCGGCCAGATCATGAGCGCCACCGCCTTGTTGCGCAGCAAGCGCCGCCCGACCGACGCCGACATCGACACCGCGATGGCCGGCAACATCTGCCGCTGCGGCACCTACGCCCGCATTCGTGCGGCGATCAAGGACGCGGCTGCGTCGCTGGCCTGAGGAGCGCACCATGAACTACCAACAACTGATGGCACGTGCCGGCCTCGCTCAAGCCACCGTCAACTCCGGATTGGGCCGCCGAGGGTTCTTGAAGCTGAGTGCAGGCGCCGGTTTTGCGCTCGGCCTGTTCACCCAGGTCGATGACGCCGCTGCGCAAGCTGCCACCAGCGGCCTCAAGCCAGACCAGCAGCCCGCGGCCTTCGTCAACATCGACGCCAAGGGTGTCGTCACCGTGATGGTCAACCGGCTCGACTTCGGCCAGGGTGTGATCACCGGCCTGCCGATGCTGGTGGCCGAAGAGCTGGATGCCGACTGGTCCAAGGTGCGCGGCGAGCTCGCCCCCGCGGGCGACGCGTACAAGGACCCGGCCTTCGGCATCCAGATGACCGGCGGCTCGGGCTCGATCCGCAACTCGTGGCTGCAGTACCGCGAGCTCGGCGCCCGTGCACGCGCCATGCTGGTGGGCGCAGCATCGCAGCGGTTTGGCGTGGCGCCCGAGGCCTGCAGCGTGGCCAACGGCGTGGTCACCGCCGGCAAGAAGCGCGCAACGTTTGGCGAGCTGGCGGCTGACGCGATGAAGCAGCCGGTGCCCGAGAAGGTGGTGTTGAAAGACGCCAAGAACTTCAAGCGCATCGGCAAACCCACCGGCCGGCTGGATGCGCAGGCCAAGTCGCGTGGGCAGCAGAGCTTCGGCATCGACGCCCGTGCCGAGGGCATGAAGACCGTGCTCATCGTGCACCCGCCGGTGTTTGGTGCGCAGGTGGCGAGCTTCGATGCGAGCAAGGCGAAAGCCATCAAGGGCGTGCATGAGGTGCTGCAGGTCAAGCTCGACCGTGGCGCCACCGGCCTTGCGATCGTCGCCGACGGCTACTGGCCCGCCAAGATGGGCCGCGACGCGCTGCAAGTGAGCTGGAACACCGACGGCGTCGAGAAGGTCGACACCGACGCCCTGCTCGCGCGCTACAAGCAGATGGCCACCGAGCCCGGCATCAAGGTGCGTGAGGCCGACCTGAGCAAGATCGCCACCGCGCCCAAGAAGATCAGCGCCATGTTCAGCTTCCCTTACCTGGCCCACGCGCCGATGGAGCCGCTGAACTGCCTGATCGACTTCGACGGCACGCGCTGCAAGCTCAGCGTGGGCTCGCAGTTCCAGACCATCGACCAGGCCACGGTGGCGGCGACGCTGGGCCTGAAGCCGCAGGACGTGCAGCTCACCACCCTGATGGCCGGTGGCGGCTTCGGCCGGCGTGCTGTGCCGACCTCCGACTACCTGGTCGAGGCTGCCCAGGTGGCCAAGGCCTGGCGCGCAGCCGGCAAGTCGGGGCCGCTCAAGATCGTGTGGAGCCGCGAAGACGACATCCGCGGTGGCTACTACCGACCGATGCACGTGCACCGCGCCGAGATCGGCTTCGACGACAAGGGCAACGTGCTCGGCTGGGACCACGCAATCGTCGGCCAATCGATCCTGACCGGCACGCCCTTCGAGGCCTTCATGGTGAAGAACGGCGTTGATTCGGTGTCGACCGAGGGCGTGGTCGACACGCCGTACAACGTGCCGCTGGCGCTGCAGGTGCATCACCCCAAGGTCAACGTGCCGGTCTTGTGGTGGCGCTCGGTGGGCCACACCCACACCGCCTTCGTGATGGAAACGCTGGTCGACGAGATCGCGCGTGCCACCGGTCAGGACGCGGTGGCCTACCGCCGCATGCTGCTGGGTGACAAGCACCAGCGCCACCTCGCCGCGCTCGACCTCGCGGTCGACAAGTCGGGCTATGGCAAGAAGACCCTGCCCAAGGGCCAGGCCTTTGGCGTGGCGGTGCACGAGTCCTTCGGTTCGGTGGTGGCCTACGTGGTCGAGGCCTCGGTGACCAATGGCCAGCCGGTGTTGCACCGGGTGACCGCGGGCGTGGCCTGCGGCACGGCGGTCAACCCGCTGGCGGTGGAGGC
>NZ_JADMJX010000191.1:10160-16453 GCF_018780185.1 Rhizobacter sp.
TTCGAGATGGGGTGAAACCCTCGAAACGCTTACTCAAAAAAGCTTACGGGGAAGGCCTTAAGTGAAGCCCCCACTATCGTTGCAAGCCTTGAGCTCCCATCCTTGAGATGACGGGTGATTCGCTTTGGGTCACCCGCTCAACACCACAAGGGAGAAAGGCCGCATGAAGTCTCGGCCGGCAGTCATCGTGTTGGCAGCGGGCCGGGGGTCGCGCTTCCGCGGCCTGCATCACAAGCTGATGCAAAGCCTCGGTGCGTCCACCGTGCTGGCGACCACGCTGTCCAACGCGCTGGCCACCCAGTTGCCTGTGTTGGTGGTGACGACCGAGCCGCTTGCCGAGCTGGTGAGCCGCCATGTGGCCACGCGTGACATGGTGGTGCTGCCCTCGGTGGGCTCACCCGCCAGCCAGGCGCTGGGCATGGGCTACTCAATTGCAGCCGGCGTGGCAGCGCGCTCTGACGCGTCGGGCTGGCTGATCCTGCCGGCCGACATGCCCATGGTGCGCACCAGCACCCTGCTGGCCGTCGCCCACGAGCTCGACAGCCATGCCATCGCCTATGCGCAACACCGCGGCCTGCGTGGCCACCCGGTGGGCTTTGCCGCCGAGCTGTACTCCGAGCTGGTGATGCTGACCGGTGACGAGGGTGCGCGGCGTCTGGTGGCGCGTTACCCGGCGCATGGGGTGGAGATCGACGACCCGGGGGTGCTGCTGGACGTCGACACCGAAGACGACTTGGCGCGCGTGCGGGTCGCCCAGCAAGAAATGCAGTTCCGCGAGGCGCGCTGACTACCGCTTTCCGTTCGGGGTGAGCCTGTCGAAGCCCCTGGTGACCATTCGCGCAGGCCCTTCGACAAGCTCAGGGCGAACGGCTTTTGCTCTACGGCGCCAGCGCATGCTGCCGCGCCAGCGCTACCAGCCGCTCGATCTTCTTGTCTCGTATGCCGTGCGCGTCGAGCGCATTCGCCGTTTCGAGCAGGTAGGCGAGGGTTGTGCCGTAGCGCCCGCTGGCGCGCTTCAGCACCTGCACCAAATGCGCGTCGTCCATCGGGCCGGTGTAGTTGGGGCTGGCCCGGCTGAGCGTGAACGCCAGCGCGTTCACCTCGCCATGCGCGGTGCGGCAGGCCAGCCAGCGAGGGTCGTAGACGCTGTTGGGCATCTCGCGCGCCCACAGGCGAGGCAGCTCGTCTTCGACCCGCTCGCGGGCGATGCGATAGACCATGCCCTGGCACGAGCCACCGCCCACCAGGGCAAACACCAGGCCGGGAAACTCGGGCGTGCCGCGGTTGATGCGCGAGCGCATCTCCAGCGCGCGGTGCCAGCCGTGCACACGGGCCGGGCGCTGTTCGATCGACTCGAACTCGGGCCGCCAGATCAGCGAGGCATAACCAAACACCCACAAGTCGCCACGCCCGCCCCAGGCGGCGCGGGTTTGTGCGAGCAGGTGGGCGGGCTCGCGTTCGGGCGCAAGAGGTCGCAGCGGTTCGACAAGGTGCATGAGCCCCAACTCTAGAATGAATTTCAACCTGACTGGAGAGATGTGGATGAGTGCTCAAGACGATAGCGTGCAAGGCTACGCACTCGGCGCGGTGGCGGGCATCGTGGGCCTGGTACTGGCCGGGGTGATCGCGCTGGCTTGCGCCAAGGGCCTGCGAGGCGGCTCCGACGACAGCTCGGCGCAGCGTGTGTACTTCGATGCCACGGGCGAGGTGCTCACCACCGAAGCCGATGAGCTGCTCGCGCGCATTGCCGAAGCGGCGCGCGCCGATGAGCAGCTGATGGTGGTGATTGCCGGTGTGCGCGACGCCAAGGGCGACACCGCGGTGGCCCAGCGGCGTGCGCTGCGCGTGCGCCATGCGCTGGAGGCCAATGGCGTGCCGCCCGCACGCCTGGCCTTGGGCCAACCCTTGCCGGCAGCCCGCAGCGGCAAAGAAACGCGGCGGGTCGACGTCAGTTTGCGGTGACCTGCGCGCCGTAGGACATCCCCCACAGTGACTGCCGGCCACGGCCGATAGGGGGTCGCTTCCGCAGCGCCTATCGTGGGGTGCCATCCACTGGCAGGAGCCACGCATGAAACATCACACCGGGCGCATCAGCACAGGCTGGGCTGTGGGCGTGGGTGTGGTGGCCTTGGTGGTGGCGGGCCTGGCTGCCGGTGAAGTGGCGGGCTGGCCGTTTCTCGCGTCACCCGTGCAGCGCGCTTTGAGCAAGACGCTGCAACGCGAGGTGGTGTTCAACGAGAGCCAGGCATCGGGTGCGGCGACGGTGCGCTTCCTCGGCGGCCTCAAGGTCAAGCTGCCGCAGTTGCAGATCGCGGCGCCGGCCTGGAGCCAGCGGCCCTACTTCCTGCGCGCCACCCACGCCGAAATGCATTTGTCGTACGGCAGCCTGTGGCGGGCACGGCAAGGTGCGCCACTCGATATCGAGCTGCTGCGCGCCGACCACCTGGTGGTGCACGCCGAACGCCTGGCCGATGGCCGCGCCTCCTGGGCGTTTGGTGACAGCCAGCCGAAAGACCCGTCGCCCGACGACGACGGCAGGTCTGTGCTTCCCACCGTGCATGACTTGCGCGTGCTGCAAGGTCAGCTGACCTTTGTGGATGCGCCGCTCAAGGCCAACATCACCGCCGAGCTACAGCTGGCCGAAGGCGCGCCCTCGCCGGCGGCTCTGGCCGGCACGCCGCAGCCCCTGCGCCTGGCCGTGCAGGGCCTGGTGGCCAGCGCGCAGGGCACCTATGGGCCGGCGAAGCTGTCGGCCAAGCTGCGCACGGCGGGTGTCACGCCCTTGCTGCGCAGCGACGGTGGCGCTGAGCCGGTGCCGATCGTGCTCGAGCTGAAGTCGGGCAAGACCGCGCTCGTCTTCAACGGCACGGTGACCGATCTCTTCAAACTGTCGCGCATGAAAGGCGTGTTCCGCGTCACCGGCCCGTCGCTCGCGGCGGTGGGTGACCCACTGGGTGTGACGCTGCCCAGCACCGGTGCCTTCGTGCTGGCCGGGCGTGTCAGCAAGGCCGGTGGGGTCTGGAACGTGCTGACCGATGACGCCACCGTGGGCTCCAGCAAGCTCAAAGCTGCGATGACCTACGACACCCGCCCGCGTGTGCCTCTCTTGTCGGGCAGCGTGACGGGCCCTCGCTTGCTGCTGGCCGACCTGGCGCCCACCATCGGCGGCGAGCCCGGCGCGGCGCCTGCGCCACCGGCCAGTGCGTCGTCACCGGCCTCGGCACGCGTGCTGCCCGACAAGGAGTTCGACCTGCCCTCGTTGCGGGCCATGAATGCCAACGTGCTGATGGCCTTCGATCGCGTCGAGCTCGGCAGCCTGTTTGCCCTGCCCCTGCAACCCTTGAAGACGCACCTCACGCTGCAAGACGGCAAGCTGCGCCTGGACGACCTCGTGGCGCGCACGGCCGATGGCAACCTCACCGGCAAGCTCTCGCTCGATGGCACCGGCAAGCTCGCGTTGTGGGATGCCGACCTGCGCTGGTCGGGCGTCAAGCTCGAAGAGTGGCTGAAGCAGCCCCGCGCCGGTGGTGGGCCGCCGTACGTGAGCGGCAGCCTGGTGGGCCGGGCCGCAGTCAAGGGGCAAGGGCGCTCCACGGCACAGATTCTGGGCAGTCTCGATGGCGTGGTCACCACCTCGCTGCGCAACGGCCGGGTGTCGCACCTGGTGATCGAAGCGGCCGGCCTCGACATCGCGCAGGCGCTGGGTGTGCTGCTAAAAGGCGACGACCTGCTGCCGGTGAGCTGCGCACTGGCCGACATGCAGGTCACCCAAGGTGTGCTGCGCCCGCGTGCCCTGGTGGTCGACACCGGCGACTCCACCCTCTGGGCTGACGGCAGCGTGTCGCTGAAAGACGAAACCCTCGACCTGCGCGTGGTCGTCACCCCCAAGGACTTCAGCCCCTTGACCTTGCGCACACCGCTTTTCGTCAAAGGCCCGTTCAAAGACCCGCGCATCTCCGTGGAGAAAGCCCCGCTGGCACGCAAGCTGGGCGGCGCGGTGCTGCTGGCGCTGCTCAACCCCTTGGCGGCCCTGGTGCCCCTGGTGGACAGCGGCGGTGGCGAGGCCGGCACCGACACCTGCGCACAGCTGATCGCGCGCGCCAAGCAGGCCGCACGCGACAAGGCACAGGCCGCCCCCGACCGCAAACCCTGACTTGGTTGACGATGTAATTTGGTTACTTAATAATCGAGATCCAAGTTACAGCCGATGCCCACGAGGCGTCACCGCATGAAACCAGCCCTGATCGAAGTCACCCAGCGCATCCGCGAGCGCAGCGCCGGTTTGCGCAGCGCCTACCTGCAACGCGTGGATCAGCTGGCCTCGCGCCCTCGCGGCTCTGACCGCATGGGCTGCGCCAACGTGGCCCATGCCTTCGCAGCCATGCCGCCCAACGACAAGCTGCGCATCGTGGCCGAGCGTGCGCCGCACATCGGCGTGGTCACCGCCTACAACGACATGCTGTCGGCACACCAGCCGTATGAAGGCTTCCCCGCCGTGATCCGCGACGAAGCGCATCGCCTCGGCGCCACCGTGCAGGTGGCTGGTGGCGTGCCCGCCATGTGCGATGGCGTCACCCAAGGCACACCGGGCATGGAGCTGAGTCTCTTCTCGCGCGACAACATCGCCATGGGCACGGCCATCGCGTTGTCGCACGATGTGTTCGATGCGGCCTTGTTGCTCGGGGTGTGCGACAAGATCGTGCCCGGCCTCTTGATCGGCGCCTTGCACTTCGGCCACCTGCCATGTGTGTTCGTGCCGGCGGGGCCGATGAGCAGCGGGCTGTCGAACAACGCCAAGTCGAAAGTGCGCGAGCAGTTTGCGCAAGGCCTGGTGGGGCGCGAGCAGCTGCTGCAGGCCGAGTCGGCGGCGTACCACGGGGCGGGTACCTGCACGTTTTACGGCACGGCCAACAGCAACCAGATGCTGCTCGAAGCCATGGGCCTGCACGTGCCCGGCGCGGCCTTCATCCACCCGCACGACGAGCTGCGCGAGCTGCTCACGCGCCATGCGGTGCAGCAGGTGCTGGGCATCACGAAAGCAAAACGCTTCACCCCCATCGGCCGGCTGGTCGACGAGCGGGTGATCGTCAACGCGATGGTGGCCTTGCTCGCCACCGGCGGCTCGACCAACCACCTGATCCACTGGGTGGCGGTGGCGCGTTCGGCCGGCATCCTGATCGACTGGACCGACTTCTCCGACCTTTCGCACGCCGTGCCGCTGCTGTCGCGTGTGTACCCGAACGGCAGCGCCGACGTGAACCAGTTTCAAGACGCTGGCGGGCCGGGCTTCGTGATCCGCGAGCTGCTCGATGCGGGCTACCTGCATGCCGACGTGGCCACCGTGAGCGCGGGTGGTTTGCGCGACTACGCCCAAGTGCCGCAGCGTGGCGAAAGCGGCCTGGTGTGGAAAGATCTGCCCGCGCAAAGCGGCGACGACACCGTGGTGCGCGGTACGGCAGCGCCCTTCAGCGAAACCGGTGGCTTGAAGCTGCTCACCGGCAACCTGGGTCGCTCGGTGATCAAGGTGTCGGCGGTGCCCGAAGGCAACCATGTGGTGGAAGCACCGGCGATCGTCTTCAATGACCAGGAAGAAATGCTCGCTGCCTTCAAGGCAGGTCAGCTCGAACGTGATCTGGTTGCGGTGGTGCGCTTCCAGGGCCCGCGCGCCAACGGCATGCCCGAGCTGCACCGCCTCACGCCCCCGCTCGCCGTGCTGCAGGGCAAGGGTTTCAAGGTCGCACTGGTGACCGATGGCCGCATGAGCGGCGCCTCGGGCAAGGTGCCGGCCGCCATCCACGTGAGCCCCGAGGTGCTCGCGCACGGGCCCTTGGGCAAGGTGCGCACGGGTGACGTCATCCGGCTCGATGCTGTGGCGGGCACCTTGAATGCCTTGGTCGACGAGGCCGTGTGGGCCGCGCGCGAGATCGGCGACATTCCCGCCGAACGAGCCTATGACAACGCGCACGGCATCGGCCGCGAACTGTTTGGCGGCATGCGCCGCAATGTGCTCACCGCCGAAGAAGGCGCCATCACCTGGCTATGACTCTGATGAACCCACTAGAACTTGCATCCCATGGCCCGGTGATTCCGGTGATCGTGATCGAGCGCCTCGAAGACGCCGTGCCCTTGGCCGAAGCGCTCGTCGCTGGCGGTGTGAAGGTGCTGGAGATCACCCTGCGCACGCCCATCGCGCTGAAGTGCATGGAGGCCATCGCCCGCGCGGTGCCTGGCGCCATCGTCGGCGCTGGCACCGTGCGCAGCGTGGACGATGCCAAGGCGGCGCGTGATGCCGG
>NZ_JADMJX010000060.1 GCF_018780185.1 Rhizobacter sp.
CGGCGATGAAGGCCGACGAGTGCCTGATCTACACCGACGTCGACGGTGTCTACACCACCGACCCGCGCATCGTGCCCGAGGCGCGCCGCCTGCACACGGTGAGCTTCGAAGAAATGCTCGAGATGGCGAGCCTGGGCTCCAAGGTGCTGCAGATCCGTTCGGTCGAGTTTGCCGGCAAGTACCGTGTGCCGCTGCGCGTGCTGTCGAGCTTCACGCCCTGGGACATCAACATCGACGAGGAAGCCCGCTCGGGCACCCTGATCACTTTTGAGGAAGACGAAAAAATGGAACAAGCTGTTGTCGCCGGCATCGCCTTCAACCGCGATGAAGCCAAGGTCACCGTGCTGGGCGTGCCCGACAAGCCCGGCATCGCGTTTCAGATCCTCGGCCCCGTGGCCGAAGCCAACATCGATGTCGACGTGATCATCCAGAACGTCTCGCACGACGGCAAGACCGACTTCTCGTTCACCGTGCACCGCAACGACTACGCCCGCACGCTCGACGTGTTGAAGAACACCGTGCTGCCGCACACCGGCGCGGCGCAGGTGATGGGTGACGCCAAGATCTGCAAGGTCAGCATCGTGGGCATCGGCATGCGCTCGCACGTGGGCGTGGCCAGCAAGATGTTCCGCTGCCTGTCTGAGGAAGGCATCAACATCCAGATGATCACCACCAGCGAGATCAAGACCAGCGTGGTGATCGACGAGAAGTACATGGAGTTGGCGGTGCGCGCTCTGCACAAAGCCTTCGACCTGGAGCAAGAGCTTGCCTGATCGACGGCAGTTCTGAACTAGAATGCCGCCTCGTGCTGGAGTCGTGACCGAGTGGCCGAAGGTGCTCCCCTGCTAAGGGAGTATTCGCCTTAAAAGCGAATCGAGGGTTCGAATCCCTCCGACTCCTCCACCAGCCTTGCAAAAAGCCCCACCCGTTGGGGCTTTTTTGTGCCCGCTCATTGAACGGCGACCCGCCGCACGCATCTAGGCTTCTTCGCACCGCGCCCGGAGCCTGATCTTCATGCCGTTCCTGCCTTTGACCTTCATCGTCGGCCTGCTGCACCTGTACATCGGCTGGCGGGTCATTCCGGATCTCGATGCGCCATGGGCCGCCTGGCTGCTGGGTGCCGTGCTGGTGCTGTCGACGCTGTTGATGCCGCTGGGCTTTCTCGCACGGCGCCTGATCCGTCGACGGTCGGTGTCTGAGGCGGCTGCATGGGCTGGCTTTGTGTTCATGGGGCTGTTCTCGTCGCTGCTGGTGTTGATCTTGTTGCGTGACCTGGGCCTGCTGCTGGTGAGCGTTGTCGGAATCGACGGTTCGGCGCTGTGGACGGCACGCGCCGTGCCCTTGCTGGCCGGCGTGGTCACGCTGTGGGGCTTTGTGAACGCCCGCCGCCGGGCCGCCATCGTGGCGGTCGAGGTGCCGATTCAGGGTCTGCCACCGGCCTTGCAGGGTTTCACCATCGCGCAGATCAGCGACATCCACGTCGGCCCCACCATCAAGGGCCCCTACCTGCAGGCCATCGTCGATGCGGTCAATGGCATGCAGGCCGACATGGTGGCCGTGACGGGCGACCTGGTCGACGGCAGCGTGCGTGACCTCTCGCCCCACGTGGCCCCGCTGGGCGGCCTGGTGTCGCGGCACGGCACGTTCTTCGTCACCGGCAACCACGAGTACTACTCGGGGGCCCACGCCTGGATCGCCGAGTTGCGCCGCCTCGGCATCAAGGTGCTGATGAACGAGCACACGGTGTTGCAGCACGGCGGTGCACCGCTGGCGGTGGCGGGTGTGGCCGACTACGGCGCGCATCTGTTCGACCCGTCGCATCGCAGCGACCCTCAGGCGGCGATGAATGGTGTGCCGGCCCATGTGGCCATGCGTGTGCTGCTGGCCCACCAGCCGCGCAGCGCCGAAGCGGCCGAGCGTGCAGGCTTCCAGCTGCAGCTGTCGGGCCACACCCATGGCGGGCAGTTCTTTCCGTGGAACCTGTTCGTGCCCTTGCAGCAACCGTTCACCGCCGGCCTGCACAAGCTAAAGCGCCTGTGGGTCTATACCAGCCGTGGCACGGGATACTGGGGGCCACCCAAAC
>NZ_JADMJX010000391.1 GCF_018780185.1 Rhizobacter sp.
GAGCTTGAAATGTGCGCGTTGCAGGGTTCTGGCCCGGCTCGCGGGTCTTGACCGCGCCAGCCACGACTTCGGAAAGCTGTGCTGTGGTTCGAACAGGATTCCCGCTTTCGCGCCGAGCAACAAGCGCCTTTGCAACCGAGAGAGCAAACCGTTCTTCCCCATAATTTTTTATCACCTCCGCGATAAGGCGCTCGTCGGCGCGGGCCAAAAAGTCCGCGGCGCTTTCGCCTTTGGACGTGTCCATGCGCATGTCCAGCGGCCCGTCGAAACGGAAGCTGAAACCACGTTCGGGGTCGTCGATCTGCGGGGAAGACACGCCCAGATCGAGCAACAGCCCGTGCACCTTGTTCACGCCCAGCGCGGCCAGGGTGGGCACCATGTTCGCGAAGCTTGTGTGATGGATGGAAAAACGCGGGTCATCGACCCGCGTTGCACCTGTTGTCGCAGCCGCAACGGCTTGTAGGTCCCGGTCGATGGCCACCAGCCTTCCTGCGGGAGACAGGCGCGACAGCAGCAACCGCGAATGGCCGCCTCGCCCGAAGGTGCCGTCGACATAGATGCCGTCGGGGTCGGTGACGAGTGCGTCCACGGCTTCATTGAGAAGCACGGTGGTGTGTTCGAAAGGAGCCGGCGCGGACATGGTCGTCTCGCTCAGAAGCTGAAGCTCTTCAGCGCCTCGGGCATCGGTGACTGCATCACCTTCGCCTCGTGCTCGGCGTAGCGTGTGGCGTCCCACAGCTCGAAGTGGCTGCCCATGCCGAGCAGCATCACGTCGCGGGTCAGGCCAGCGGCGGCACGCAGCTCGGGGGCGATCAGCACGCGTGAAGAACCGTCGATTTCGACGTCCATCGCGTTGCCCAGAAAGATGCGCTTCCAGCCGGCGGCTTCCATGGGCAGCGCGGCGACGCGCTCGCGGAAGTGTTCCCACGCCGGGCGCGGGAAGATCATCAACGAGCCTTCGGGGTGCTTGGTGATGGTGAGTTGGTTGCAACCCATCGCGGACAGGACTTCGCGGTGACGCGACGGCATGGCAATACGCCCCTTGCCGTCCAGCGTCAGCCCCGCAGGCCCCTGAAACACGATGTTTGCCACAAAAACCCACTTGAGTGCACTTAATTGCACTTTAGCTCATGGGGTGAGCCTGGGTCAACGAAATGTGTAAAGAAATTCAATGGAATCAAGCACTTAGCGCAGGTTTTTGTAGCACGTTGTAAGCGAAAAACGCAGCAAAAATAAGGACTTGCGTGATGGTGTGAAAGCGATGCCTGAGATTGACCGAGCCCGGCATCGGGGTAAGTCAGTAGCCGATGGGTCTCCTGCAGACCTAGTCCAGGGTCAGGCTCCCGGCAAGTTGCCCATACACCGCCGAGATGCGCCGCAGATGCCGCGACTCCGGGTGCGTCAGCAACCAGAGCTCGGTCTGGCACTCGTCGAGCGGCTCGGTGAGTTGCAAGAGGTCTGACCTCGTCTTGGCCAGAAACAGCGGCAAGATGCCCACCCCCAGCCCGAGCGCGACCAGTTCGGCCACCGTCAGGATGCTGTTGACGCGGTAGGTCGGCACGGTCTTGGCGAAGTGCCGCTTGCGCCACAGCACCGACGGGTGCTCGGGCAGCGCGTCGTCGGGCGCGATCCAGGCCGCTTGGCCGGCTTCGACGTCGGCGTATCGCTTGATGGCGCCCTTCTTCGACGCATACAGCGCCACCCGGATCGGGCCCACATGCTTGCCCACCAGATGCTGCGGTGGGCGTTTGGTGGCCCGCACCGCGATGTCGGTGTCGCGCCGGGTCAGGTTGGCGAGCTCGTTGCCGGTGTGGAGCTCGTAGTCGAGCCGTGGGTGTGCCGCCTTCAGCGCCCTCAGCGCCGGTGCGACCAGGCCGTGCAGCACCGTGTCGGTGGTGCTGATCCGCACCCGGCCCGACACCTGCTCCGGCCGCTGTTGGGCCGCCGTGCGGGCGGACTCGATGGCCGATTCCATCTGCTCGGCGTGCTCGGCCAGCGTGAGGGCGAGCTCGGAGGGCTGGTAGCCGGACCGTGTGCGTTCGAACACGGCCTGGCCCAGGCCGCGCTCGATGCGCTGCAA
>NZ_JADMJX010000320.1 GCF_018780185.1 Rhizobacter sp.
GTGGCCACGCCGTGGCGCACGATCAGGCCGCCGCCAGCCTGCCGGCCGCGCAGCGCCTCGTCGAGCGCCACCAGGCTGTCGCGGATGAACTCGACGCGGCGGTCGGCGCGAGGCAACGCATCGAGGATCTCGCTGTCGAACACAAATGCGCACCACACCTTGCGGGCCGCCTTCAGCGCGTGAAACAGCGCCGCATGGTCGTCGCTGCGCAAATCGCGTCGAAACCAGACCAGGGCGGAGTCCAAAACCTTTTCCATCGGGCCGAGTGTGCCGCAGGAATAAAATGCGCCGCATGTCTGGCCCCTCGATCAACCTCACCAACCAGTTCCTCATCGCCATGCCGGGCATGGCCGATGACACCTTTGCCGGTGCGGTGATCTACATGTGCGAGCACACCGACAAGGGTGCGCTGGGCCTGGTGATCAACAAGCCGATCGACATCAAGCTGAAAAACCTGTTCGAAAAGGTCGAGCTCACCCTCGACCGCGAAGACCTGGCCGATGTGCCGGTCTACTTCGGCGGGCCGGTGCAAACCGAGCGGGGCTTCGTGCTGCATGAGCGCCTGGGCGGCGAAGACGGCGAGGGCGGGCACTACAACTCCTCGCTGCAGATCCCCGGCGGGCTGGAGATGACCACCAGCAAGGATGTGCTGGAGGCGCTTTCCAACGGCGCAGGCCCGAAAAAGATCCTGGTGACGCTCGGCTACAGCGGCTGGAGCGCCGGCCAGCTCGAAGAAGAGATCGGCCGCAATGGCTGGATCAACGTCAGTGCCGAGCCCGGCATCATCTTCGACACGCCGGTCGAGCAGCGCTACGACAAGGCCTTGTCGCTGCTGGGCATCGACCCGCGCATGCTGAGCCAAGAGGCGGGGCACGCATGAGCTTTGCGGCTCAGTCTCCCCAAACTCCTCGCTCCTTTCTTGCATTTGATTTCGGCACCAAGCGTGTGGGTGTGGCCAGCGGCAACACCCTGACGCGCACCGCCACGCCCTTGCGCACGGTCGCGGCCGAAGGGGATGCCCGCTTCGTTGCGCTGGGCGCGCTGATCGCCGAATGGCAGCCTGACGCGCTGGTGGTGGGTGTGCCTTTCCATCCCGATGGTGCAGCGCACGACAATACCGCCCGAGCGCAGCGTTTTGCCCGCCAGCTGCACGGCCGCTTCAAGCTGCCGGTGCACGAAGTGGACGAGCGCTACACCACGACCGAAGCGCACTCGCACGGCGCGAGCGACGTCGATGCCGCCTCGGCCGCGATCATCCTGGAGCAGTTCTTGAGAGACCTGAAATGAGAGCCCCCACGCTCACTTCGTTCACTGCCCCCCGTGGGGGCGCAGGCCTCCCTTGGGGCGGCCCGGCGGGAGACCTGTCATGAGCACTCTGCACTTAGATGCTGAAGCCCTCTACACCGACCTCTTGTCGGGAGTGCGTGGCCTGCTGCAACCCGACACCGCCCTGGTCGGCATCTGGTCGGGCGGCGCCTGGCTGGCCGAGCGGCTGCAAAAAGACCTGAAGCTGCCCGGCGAGATCGGTGTCATCTCCAGCGCCTTGCACCGTGACGACTTTTCGTCGCGCGGCCTGTCGAGCGCCGACCCGACCAAGCTGCCCTTCGAGATCGAAGGCCGGCCCATCGTGCTGATTGACGACGTGCTCTACACCGGCCGCACCACGCGTGCGGTGATCAACGAGCTGTTCGACTTCGGCCGCCCGGCGAGCGTGACGCTTGCCGTGCTGGTCGACCGCGGCGGGCGCGAACTGCCGATCCATCCTGCGTATTCGGCAGCCCGCATCACGCTGCCCAAAGAACACAAGCTGCGCCTCGCGCGCGACGAAGCTGGCCGCTTCAGCTTCGACATCAAGGAAGGCGCATGACGAGGAATCCTCAACTGAACAAACACGGCGAGCTGATCCACCTGCTCTCCATCGAGGGCCTGCCGCGGGCCGTGTTGCACAACATCCTCGACACCGCCGGCACCTTCCTCAGCGTGAACGACCGCGAGGTGAAGAAGGTGCCTCTGCTGCGGGGGAAAAGCGTCTTCAACCTCTTCTTCGAAAACAGCACCCGCACCCGCACCACCTTCGAGATCGCGGCCAAGCGCTTGAGCGCCGACGTGATCAACCTCGACATTGCCAAGTCGAGCGCCGCCAAGGGCGAGAGCCTGCTCGACACCATCGCCAACCTGTCGGCGATGCACGCCGACATGTTCGTCGTGCGCCACAGCGAGAGTGGTGCGCCCTACCTGATCGCCCGACACTGCGCGCCGCACGTGCACGTGGTGAATGCGGGTGACGGCCGCCATGCGCACCCGACGCAAGGTTTGCTCGACATGTACACCATCCGCCACTACAAGCAAGACTTCACCAAGCTCACGGTGGCGGTGGTGGGCGACATCGTGCACTCGCGCGTGGCGCGCTCCGACATCAACGCGCTCACCACGCTGGGTGTGCCCGAGATTCGCGCCGTCGGCCCCAAGACCCTGGTGCCGGGCGACTTGAAAGAGATGGGCGTGCGCGTGTGCCACGACATGGTCGAAGGCATCAAGGGCGCCGACGTGATCATCATGCTGCGCCTGCAAAACGAGCGCATGAGCGGCGCCATGCTGCCGAGCGCCGGCGAGTTCTTCAAGAACTACGGGCTGACGCAAGAAAAACTCGCCCACGCCAAGCCCGATGCGATCGTGATGCACCCAGGCCCTATCAACCGCGGTGTGGAGATCGACTCGTCGGTGGCCGACGGCCGCCAGAGCGTGATCCTGCCGCAGGTCACCTTCGGCATCGCGGTGCGCATGGCGGTCATGTCGACGATTGCGGGCAACAGCGCCTGACGGGAGCACACAACAAGATGAAAGTTTTGATCAAGAACGGCCGCCTGCTCGACCCCGCCACCGGGCGCGATGAGTTGGGTGACGTGGCCATCGCCGCGGGCCGCATCGTGTCGCTCGGCAAGGTCAGCCCCGACTTCCATGCCAACCGCAGCATCGATGCGAGCGGCCTGATCGTCGCCCCCGGTCTGGTCGACCTGGCCGCGCGTCTGCGTGAACCAGGCCACGAACATGAGGGCATGCTCGAGTCGGAGATGGCCGCGGCAGTGGCCGGTGGCGTGACCAGCCTGGTCTGCCCGCCCGACACCGACCCGCCGCTCGACGAGCCGGGTCTGGTGGAGATGCTCAAGTTCCGCGCCCGCAACCTCAACCAGTCGCACCTCTACCCCCTGGGCGCGCTCACACGCAACCTGGCCGGCGAGGTGCTGACCGAGATGGCCGAGTTGACCGAAGCCGGCTGTGTGGGTTTTTCGCAGGCCGACGTGGCGCTGGCCGACACCATGGTGATGCAGCGCGCACTGCTGTACGCCTCGACCTTCGGCTACAGCGTGTGGCTTCGCCCGCAAGACTTTCACCTCGGCAAGGGCGTGGCCGCCAGCGGCGCACTGGCCACGCGGCTGGGCTTGTCGGGCGTGCCGGTGATCGCCGAGACGATCGCGCTGCACACCATTTTCGAGCTGATGCGCGTCACCGGCGCGCGGGTTCACCTGTGTCGCCTGAGCAGTGCCGCCGGCATCGCGCTGGTGCGCGCCGCCAAGGCCGAGGGCCTGCCGGTCACCTGCGACGTGAGCGTGAACCAGCTGCACCTGACCGACATGGACATCGGCTACTTCAACGCCGCCATGCGCCTCACGCCGCCGCTGCGCCAGCAGCGCGACCGCGACGCCATCCGCGCCGCACTGGCCGACGGCACGGTCGACGCCCTGGTGAGCGACCACACGCCGGTCGACGAAGACATGAAAAACCTGCCGTTCGCCGAAGCCGAGCCCGGTGCCACCGGCCTGGAGCTGCTGCTGAGCCTGGCGCTCAAGTGGGGCGAAGAGCAGGGCGTGGGCCTCGGCAAGACGCTCGCCGCCGTGACCTCGGAGCCGGTGCGCGTGCTGGGCGATGCGCTCGGTTCGCTGGCCTCCAGCGCCGGCCGTCTGGTCGAGGGGGGCGTGGCCGACCTGTGCCTGTTCAATGTCAGCGAGCGCTGGACGGTGCAGCCCGCCGCGCTCAAGAGCCAGGGCAAGCACTCGCCCTTCGCTGGCTACGAGTTGCCCGGCCGCGTGAAGTACACATTGGTTGCCGGCCACCTGGCTTACGAGGCCACTTGAGCCCGCTGCTGCGTCAACTGCGTGGGGTCTGGCGGCTGGCCCACTGCGTCACGCACATTGGCGCCGGCATGTTGCGTTGCGCGGTGATCTACCCCTTCGCCACACCCGCGCAGCGCATGCAGCAGACCGGCCGCTGGTGCGCCAAGATGGCCCGCGTGCTGGGCTTGCAGGTCCACGGCAGCGGCGAGTCACACGGTGGCCCGGTGCTGCTGGTCGCGAATCACATCTCGTGGCTCGACATCCTCGCCATCAACGCGGTGCACCCGGCGCGCTTCGTCTCCAAGGCCGATGTGCGTGCCTGGCCGGTGCTGGGTTGGCTGGTGGCGGGTGGTGGCACCTTGTTCATCGAGCGTGAGCGCAAGCGCGACGCGCTGCGGGTGGTACACCAGATCGCCGACGCGTTGAAGCAGGGCGACACCATCGCGATGTTTCCCGAAGGCACCACGGGCGACGGCCAGTCGCTGCTGCCCTTTCACGCCAACCTGTTGCAGGCCGCAGTGTCCACCGGCACGCCGCTGCAGCCCATCGCGCTGCGTTATGTCGACGCCGACTCGCAGCCCAGCCGCGCCGTGGTGTGGGTGGGCGACACCACCTTGGTGGCGTCACTGTGGCAGGTGGTCACGGCCCACCGCATGCAGGCTTTCGTGACCCAGTTGCCGGCGCTGCCGACCGCTGGGCAAGACCGCCGCGTCGTGGGCGAGGCGGTGCGGGTGCAGATCAGCGCGGCGCTCGGGTTCGACGAGAGCGCGTCAGCGCCGCACCCTTAAACGCAGTTCAGCGGCAGGTGTTGGCGGGGGATGTCGGTCCGGTCGGTGCCCAGGGCCTTCATCTTGTCGGGTGCCTTGGCATGGCCGCACACCCAGGCCACCGGCACGATGGGCGCGTCTTCGACCACGGCCGGCCGCAGTGTCAGCGTCTTGCCCTGCAGCGCCCCATTGGCGCGGTTCCCAAACACGATGTGGATGGCGCCGCCCTCGACCGTCACCGACTTCACCACGTTGCTCACGATCTTGTCGGGCTCGGGCAGCCCGGCGCTGGCGTTGTCGTCGGGCATCGTCTTGGTGACGGCCCAGGCGATGGCGACCGGGTCCTTGGCCACCTTGGCCAGCGGCATCGCCTCGACGATGTTTTCGCGGATGTACTTGCCCTGCAGGCTGGGCACCGCCATCAGCGCAAGGATGGCGATGATGGCCACCACGATCATCACCTCGATCAGGGTGAAGCCGCGGGTTGGTGGCGTCGCAGAGGTGTGGGTTGTGTTCACGCGTGGCAGGCCGGGTGGAGACGGGGCCATTCTGCGGCATGCAGGCGAACGCTGGCGCAGCAGAGTGTGTCAAGCGGCTAAGCTGTGTGTGAGACCCCATGAAGATCATCGACACCGCCACGACCCGCGCTGCGCTGGGCTTCGACCGCCTGGTGCCCGCCCTGGCGCAGATGTTTGCCGGCGGTTGCGAGTCGCCGCCGCGCCATGTGCACAGCCTGCCCACGCTCACCGTGCTCATCATGCCGGCGTGGCAGACCGGTCGTTACCTCGGGATCAAGACGGTGACGATTGCGCCGGGCAACTCGGTGTTGGGCCTGCCAGGCCTGCATTCGACCTACCTGCTGTACGACGCCACCACCGGGGTGCCGTTGGCGCAGATGGACGGCAACGAGATCACCTCGCGCCGCACGGCCGCCACCTCGGCGCTGGCCGCTTCTCACCTCGCCCGGCCCGATGCACGCCGCCTGCTGGTGGTGGGCGCCGGCCGGGTTGCGAGCCTGCTCGCCGAGGCTTACCGCAGCGTGTTGCCGATCGAGCAGGTGATGGTGTGGAGCCGCAAGCCTGAAGCTGCGGCTGCCCTGGCGGCGCAATGGCGTGAGCGGGGCATCGACGCGCAGGCCACCAGTGACCTCGCGCAGGCCGTGCGCCAGTCCGACATCGTGAGCTGCGCAACCCTCGCCACCGAGCCACTGATCCGCGGCGAGTGGCTGCAAGCGGGCAGCCATCTCGACCTGATCGGCAGCTTCACGCCGGCCATGCGCGAGGCTGACGATGCCTGCTTCCGCAGTGCACAAATCTATGTCGACACCGAAGAGGCCTGCCACAAGAGCGGCGAGTTGCTCGGGCCGATCTCGCGCGGTGTGTTTTCGCAAGCCGAGCTGCGCGGCACGCTCGCGCAGCTGTGCCGTGGCGACGAGGGCGCGCGTGCGTCGGCCAGCGAGCGCACGGTTTTCAAGTCGGTGGGCACAGCGCTCGAAGACCTGGCCGCGGCCGTTCTGGTGTACGAATCGCACGCCGCTTGAGCCCGGTTGCTCAAGGTGACAGCGGGGCCGCAGCGGCTCGGCTATGGTCATCCGCTTGAGCTCGCTCGCCTCCGTCTCCCGCCTGCGCTGGATTCGCCATCAGTGGCAGCGCCGCTTCGCCCGCCCGCGTGGCGTGTGGGCCCTGGCCGGGCCGGTGCTGGTGCAGGAGCTGGCCCTGGTGCTGACCGGCACGGTGGTGATGGCACTGGCCAGCCACCTCGGGCCGGCCTCGGTGGCGGCCATCGGCATGATGGATGCGCTGGGCTACCTGCTCAATGCGGTGTACGGTGGGCTCGCGATGGGCGCCACGGTGACGGTGGCGCACTGCCTGGGAGCCGGCCGCCGCCACGACCTGCGCGCGGTGGCCTTCAGCGCGCTGCTGCTGGCGCTGTGCAGCGCCGCCTTGATCGCCACGCTGCTGTGGTTCACCCGCGGCCTGTGGATCGCGATGTTGCTGCCCGGCGCCGAAGCCTCGGTGGTCGCGCAGGCCGACCGCTACTTCCGCTGGCTCATCGTGGCCGGCTTGCCGACCTCGCTGGTGATGGTGGCCTGCGGTGTGCTGCGCGGCATGGCCCGCACCGACACCGCCATGCGCGTCCAGCTGGCGATGAACCTGCTGCAGATCCTGCTGGCTGCGCTGTTCATGAACGGCGCCTACGGCAGCGTGGCCGGTGCGGGCTCGGCCTTGCTGTGTGCCCGCAGTGCGGGTGTGGTGCTGGTGTTGATTGCGCTGTGGCCCACGCTGCAACGTGCGCTGGAGCATCCTGCCGGCTCGCCGGTGCGTGGCGAATTCGTGCGCGCCATCCTGCGCGTGGGCTGGCCGGCGGCGCTCGAGACTTCGTTCTTCCACGTCGGCAAGCTGATCACGCAGACCATGGTGGTGGGTCTTGGCACCACCGCGATGGCGGCCAACTTCATCGCCTTCTACGTGAGCGCCATGCTCTATGCGCCCGGCACCGCACTGGGTGTGGCGGCCACCACGCTGGTGGGCATGCGCCTGGGGGCAGGGCAGGTGCAGCGAGCGCACCGGATGCTGCGCCGCCTGGTGCGCAGCGCGAGCTGGGCGCTCACCGGTGTGGCCGTGCTGGTGCTGCCGCTGGCCTGGCCGCTGGCGAGCCTGTTTGGCAACGACCCCGAGGTCACGCGTCAGGCGGCCTGGTTGATCACCCTGAGCTGCCTCTTCATGCCGGTGTGGGCAGGGTCGTTCGTGCTGCCCGCCGGCTTGCGCGGTGCGGGCGACACCCGTTACGCGCTGGTGGTGGGCACGGCCACGATGTGGGGCCTGCGCATCATGGCTGGCTACCTGATGGGCGTCGTGCTGGGCCTGGGTGTGGTGGGCGTGTGGCTGGGCATGTTTGGCGACTGGGTGGTGCGCAACCTGCTGTTTCGCAAACGCATGCGGGGCACCGCCTGGACGCGGCACCGCCTGCTCGGGTAAGGTGACCCCCGGGCCAAAGTGGCTGCTCGCCTGCAGTAGTTGGCAGAACCTGGCGACGCGCCCCCTGTCGCACTGAGCGCCGCAGGGCTACATTGCAGCTGTAGCGGAGACTGCCATGGCATTTGTGAAGATGGTGCGGTCCCAGGTCCATTTCGGTGTCCCCTCTCTGTGGGAGGTGCGTGACGCGGAGGGCCACCTGTTGCTCGCACGCGGGGCCGTCGTCGAAGACGATGAGCAACTCGCTGCGCTGTTGGCGCATGGCGCGATGGTCGACCCCGAGGAGATCAAGGCGGCACTCGCGGCCCAGGCCCTGGCCAGCGGGCGCCCGATTGAAGCCCCCGCACCCGACCCCCGACCGGCCAGCCTGTTTTCGCTGTGGGACAAACTCTTCTGGCGCCTTGAGCGCGCGGTGAAAGGCATCAAGGAAGAAGCGGGCTTCCCGGCCCGCATCGACGAACTCGCGCAGCACCTGGCGCTCCTGGTGGAGCGTGACGCCGACATCGGCATCTTCATGGCGGTGCGGCAAGACCAGCACCGTTTTGCCATCTACGGCCTGAGCCATGCGGTCTTCACGGCATCGCTGTGCTTCCTGATGTCGCATCGCATGGGCTGGCCGCGCGAGCGCAGCATCACATTGGTGAAAGCGGCGCTGACGATGAACATGTCGGCCTTCGAGTTGCAGGGCCGCCTCGCTGCGCAAGGCGTGCCGATGCTCGAAGAGCAGCGTGTGATCCTGCACGAGCACCCGTTGCAGAGCGCGCAGATGTTGCGCGAGGTCGGCGTGACCGACGAAGAGTGGCTCACCGCGGTGGAGCAACACCACGAGTGGATCGATGGCACCGGCTACCCGCGCAAGCTGACCGAGATGAGCGAGATGGCGCGTGCGCTCAAGTACGCCGACGTGTTCATGGCCAAGATCAGCCCGCGGGCGATCCGCAAGCCGCTTAGCGTGCAGGAAGCGGCGCGCCAGCTGTTCAAGCTCGACGGCGGCGGGCCGATGGCCATGGCCATCATCAAGGAGTTCGGCATCTACCCGCCGGGTGAGTTCGTGAAACTCAAGTCGGGTGAGCTGGCGGTGGTGATCCGCCGCACCGCGAGTGCCAACACGCCGCTGGCGGTGAGCATCACCGACAAGGCCGGCGTGCCGGTCTTGCACGTGGCGCGCCGCGAGACGGCGCGGCCCGAATACGCCATCACCGGCCTGGTGGCCGACAAGTCGCTGGTGACCCGCGTGCCGCCCGAGCGGCTGTACGGCTTGCCGGGTTAGCGAGTCAGCCTCAGCCCTTCTTGCCCTGGTTGGCCACCGCTGCGGCGGCCTTGGCCGCGGCTTCGGCGTCGCCCAGGTAATAGCTCTTGATCGGCTTCAGGTTGGCATCGAGCTCGTACACCAACGGAATGCCGTTGGGGATGTTGACGCCGACGATGTCGTTGTCGGCGATGTTGTCGAGGTACTTCACCAGCGCCCGGATGCTGTTGCCGTGGGCGGCGATCACGATGCGCTGGCCGGCCTTGATGGCCGGGGCGAGGTGCTCGTTCCAGGCCGGCAGCACACGCGCCACGGTGTCTTTCAGGCATTCGGTGAGCGGAATCTCTTCCGGCTTGAGCTTGGCGTAGCGGATGTCTTGCCGCTGGCCGCGCGGGTCGTCGGCGGTGAGAGGAGGGGGGGGTGTGTCGTAGCTGCGGCGCCAGATCAGCACCTGCTCGTCACCGTATTGTTTGGCGGTCTCGGCCTTGTTGAGGCCTTGCAGGCCACCGTAGTGGCGCTCGTTCAGGCGCCAGTCGTTGACCACCGGCAGCCAGGTGCGGTCCATCTGGTCGAGCGTGTGCCACAGCGTCCAGATGGCGCGCTTGAGCACCGAGGTGTAGGCCACGTCGAAGTCATAGCCCTCGGCCTTCAGCAGGCGGCCGGCCTGCTTGGCCTGTTCGACGCCGGTGGGGGTGAGCTCCACGTCGGTCCAGCCGGTGAAGCGGTTTTCCAGGTTCCAGGTCGATTCGCCGTGGCGAATGAGCACGAGTTTGTACATGGCGGAGGGTGCACAAGGCACTGAAGGCGGTCGGAAGAGGGGCGAATTCTATAATTCGCCTTTGCCTCCAACACCCTGGGCCTCCTTGTGAAATTCTTTGTCGACAACTGGTATCTGATCGTGATGGCCCTCGTCTCGGGTGGTTTGCTGCTATGGCCGCGCATTCGCGCTGGCGGTGGCGCGGGCGCGGTGACGGCGGCCGAAGCGGTGCAATTGATCAACCGCGAACGTGCCGTGCTGATCGATGTGAGCGAGCCCACCGAATACGCTGCAGGCCATGCGATCGGGTCCAAGAGCGTGCCCTTGGGTGGCCTGGAAGCCAGCAACGACCTGCCCAAGAACAAGACCTTGCCGCTGGTGGTGGTGTGTGCCACGGGTGCACGCGCTTCGCGCGCCGTGGCGACACTCAACAAACTGGGGTTTGCCAATGCACGGCCCCTGGCCGGCGGCCTGAAGGCCTGGCGCGAAGCCAACCTGCCGGTCGAGAAGTCAGCCTAAGCGGAGGCCAGCCATGCAGGCGGTGAAGATGTACACCACCCAGGTGTGCCCGTTTTGTCAGCGCGCCAAGATGCTGCTCAAGCAGCGGGGCGTGGTGCAGATCGACGAAGTGCGTGTCGACCTCGACCCATCGCAGCGCGACACCATGATCCAGATCACCGGGCGACGCACGGTGCCGCAGATCTTCATCGGCGACACCCACGTGGGCGGCTGCGACGACCTGATGGCGCTCGACCAGCGTGGTGGTTTGGTGCCGCTGCTGCAAGGCGCCTGAGCCGTCACCTTGCCTCGGACATAATCCTGCGCTCAGCCCGCGCCTGCAGGTGCGGGCTTTTGTTTTCACTCCTTTCCTTCCAGCGAGACCACCATGGCCGACGACAACACCACTCCCGTGTTCCAGATTCAACGCCTGTACCTGAAGGACTTGTCGCTCGAGCAACCGAACTCGCCGCAAATCCTGCTGGAGCAAGCCCAACCGCAGGTCGACATCAACCTGGCTCTGGCCGCCAACCCGGTGACAGACGGCATCTACGAAGTGACCGTTACTGCCACCGTCACGACCACCGTGGCCGACAAGACCTTGTTCCTGGTCGAAGCCAAGCAGGCCGGCATCTTCGAGATCCGCAACATCCCCGATGACCAGATGCAACCCATCATCGGCATCGCCTGCCCGCAGATCATCTACCCTTACCTGCGTGCGATCGTCTCCGACGTGTGCACGCGCGCCGGCTTCCCGCCGGTGGTGCTGGCCGAGGTGAATTTCCAGGCCATGTACGAGTCGCAGCAACAGCAGCAAGCGGCTGCCGGCAACGGCGGCCAGCCCAACCTCAACTGACCCGCCACAGGCACCGATGAACCTGACGGTGCTGGGGGCCGGCGCCTGGGGCACGGCCCTCGCGGTGAGCACGGCCGCTCGCCACCCCACGCTGCTGTGGGCGCGTGACGCGCAGCAGTGCCAGCAACTGCAGGCCACGCGCGAAAACCAGCGTTACCTGCCCGGAGTGGCGCTGCCTGAGAGTTTGCAGATCACGGCCGATTTCGATGCGGCCGTGGCGCACGCGCAAGACGGGCTGATCGTCATTGCCACCCCGATGGCGGGGCTGCAAGAAATGCTGCAGCGCCTGCCGGCCACGGCGAGCGGTGTGTTGTGGCTGTGCAAGGGCTTCCAGGAAGGCAGCGGCCTGCTCGGCCACGAGGTGGCCCGCGCCGTGCGGCCAGGGGCGGCCAACGTTGGCATCTTGTCGGGCCCGAGCTTTGCGCTCGAAGTCGCGCGCGGCCAGCCGGCGGCGCTGGTGGTGGCCAGCACCGACGAGGCCTTGTGCCAGAAGGCCGTCGAGGCTTTTCACAGCGACAGCTTGCGCATCTACGCCTCCAACGACCCGGTTGGCGTCGAAGTGGGCGGGGCGGTGAAAAACGTGATGGCGATCGCCACCGGCATTGCCGATGGGTTGCAGCTCGGGTTCAACGCACGCGCGGCTCTCATCACCCGCGGCTTGGCGGAGATGACGCGTCTGGGCGTGGCGCTCGGTGCTCGCGCCGAAACCTTCATGGGCTTGAGCGGCCTCGGTGACCTGGTGCTCACGGCCACGGGCGACCTGTCACGCAACCGCAAGGTGGGTCTGCTGCTCGCCCAAGGCCTGCCGCTCGCGCAGATCTTGCAAGACCTCGGCCACGTGGCCGAAGGTGTGGCCTGCGCCGCCACCGTGCTCCGCCGTGCGCAAGCCCTGGGTGTCGACATGCCGATCACCGAAGCTGTGGTGCGGGTGCTCGAAGGCCGCATCAGCCCGGTGCAGGCGATCCAGGAGCTGATGTCACGCGACGCTCGCCGCGAGCACTGAGCTGCTGGTTCAGACCCCGCCTTGGTAGCCGTTCTGGCGCCAGGCTTCGAACACCGCCACCGCCACTGCATTGCTGAGATTGAGGCTGCGCTGCCCGGGCCGCATCGGCAGGCGCACGCGCTGAGAGGTGGCGATGCCGTCGCGCAGGTCGGCGGGCAGGCCGGCGGTTTCGGAGCCGAAGACCAGCCAGTCGTCAGGTTGCCAACTCACACTTGCGAACGGCTGGCTTCCGCGGGTGGTGAATGCAAACAGACGCGCCATGTCGGGCTGGGCAGCGCTCATGAATTCCAGCCAGGAAGCATGCCGATGCAGGCTCGCATACTCGTGATAGTCGAGCCCAGCGCGGCGCAGCAACTTGTCGTCCATCGAAAAGCCGAGCGGCTCGATCAGGTGCAAGGCGCAGCCAGTGTTGGCTGCCAGGCGGATCACGTTGCCGGTGTTGGGCGGGATCTCGGGGTGGACCAGGACGATGTTGAACATGAGGCCGCGATTGTCGGCGCAGTCGCGCCAGTCACGCGGCGAGCGGCGTGCGCGCGAGCGCCCAGGCCTCGACCCGCGCGGCACCCGCTTGCTTGAGCACGCGCGCGATCTCGCCGAAGGTGGCACCGGTCGTCATCACGTCGTCGATCACCGCCACCGAAAGGCCGCGAAGCTCCGCACGGCGCAGGGGCTCCACCGCAAACACACCGCGCACATTCGCCGCCCGCTCCTCGGGTGGCAAGGCGAGCTGGTGAGGGCTGTCTTTCAGGCGCAGCAGCAGTTGGGCGTCGGTGGGCAGCGTGAGTGCACGCCCCAGCCGGTGTGTCAGTTCCCAGGCCTGGTTGAAACCACGCTCGCGCAGCCGCGCGGCACTCAGCGGCACGGGCAACAGCAGATCGGGCGCGGGTGCCTCGGCCCGTTGCCGCGCGGTTTGCAGCAGCTGCGAAAGTGCTGGCGCGAGGTCGAGCGCCGCGTGGAACTTGAACTGCGTGATCAGCGCTGACCATGGGTGGGCGTAGTCGACTCCGGCCAGCGCGCTGTCGAACGGCGGTGGGTCGACGATGCAGGCACCGCAGGTCGCCACCCCCGCAGGCACCCGCGAGGCACAGCGCCCACAGCGCGAGGCCGGCGCCGCAAAACGATCGTTGCAGCCGGCACACACCGCCTGCTCTCCCCAGCCGCGGCAGACCGCGCACTGGCTGGGTATTTGCTGGAGCAAGCGTGTGAAAAGCACCGCATCAATATACTGCCGCTCTCAATGAGCGAGCCTTCTGCACCGACGACGCGACACCTCGACGTGATGAGCGTGCGGGCCTGCCTGAGGCGCCTCGCGCGAGCCGATCAAGCGCCGTGGTTGCACGGCGAAGTGGCAAAGCGCATGGCCGAGCGACTGAGCATCATTCGCGCGAAACCCGAGGCCGTGCTCGACTGGTGGGCCTACAGCGGGGCAGGCAGCTCGCTGCTGACCCAGGCCTACCCATCGGCGCGGCGTTTTATCGTGGAGCCGACCCCGGCGCTGCAAGAGCGCAGCCGCCACGCCGCGCAGGCGCCGTGGTGGTCGGCCCGACGCTGGCGCGGTGCCGCTGCGCAGGTGATGTCGCCCGATGAGGTGTTGCCTGCGAGCGTGCAGCTGGTGTGGGCCAACATGATGTTGCACGCCTCCGTCGACCCGGCCGCGCTGATGGCCCGCTGGCAGCGCGCCCTCACCGTCGATGGCTTCGTGATGTTTTCCTGCCTCGGCCCCGGCAGCCTGCGTGATCTGCATGAACTTTACGAACGCCTGGGCTGGCCCCCGCCCATGGCTGACTTTGTCGACATGCACGACCTGGGCGACATGCTGGTGCACGCCGGCTTCGCCGACCCCGTGATGGACCAGGAGCTGCTCACGCTCAGCTGGGACAGCCCGCAGGCGCTGCTGCGCGAGCTGCGCAGCCTGGGCGCGAACGCCTCCCCCGACCGCTTTGCCGGCCTGCGCACGCCGCGCTGGCGCGAGCGGCTGCTCGCCGGGCTGGCGGCGATGGCGGCACCCGACGGGCGCATCTACCTGCGGTTTGAAGTGGCGTATGGCCACGCCTTCAAGGCCGCGCCGCGGCCGGCCGTGAGCGCCGAAACCACGGTTTCACTCGACGACATGCGTGCGATGGTGCGCACGAAATCGCCCCGGGCGTGAGCGCGCGAGGGCGGCACGAAAGCCTGCGTTAAACTCGCGGGCTTGAAAAATGCAGGTTCGCCCCGGGGTGCGTCAGGGTGGCACGCATCCAGCTCGATGTGAATCTTGAAAACTGAAACGACCATGATGAAGACGACGAAATCACTTTGCCGGTCTCTTTGCGAGAAAGGGGCGCAGTTCAGCCTGGTTCTGGGCGCTGCGTTGGCCACCTCGGCTGCCATGGCCGTCAACAACCTGCCGGGCGGCCCGGCGGTCAATCAGCTGGACTTGCACCGCCCGGTGACCAAGATCGCCGAAGAGCAGCAGTGGTTGCACAACTTCATGATGCTCTTGTGCATGGTGATCTTTGTCGCCGTCTTCGGCGTCATGTTCTATTCGATCTTCAAACACCGCAAATCCAAGGGTCACAAGGCGGCCAATTTCCACGAAAGCGTGAAGGTCGAGATCGCCTGGACGGTGGTGCCCTTCATCATCGTGATCTTCATGGCACTGCCGGCCACCAAGGCCGTGGTCGCGATGAAAGACACCAGCTCCGCCGACCTCACCATCAAGGCCACCGGCATCCAGTGGAAATGGGGTTACGACTACCTCAAGGGCGAAGGCGAAGGCATTGGCTTCGTGTCTTCACTCGACCCGACCCAGCGTGAGATGTCCGACTCCGGCAAGCCTGCAGGCGACGACTACCTGCTCAAGGTCGACAACCCGCTGGTGGTGCCGGTCGACAAGAAGATCCGCATCATTACCACCGCCACCGACGTGATCCACGCCTTCATGGTGCCCTCGTTCGGCATCAAGCAAGACGCCATCCCCGGCTTCGTGCGCGACACCTGGTTCCGCGCCACCGAGGTGGGCGACTTCTACGGCCAGTGCGCCGAGCTGTGTGGCAAGGAACACGCCTACATGCCCATCCACGTGAAGGTCGTGTCCGCAGAGGACTACACCAAGTGGGTCGACGCCAAGAACAAGGAGGCTGCGGCCAAGGCCGACGACCCGAACAAGGTCTGGGTGCTGGCCGACCTGGCCGCCCGTGGCGAAAAGGTCTACAACGCCAACTGCGCCGCCTGCCACCAGGCGAGCGGCAAGGGCGCCGGCGCGATCAAGCCGATCGACGGCTCGGCCGTGGTGCTCGATGCCGACAAGTCCAAGCAGATCGCGGTGCTGCTGAACGGCCAGAACAACGGTGCCATGCCGGCCTGGAAGCAGCTCAGCGACACCGAGCTCGCCGCCGTCATCACCTTCACCAAGAACAACTGGTCGAACAAGACCGGCCAGCTCGTGCAGCCCGCTGAAGTTGCGGCTGCCCGCAAGTAATTCAAAGTCCGCGTCCAGAACAAGCGCCCCAAAGGAAGATCCATGAGTGCAGTACTCGACCCCCACGGCCACGCGGCCGGCCATGGCCACGACGACCATGCCCACGATGACCACCACCCGCACGGCTGGCGCCGCTGGGTGTACGCCACCAACCACAAGGACATCGGTACGCTGTACCTGCTGTTCTCGTTCACCATGCTCATGGTGGGTGGTGTGCTGGCGCTGCTGATCCGAGCCGAGCTGTTCCAGCCTGGCCTGCAGATCGTCAACCCGCAGCTGTTCAACCAGCTCACCACGATGCACGGCCTGATCATGGTGTTCGGCGCCATCATGCCGGCCTTCGTGGGCTTCGCGAACTGGATGATCCCGCTGCAGATCGGCGCGGCCGACATGGCTTTCGCCCGCATGAACAACCTGAGCTTCTGGCTGCTGATCCCGGCCGGCCTGATGCTCGTGGGCTCGTTCTTCATGCCCGGTGGTGCCCCGGCAGCCGGCTGGACGCTCTACGCACCGCTCACGCTGCAGATGGGCCCGTCGATGGACGCTGGCATCTTCGCGATGCACATCCTGGGCGCTTCGTCGATCATGGGCTCGATCAACATCATCGTGACCATCCTGAACATGCGCGCCCCCGGCATGACGCTGATGAAGATGCCGATGTTCTGCTGGACCT
>NZ_JADMJX010000234.1 GCF_018780185.1 Rhizobacter sp.
TCGTCGTGCACGATGCAGGCGCCGTTCCACATCAGCATGTCGGCGCCGGTTTCTTCCTGGATGTAGCGGCCCAGGTGGCGGTCAGGGGCCCACAGGATTTTTTCGCCCTGATCCTTCAGGTGCTTGACGATGGCCAGCGCGCAGGAACTGGTCACCATCCAGTCGGCGCGGGCCTTCACGGCCGCGCTGGTGTTGGCGTAGACGACGACCTTGCGGTCGGGGTGCGCGTCGCAGAAACGGGCGAAGTCATCGGCCGGGCAGCCCAGGTCGAGCGAGCAGGTGGCGTCGAGGTCGGGCATCAACACCTTTTTCTCGGGGCTCAGGATCTTGGCGCTCTCGCCCATGAAACGCACCCCCGCGACCACCAACGTCTTGGCCGCGTGGTCACGGCCGAAGCGAGCCATCTCCAACGAATCAGACACGCAGCCGCCGGTTTCGAGCGCCAGGTCTTGCAGGTCACCGTCGACGTAATAGTGGGCGACCAGCACGGCGTTGTGCTGGGCGAGCAAGGCCTTGGCTCGGGCCTTCCATTGCTGGCGGCCTTCGGGGCTGAGGGGCTCGGGAACCTTGGCCCACGCGTGGGCGGTGCATGTGGCGCCGGTGGCGTCTTGCAGGGGGTAGTCGAACTGCACTTGGCTCATGGCTGGGTGTGTGGCGAGGGGCCAAACATGGTACCCGCACCCTGCCGCACAGAGGCGGCTGGGGTCTCACGCCAGGCCTTGTTCGGCTTCCATCAGCTTGTAGCGGGCCAGGGCCAAATTCGTGCGCTGCTTATCGAGCACGGCAAACAGGAACAGCCCCCGGTGGCGCGACACCGTGCGCATCACATGGTGGCGTGGGCCGGCGCTGGTCATCACCTCGTCGACTTCGGTCGTGAGGCCGAGCTGGCGCGAGGCGTGTTGGTGAGCACGCAGCACCTGGGCACTGGTGGCAGCGGCCAGATCGAGATCGATGGGTTGATCGGCCCGGGCTTGTCTGGCAAGGATGAGCCCGGTGCTCGCGTCGACCACGGCGCAGGCAAACACGCCGTCGAGGTTGCCCAGGGTTTCGAGGGCTTGCGCGGCCAGCGAGGGGTCGAGGGCCGCGCGGCGGCCCACGCCTGCGGCGCCTTCGGCTTGGGCCACCGACGTCGTGACTTTGGCCGCCGATGGGGTGGCGGGCGCGGTGCTGAGGTCGGCGACCTTGATCTGGAAGCCGTCCAGGCCAGCCGCGGCAGGCGCCTGGGGCGGAGCCCACACGGGCTCTTTCTTGACGCGGTTCCACATGCCCAGCAGCGAGTTCCACACCGCCGAGGCGCTGGTCAGCGCTTCGTTGAGCACCTGTACCTTGAGGCGCGCGGGCCACTCGGTCATGCCGATCTTGTTGGCGATCCAGACCGCGTTGGGTGGCAGCATGAAGAGCAGGGTGGGGCAGCGCCAGTTGGGGTTGTTCACAGCGGTCTGCAGCGTTTGCAGCATGTCGTCGATGTCGTGCGGCGGCATCGCGCCGACGATCACCGCCGTCATGTGGCTGCGCTCCATCAGGGCGAGCGGCACGGCGGCGTTGCTGGCGCCGGGGGCACGCACATCCGCGTGGTAAATGCGCAGCGCGTCTTCGTTGCGGCGCTCCAGCGTCGTGCGCTCGATCATCGCCAGCGTGCGCAATGTGCCCTGCTCGCGCAGGTGCAGGCGTTCGATGGGGCGGCCACTGGCGTCGGACAAGGCCTTGATGACCGAGGCCGCCCACACGCCGGTGGGGTCGTACAGCGCGATCAGGCGGCTGGCGGTTTCGAGATCGGCGCGGGTCGAGGCGAAGTGGTCGCGAATGGCCTGGGCGGGTGAACCCGAGACGACCAGGTCACGCAGGTGGCTGTCGACCATCTGCCCGCGGTCGTTGACCTCGGTGGCCACACTTTCCAGGATGGCGGTGGCGGCAAAGCCCTGGTCGCGCTCTTCTGGCGCCTGTTGACCGTTGCCTCGGATGCTTCTCAGGTCACCAAAGAGCGATGAAAGCATGTTGTTTTCTCCCTCGCGCACCGAGCGGCGCGGTTGCCTTGCAGTCTAGGCCCGGGGCAATGGCTCGCCATCCCACACCTTGAAACCATTCGTTGAAAAGGGGCATCTATTTCGGGGGGGATGGGGGGTGAACCGGCGCTAACTGAAAAAACGGCTCGGCGGCGCCCCCACCGAGCGTGTGACCATGGCGGTGAAGGCGCTGGCGCTGGCGTAACCCAGCTCGGCCGAGATCACGGCCATCGGGATCTTGCGTGCGGCCATCGACAAGGCCTTGGCCAGCAGCACCTGCTGGCGCCACTGCAGGAAGGTGGTGCCGAGCTCGCTGCGGAAGAGGCGCGCCACCGTGCGCGGGCTGGCCCCGGCGTTGCGGGCGCAGGTCTCCAAGGTGGACCAGCGGGTCGGGTCGTCGAGCACGGCCTCGCAGAGGGCACGCAGCCGCTTGTCTTGCGGCAGGTCGACCCCGATGGGCACAGGCAGTGCGTGACGCAGCTCGTCGAGCACCAGGGCGCTCAGGTGGCGCTCGCGTTCGGTCGACGGCAAGGGGCCCGCCTCGACCGACAGGTGAATCACCAGCTCGCGCAGCAGGCTCGACACCTCGACGACGCGGCACTCGCGCCACGGTGAATCGGGTGCCGGGTCGACCTCGGGGCCGCAGTGGCGCGCGTCCTGGTGCAGGTAGAGCGTGCGCAGCTCGGCGTCTTCGACCACCGTGACCACATGCTCCACGTGGGGTGGGATCCACACCGCCCGCGACGGCGGCACGATGTAGGTGCCGCGCCCGGCGGTCATGCGCACCACGCCGGTGACCGAAAACGCCAGCTGCCCCCAGGGGTGGCTGTGGGGCTCGATGTGGGTGTCGGCGGCGAGGCGGCGCGCCTTGGCGCGCACCGGGTAGTCGGCCGTCGGTGCGTAGCGCTGGGGGTCGACCGGGGGCAGGCTGGTGTGGCGTCGGGGGGGCGCAGCGGTCATGTCCGAATCTCGATAGAAATTGACAAACTATCGTAACTCGGCCGATGGGTGGCCGCCTAGAGTGCCGCATGACTTCTGTTTCCATCCCTCTGCGCCAAGACGCCAAGACCATTGGTCTGATCGGCCTCGCCCACGGCACCTCGCATTTTTTCCACATGCTGCTCGCGCCGCTGTTCCCGCTGTTCATTCGGGACTTCGGCTTCAGCTACTCCGAGCTCGGCTTGCTGGTGACCACCTTCTTTGTGATCTCGGGCGTTGGCCAGGCCATGGCCGGCTTCCTGGTCGACCGCGTGGGCGCCCGGCCGGTGTTGTTCGTGGCGCTGAGCTGCTTTGTGCTGGCGGCGCTGGCCACCGCCACCGCCGACGGTTATGCGGGCCTGATGCTCGCGGCGGCCTTGGCGGGATTGGGCAATTCGCCGTTTCACCCGGTCGACTTCACGATCCTCAACAAGCGCGTCTCGCAACCACGCCTGGGCCATGCGTTTTCGGTGCACGGCATCACCGGCAACCTGGGCTGGGCGGCTGCGCCGGTGTTCCTGACGGTGTTGACAGCGGCCAGCGGCTCGTGGCGCATCGCCGCCGCGGGCATGGGTGTGTGGGCGCTGCTGGTGATCGCCGTGCTGTGGGTCAACCGGGACGCCATCGACGACAAGGCCGGCAGCTGGGGCCATGAAGCGGCTGCGGCCAAGGGGGGCGTTGCGATGGAGGCCGAGCACCCGATGGCCTTCCTGCGCTTGCCTTCGGTGTGGCTGTGCTTCTCGTTCTTCTTCTGGTCGACCTGCGCCTTGAGTGCGATGCAGAGCTTTGCCAGCCCGGCGCTGCAGAGCATGTATGGCCTGCCCCTGTCCATCACCGCGTTCGTGGTCACCGGCTACATGCTGTTCGGCGCGGCAGGCATGGTGGTGGGCGGGTTCCTCGCGGCACGGGCCGAGCGGCTCGAACGCATCATCGGCGCCTGCCTGCTGGGCGCCGCGGTGCTGCTGTGCCTCGTGGGCAGCGGCCTGTTGCCCGGTTTGCTGGCGGCGGCCGTGGCGGCGATTGCCGGGTTCGGTGCCGGCCTGGCCGGGCCCTCACGCGACATGCTGATCAAGCAGGCGGCGCCGCCCGGGGCCACCGGGCGTGTCTACGGCACGGTGTACTCGGGGCTCGATCTCGGCTTTGCCGTGGCCGCGCCGGTGTTCGGCGCCTTGCTCGACCACGGTTCGGCCAGCAGCGTGTTTTATGGCTCGGCGCTCACGCTCGCACTGGGCGTGGTGTCGGCATCTCTGGTCGGGATTGGCATTGCCCAACGCGGGGGTCGTAAAGTCGCCGCATGACGACGACGACTTCTGCTTCGCGAATCGCCGGCCACGTGCTGGTCGAGGCCCTGATCGCGCAGGGCGTGGACACCGTTTTTGGCGTGCCAGGCGAGAGTTACCTCGCGGTGCTCGACGGCTTTCACGAACACCGTGAACACATCCGTTTCATCGCTTGCCGGCAAGAGGGCGGTGCCTCTTTCATGGCCGAAGCGCAGGGCAAGCTGAGCGGCCGCCCGGGCGTTTGTTTCGTGACGCGCGGGCCGGGGGCCACCAACGCCAGCATCGGGCTGCACACCGCGTTTCAAGACAGCACCCCGATGGTCCTGTTCATCGGCCAGGTGGCAAGCGACCAGCGCGACCGCGAGGCCTTTCAGGAGGTCGACTACCGCCAGATGTTCGGCCCTGGCACGCTGGGTTTTGCCAAGTGGGTGGGCGAGGTGCACGACGCCGACCGCCTGCCCGAGTACGTGTCACGTGCCTTCCACACCGCCATGCAAGGCCGCCCCGGCCCGGTGGTGCTGGTGCTGCCCGAAGACATGTTGACGCGCCCGAGCATCGCGCCGGTGTTGCCACGCGCCGAGCCCGCCCAGGCCTGGCCGGCCCCCGGCGGGCTGCGCGAGGTGCGCAGCATGCTGCTGGCGGCAAAGCGACCCTTTGTCATCGTCGGTGGCAGTGGCTGGGATGCCGCCTCCTGTGCCGCGATGCAGCGCTTCGCCGAGAACTGGAAGCTGCCGGTGGGCTGCGCATTCCGATTCCAGGACTGCTTCGACAACGGGCACCCCAACTATGCGGGCGACGTGGGCATCGCCCTCAACCCCCGGTTGGCCGAGCGCATCAAGCAGGCCGATCTGGTGCTGGCCATCGGCCCGCGGCTGGGTGAGATGACCACCAGCGGCTACACGCTGCTGCAGCCACCGCGCCCGGTGCAAAAGCTCATTCACATGCATGCGGGCGCCGAAGAGCTGGGGCGTGTGTACGCAGCCGACCTGCTGCTGCAGTCATCGATGGCTGCAGCCGCCAAGGCCCTCGAAGGCCTGACCGCTCCCACCCAGTTGCCCTGGGCCGACTGGACGGCGCAGGCCCATGCCGACTACGAAGCCAACCTGGTCGCGCCATCGGTGGAGCCCCTCGACCTGGCGGTGGTCATCAAGACCATCCAGCGGCTCGCACCCGCCGACACCGTCTACACCAACGGCGCCGGCAACTACGCCGGCTGGTTGCACCGCTACTGCCGCTACGCCGGCCTGCAACACCACGGTCGCACGCAGCTGGCCCCGACCTCCGGCGCGATGGGCTATGGCGTGCCGGCCGCGGTGGCCGCCGCCTTGTTGTACCCGCAGCGCACGGTGGTCAACATCGCCGGTGACGGGGACTTCCTGATGACCGGCCAGGAGCTCGCCACGGCCACCGGCTACGGCGCCAAGAGGCTGATCAGCGTGGTGGTCGACAACGGCACCTACGGCACCATCCGCATGCATCAGGAGCGCGAGTACCCCGGCCGCGTGAGCGGCAGCGACTTGTTCAACCCCGACTTCACCGCGCTCGCACGCGCCTACGGCTGGCAGGCGCAGCGGGTGGTGAGCACGGCCGAGTTCGAGCCCGCGTTTGCGCAGGCGCTGGCGAGCGGTGAGCCGACGCTGCTGCACTTGAAGCTCGACAGCGACGTGAGCACCACGCGCACCACGCTGTCGGCCATCCGGAAAACTGCGCTGGCGAAAAACTAGCGCAACCTAACGCGCCGGGCCCGCCACCTGCGACACGTAGCGCGCCAGCAGCGCGATGTCTTGTGCCGACAGCTTGTCGCGAAACGGCGGCATCACACCGAGCCCGTCTTGCACCGCCTTGGCCACGCGGGCCTCGTCGGGCTGGAGCTCGTCGAGCACCGGCCCCACCTCGCCCGCCGCGCCCGCATCACGCAGGGTGTGGCAGATCGCGCACGCGGGCGCGGCGCCGTTGGTGAACAGCTTGCGCGCTGCCTCGCGCTCGGGGGCGCCGAGCGTCTGGGCCGACGCGACGGCGCTGCAAACCAGCAGTGCCGCCGCCGTGACGCCGCGCACGCTCACGCGGTGACGACGCTCAGCGAGTGGTCGGCCCAGCTGTTGTTGCCATAGCCCGCGGTGTTTTCCTCGCGTTGCTGCGGCTGCACATTGCCCGCAGCATCGGTGGCCCGGCTGGCCAGCACGTGCGTCCCGGCCGGCAGGTTGGCCTGCAGCACGAACTGCCGCCAGGCGAAGGGGCCGAGGTCGGGGCCGACGAGTTTGGCGTCGCGCCAGGTCTTGCCGCCGTCGACCGACACCTCGACCCGCTTGATCGGGCCCGCGCCGCTGAATGCCACGCCCAGGATCTGCGTGGTGCCCGCGCCGAGCTTGCCGCCTTCGACGGGCAGCGGCGAGTTGATCCACGACTTCACGTTCATCAGAAGCACCGAGGCCTGATTCGGGTTGGCCTTCTCGCCCATCGGCGTCATGCGGTAGCCGTGCGACATGATCTTCGCCTGGCTCTCGGTGGCGCTGAGCGAGATGCGCTTGACGTACTTGACGTTGTTCACGCCCTGGTACCCGGGCAGCACCAGCCGCAGCGGGCCGCCGTGGGCGAGCGACAAGGGCGCGCCGTTCATTTCCCAGGCGAGCACGGCGTCTTTCAGGGCGGCGATGGGCACCGAGCGCTCGACCACCACGCTCAGCGGGTCGACGCCCTCGGGCAGCTTCTCGCCGCCGGTGCCGGTCAGGTACAGCATGCCGCTGCGTGAGCCGCCCAGCGCTTCAATCACCGAACGCAAGGGCACGCCGCTCCAGAGCACGCAACCGGCGGCCCCGACCTTCCAGGGCGTGCCACTCGGCTTGTGCGGGAAGAAGCCGCGGCCGTTGCCGCTGCACTGCAACACGGTGGCGACGGTGGTCACGTCGATCGCCTTGAGCTGGCCAAGCGTCAAGGTGGCAGGCGTGCTGACGCCATCGAACGCCACTTGCCAGGCGTCACGGTCGGCGACGATGGCCTCGGGCGGCGCCGGCAGGTTGTTGCGGATGTACAGGCGGTCCGATGGGGTGATGAGGCTCGAACCCATGGCACTGCGTTTGGTTTCGAGCGTGCTGGAGCTGTGGACGATGAGGCTGTCGGCGTCTTTCCAGGCGGCATACGCGGGCAGCGGTTTGGCCTGCGCTGCGGCAACACCGGACCAGGTGGCAAGGGGCGCAGCTGCGATGGCGCCTGCGGTGCCGGCAAGCAGTTGGCGGCGGCGGACAGGGAGTGACGTAGGCATGGTGATTGAACGCTCCGAAGGTGGCTTCAAGGTGTGTGCCTGCGCATGCAGCAAGGGCTGAGGCTCAAGGCCCGGCAAGCATAGCCGTCGAAAAATGACATTCCTATGGGTGAGATTGCGGAGCCCGTTCGGCGCGCCGTGCTGCGACCGTATCGATTGCTTACACCTGCACTCGCAGCCTCCATCAAGCGTCACGCGCGCGAGCCGAAAATCTATATGACGTGACACGCCATCGCGCCACGCCATCACAACGTTTTGAGGAGGCACCCCATGACAGCCTTTCGCACGCTCATCGCGGGCTTGTTTCTCTGCTCCGCGGGCCTGGCCCAGGCCCAATTGACCGCCACGATCGCCGTCGAACCCTCGTCCAAGAAGGAGTCGTTCACCGTGGCACTCGCCGTGGTGGAAGACGCCCTGAGCAAGGCCACCAAGCAGGTCGCCAAGGTCTCGTTCAATGAAGACCTGAGCGACGTGATGCGCGCCACCCGCACGGGCGAGGTCGACGTCTACATCGGCCCGCCCCAGGTGGCGGCCTCGGCCATGTCGCGCGGTTTCGAGCTGGTCGGCTCGACCAGCCCGATCGAGCAGTTCGTGCTGGTGTCGCGCCGCGACTACGCCACGGTGGCGTCACTCAACGGGGGTCGCCTGTACCTGCCGCAACAAGACTCGATCTATTCCTACGTGGCGCGCGGCATGCTCAACGCGGCCGGCCTGTCGTTCCAGAACATGACCATCGAGTTCGGTCGTTGGCCGAGCGCCGGCCTGGTCGCGGTCGACATGGGCGTGGCCGATGCGACCGTGGTGCGCCAGAGCGAGTGGGCCGACTGGGTCAAGTCGCGTGGCCAGGCGCTGCACGCTGTGGGCACGTCCATCCCGGTGCCCGGGGGCTTGTCGGTGGTGGTGAAGAAGAACCTGCCCGCCAATGCCCGCGAGCGCATCACGCAATGGTTTGCCAACGCGAGCACGGCCTCGGGCCTCAAGCCGGTGTCGCAGCGGGCTGATGCGTCGATGTACAAGGCCGTGGCCGAACTCGGTTACTTCACGCCGACCAGCCTGCCGGGGGCCACGGTGGTCAATGCGGCGCAGGTGCGCCAATTGGTGGCCGGCGGCGCCGTGATCGTCGACACCCGTTCCGAGAAGGAATACAAGACCAAGCACATCCCGCTGGCGGTGTTTGTCCCGTACCACGAGAAGAGCCTGAAAGACGTGGCCTTCGATCCGGCCAAAGACGACTTCCGCGATCTCGCGAAGCTCAACAAAGACAAGCCCACGATCTTCTCGTGCAACGGCGCCGAGTGCTGGAAGTCGTACAAGGCCTCCAAGGTGGCCCTGGCCAACGGGTTCAAGAATGTCTACTGGTTCCGTGGCGGCCTGCCCGAGTGGGAAACGAGCGGCCTGCAAGTCGCCCAAGACTGACGCGGCGCCCTTGAGCGCCCACCCCGCGTGGGCGCCGATGGCAAACTCAAGACTGTTTCGCGCCGCTGCCTCGGGTGGCGGCGTGGCATTGCATCCCTCTTGAGAAGGTAGCCTCGCCCATGACCCTCGCTCGCCCTCCCGCCGAGTTCGCCACCTGCGACCTCTGCGACACCCACAAGAACAGCACCGACGGCAGCTTCCGTGTGTTGCCGCCGGTGTTTCGCGACTACGGCAAACGCATCAAGTTCTCCGGCATCGTCACCACCGTGAAGTGTTTCGAAGACAACTCGCTGGTGAAGGCGGCGCTCGACACGCCGGGTGACGGCCGCGTGCTGGTGGTCGATGGCGGGGCCTCATTGCGGCGCGCCTTGGTGGGCGGCAACCTCGGGGCAGCAGGCGCCCGAAACGGCTGGGCCGGCATCGTGGTCGACGGGTGCGTGCGCGACAGCGCCGAGCTGGCCGCCTGCGAGCTCGGCATCCGCGCGCTCGGGCTGATGCCCTTGCCCACCGAGAAGCGCAACGAAGGCCAGCGTGACGTGGCCGTTCAGATCCAGGGTGTGTGGGTGCGCCCCGGCGACTGGCTGTATGCCGATGAAGACGGCATCGTGGTGACGGCCGCTGCCTGAGCGCACGATGCCCACACGCGGCCTGAGTGCCCCCACGGTGCTGCTGACCGGGTTTGACGCCTTTGGCGGCGCCACGCTCAACCCCAGTTGGCTCGCCGCACAGGCGCTGCATGGCCGCCAGGTGGCGGGTCACCGTGTCGTGGCGGCCCGCCTGCCCACGGTGTTTGACGCCTCTTTGCGGGAGCTGCAGGCGCTGCTGGCGGCGCATGCCCCAGCCGTCGTGCTGTGCGTGGGCCTGGCCAGCGGGCGTGCCGCCTTGTCGCTCGAGCGGGTGGCGATCAACATCAACGACGCCAGCCTGGCCGACAACCACGGCGCGCAGCCGATCGACACCCCGGTGGTGCCCCACGGTCCCACGGCCTATTTCAGCAGCCTGCCACTGAAGGCCATGCTGCTCGCGCTGCGCCGCCACGGCCTGCCGGCCGAGCTATCGCAAAGCGCGGGCACTTTCGTGTGCAACCACGTCTTTTACGGGCTGATGCACCTGCTGGCCACCGAGCCGCGCCTGGAGCGCACGCGCGGCGGTTTTGTCCACGTGCCCGACCTGCCGGTGCTGGGCCTGCCCGACCTGGTGGGCGGCTTGCACCTGATGCTCGAAACCGCACTCACGACCCAGGGCGACAGCCACTTCGCAGCGGGCTCGGTTTCCTGAGCGGGCCCGGAGCGCGTCGGGCAAGCCCCGGGCGCTCTGCAGGGAGAGCTTGCGGGGGCATTTGCGGCACTTCCGCGCTTCAGACCCCGGCGCCGCGGCCGATATGGAACTCAACGACCCCTCGCGTCGAGGGCGGGAAGGCCATTTTCGGAGAGAACCCCATGGCATGGATCGACCGGCTGAAGCTGTCTCATCGCTTGATTGCCGCCTTTGGTGTGGCGATCGTGTTGACCGTCGTGTTGGGCGGTGTCGCCTTCCTTCAGCTGCGGCAGGTGAACTCGGCCGCCACCGACTTGCAGACCCGCTGGATGCCGGCGGTGCGCGCGGCGCTCGAGTGGCGCAGCGACTTGCAGACCATCCGCCTGGCCACCTTGCAGCACGCCATGGCCGCCAACGAGCGCGAGAAGCGCCGCCACGGCAACCTGGTGACGGCGGCCACCGAGCAGTACCAGAAGCACGAGGCCGAGTTCCAGGCCCTGGTGACGCTCGACGAGCAGCGCAAGCTGATGGGTGAGATCCGCACGCTCAACGAAGCCTTCGTCTCCGTCACCAAGCAGGTGCTGGAGGTGTCGAGCAAAGAGGGCACTGAAGCGGCCATCGCCTTGCAGAATGCCGAGGCGCGGCCACGTGCGCAGCAGATTGAAGGCCGCATGGACCGCCTGGTCGAGCTCAGCACCCAGGGTGGCAACGATGCAGGTGCCAGCAGCCAGAAGACCTACGACATCGGACGCGCCGTGTTGTTGGGCGGCGTGGTCCTGTCGGTGTTGCTGGGTCTGGGCCTGGCCGCGGCCATCACGCGCTCCATCCTGCGACAGCTGGGCGGCGACCCGGCCTATGCGGCGGGCGTGGTCGAGCGCGTCGCGTCGGGTGACCTGACGGTGAAGATCACCACGCGCAAGAACGACACCACCAGCCTGCTCGCCAGCATGCAGCGCATGGTGCACAACCTCTCGGGCATCGTCTCGGGTGTGCGCGTGGGCGCGGAATCGATCTCGACCGCGTCGTCCGAGGTGGCCAGCGGCAACCTCGACCTGTCGTCGCGCACCGAGAACCAGGCCGCCAACGTGCAGCAGACGGCCGCCACGCTGCACCAGCTTTCCAGCACGGTGCGCCACAACGCCGACTCCTCACGCGCCGCCACCGCCATGGCGGCCGGTGCCTCCGAGGTGGCCGAAAAGGGCGGTGCCGTGGTGGGCGAGGTGGTGCAGCAGATGGAGCAGATCACCACTGCCTCGAAGCGCATTGGTGAAATCATCGGCGTGATCGACGGCATTGCTTTCCAGACCAACATCCTCGCGCTGAACGCGGCGGTCGAAGCCGCGCGCGCTGGCGAACAGGGTCGGGGCTTTGCCGTCGTCGCTTCCGAGGTGCGCAGCCTGGCTCAGCGCTCGGCGGCGGCGGCCAAGGAGATCAAGGTGCTCATCCGCAACAGCGAAGAGCGTGTCGAGGCGGGCTCCACGCTCGCCAACGATGCCGGGCGCATCATGCAAGAGGTGGTGGCGTCGGTGCGCGAGGTCTCGGGCACCATCAAGGCGATCGCCGAAGCGACCGTCGAACAATCCACCGGCCTGGAGCAGGTCAATCAGTCGGTCACGCAGATGGACACGGCCACGCAGCACAACGCTGCCTTGGTCGAAGAATCGTCGGCCGCGGCCGAAAGCCTCAAGCAGCAGGCCCGCGCGCTGACGCAGGCGGTCAGTGTGTTCAAGCTGGGCTGATCAGCGCCGCGGGGTCAGACAAAGACTTCGAGCAGGCGGTCGAGACCGCCCGAGTTGATCGCCACCATGGCCTGCTCGCGCACCTTGGGCTTGGCGTGGTACGCCACGCTAAGGCCGGCCTCGCCCATCATCGGCAGGTCGTTGGCGCCGTCGCCCATGGCGATGGCTTGCGCAGGCCGGATGCCCAGCTGGGCGCAGGTGGCGAGCAGCATGCGGCGCTTTTCTTCGCCGTCGCAGATGTCGCCCCAGGGCTGGTCGACCATGCGGCCGGTGAGCACGCCGTTGGACACCTCAAGCACGTTGCTGCGGGTGAAATCGATCTTCAGCCGGTCGCGCACTTGGTCGGTGAAGAAGGTGAAGCCACCCGACACCAGCAGCGTCTTCAGGCCCGCCGCCTGACAGGCCTGCACCAGGGCCTGTGCGCCAGGGTTGAGCTGCAGCCGCTCATCGAGCACCTTCTGCATGGCCGACACGGGAACACCCTTGAGCAGGGCGACGCGCTGGCGCAGGCTCTCCTTGTAGTCGGCGATCTCGCCGCGCATCGCGGCCTCCGTGATGGCGGCCACCTCGGCCTTTCGGCCGGCGGCGTCGGCAATCTCGTCGACGCACTCAATGTTGATCAGCGTCGAATCCATGTCGAAGGCGATCAGCTTGAAGTCGGCCAGACACAGCGGCGGCGTGAAATTCTGGATGACAAGGCCTGGCGGCAGCGATGCGGTCATGAAGCGGGGCGAGAAGTGTGAAGAAAGTGGGATTGTCCTGCATGGAGGGCTTGCTTTCGGGCACGCGGCTTGCGAAGCTCCGGGCCGCCCCGTCGAAGGGAGCGCGTTTCTACCGAAACGGAATTCCACCGCCCACAAGGCCGAGACCACGCATGCAAACCCATCGGTTGATCCTCCTCGCGACCCTGTTCGCCCTCCAACCCTTAGCAGCCCATGCCCAGGCGACCGCCCCTCGCGACCCCGATGCCGCAGCACGGGCAGCGCGTGAAGCCAACAACCCGCTGCGGGTCATCATCGAAGCCAGCAAGCTGAAAAGCCGTGCGACGGACGCCCCGCCGGTGCGACCGGTCGTGGCCAAGCCTGCAACGCCAGCGCCTGTGGCCGCGAAACCGCAGACCGCGCCTGTTGTTGCAGCGAAGGCGCCCGGCGTGCCCGCCGCCGTGGTGGCGGCTTCTCAGCCGGCGGCCGAGCCTGCTCCGATTGCGGCGGTCGCCACGCGCACCGAGCTGGCGCCGGTGGTGCTTTCCGTGCCGGCGCCCGTCGTGCCGGCGCCCAAGCCAGCTCCGCTGTTGCCGCTCAAGCTCGCGCAGATGGTTGAGCCGGCCCTGCCACCGGCGGTGCTGCGGCGAATGGTCAATGACACCGAGGTGATCGTCGGCTTCACCGTCAACGCCGATGGGTCGGTGTCGAATGTGGCCGTGCGTTCCAGCCCGCTGAAGGCGCTGGAAGCGCCGGTCATCGACGCCATCAGCCAGTGGCGCTACGAACCCATCGGCGAAGCACGGGCGCACGCCGTGCAACTGGTGCTGCGTGCCGGGCGCTAAGGCGCCGCTTCAGGCCTCGACCTTCGGCGTGCCCAGCGAGCGCAACACATCGCGGATCAGTTGCGCGCGGTCTTTCGGTTCCTTGGTTTCGCGCTCGATGCGCAGCTTGTCGTTGCCGGCCAGCTTGATGTGACGGTTCTTCTGCACCAGCTCGATGATGCGCATGGCGTCGATTGGCGCGTTGGGCCGGAAGCTGATGATCATGAGCTGTGGCGCCGCGTCGATCTTGATCACGCCATAGGGTTTGGCCAGCACACGCAAGCGGTGCACGTCGAACAGTGTCTGGCCTTGCGGTGGCAGCTTGCCGAAGCGGTCGGTGATCTCCTCCAGCATGGTGTCGATCTGTTCGGGTTTGTCGGCCGAGGCCAGGCGCTTGTAGAGGCTCAGGCGAGTGTGCACGTCGCCGCAGTAGTCGTTGGGCAAGAGCGCCGGGGCGTGCAGGTTGATCTCGGTGGTCACGCTCAAGGGTGAGAGCAGGTCGGGTTCGCGCCCGGCCCGAAGCGACCGCACCGCCTCGCTCAGCATCTCGTTGTAGAGCTGGAAGCCCACCTCCATCATGTTGCCGCTCTGGTTTTCACCGAGCACCTCGCCGGCGCCGCGGATCTCGAGGTCGTGCATCGCGAGGTAGAAGCCCGAACCCAGCTCTTCCATGTTTTGAATCGCTTCGAGCCGCTGCGCCGCCTGCTTGGTGAGGCCTTCGACCTCGGGCACCAGCAGGTAGGCATAGGCCTGGTGGTGCGAGCGGCCCACACGCCCGCGCAGCTGGTGCAGCTGGGCCAGGCCGAACTTGTCGGCGCGGCTGATCACGATGGTGTTGGCGCTGGGCACGTCGATGCCGGTCTCGATGATGGTCGAGCACAGCAAGATGTTGTAGCGCTGGGCCACGAAGTCGCGCATCACACGCTCGAGCTCGCGCTCGGGCATCTGGCCGTGGGCCACGGCAATGCGCGCCTCGGGCAGCAGCTCCTGCAGCTTCTCGCGCCGGTACTCGATGGTGTCGACTTCGTTGTGCAGGAAGTAGACCTGCCCGCCGCGCTTGAGCTCGCGCAGCGCCGCTTCGCGGATGGTGCCGCTGGTTTCATTGCGCACGAAGGTCTTGATGGCCAGGCGGCGCTGCGGTGCGGTGGCGATCACCGACAGGTCGCGCAGGCCTTCGAGGGCCATGCCCAGCGTGCGCGGGATCGGCGTGGCGGTGAGCGTGAGCACGTCGACCTCGGCGCGCATAGCCTTGATGGCTTCCTTGTGGCGCACACCGAAGCGGTGCTCCTCGTCGATCACCAACAGGCCCAGGCGCTTGAACTTGACCTTGTCGCTGATCAGTGCGTGAGTGCCGACCACGATGTCGATGGTTCCGTCGGCCAGGCCTTCGAGCGTGGTCTTGACCTCTTTGCTGGAACGAAAGCGTGAGATCTCGGCGACGCGTACTGGCCATTTGCCGAATCGGTCGGCGATGTTCTGGTAGTGCTGCTCGGCCAGCAGCGTGGTGGGCGCAAGGATGGCGACTTGTTTGCCGCCGGTCACTGCGACGAAGGCGGCGCGCAGGGCCACCTCGGTCTTGCCGAAACCCACGTCGCCACAGACCAGCCGGTCCATGGGTCTCGGGCTGACCATGTCTTGGATGACGGCGTGGATGGCAGCCTTCTGGTCTGGCGTTTCTTCAAAACCGAAGCTCGCCGCAAAAGCCTCGTAGTCATGTGGTGCGAAGCGGAAGGCAAACCCTTCACGTGCTGCGCGGCGGGCATACAGGTTGAGCAACTCGGCGGCGGTGTCGCGCACCTGCTCGGCGGCGCGGCGCTTGGCCTTGTCCCATTGGCCGGAGCCCAGGCGGTGCAGCGGTGCTTCTTCGGCGCTCACGCCGGTGTAGCGGCCGATCAGGTGCAGCTGCGCGACCGGAATCTTCAACGTCGCCTTGTCGGCGTATTCCAGGATCAGGAACTCGCTCGCGCCTTCGCCGAGGTCGATGTTCTCCAGCCCGACGTAGCGGCCGATGCCGTGGTTCACGTGAACCACCGGGTCGCCGACCTTCAGCTCCGACAGGTCCTTGATCAGCGAGTTGACGTCGCTGACCTGCTCTTGCTTGCGCCTGCGCCGCGCGGTCGGGCTGGTGGCAAAGAGCTCGGTTTCGGTGACGAACTGGATGCCGGGTTCTGTCCAGAAGAAGCCCTCGGCCATCGGCGCGACGGCGATCGCAAAACGCTCGGTGCCGGCCTCGAACTCGGCCAGGCTGGTGACGCTGGGCGGCTCGATCCGGCTGTCGCGCAGCAGCTCGAGCAGGCTTTCGCGCCGACCCTGGCTCTCGGCCATGATCAGCACGCGGTGCTGGGTGGTGCCCACGTGCAGCTGCAGTTTTTTCAGCGGCTCGGGCGCGCCGCGGTCGACGCTCAGGTCGGGCAGGGGGCGTGCCCACTCGACCGGCTCCTTGCCGCGCACCACCAGGGTCGCGTGGGCGTTGGCGAGCGTGAAGAAGTCTTCGGGCTTCAGGAACAGGTCTTCAGGCGGCAGGATCGGCCGCTCGCGGTCGTGCTGCAAGAAGCGGTGGCGCTCGCGGGTGTCGGTCCAGAAGCGCTTCAGCGACTCGTCGATGTCGCCGTGCAGCGCAAGCGTGGCCTTGGCACCGAGGTACTCGAAGATGGTCGCCGTGCTGTCAAAGAACAATGGCAGGTAGTACTCGATGCCGGCGGTGGCGATGCCGGTGCCGATGTCCTTGTACAAGCGCACCTTGGTCGGGTCGCCTTCCATCTTCTCGCGCCAGCGGGCACGGAAGGCGGCGCGCGCCTCGTCGTCCATCGGGAACTCGCGCCCGGGCAGCAGGCGCACCTCGGGCACGGGGTAGAGGCTGCGCTGGCTGTCGGGGTCGAAGGTGCGGAT
>NZ_JADMJX010000142.1 GCF_018780185.1 Rhizobacter sp.
AACGCCAACTGGATATCCCAGGTCACCGAAAGAGACATCTGGTTTCAGCAAATCCTGCACAAATGCAAAAAAGGCCTCTTGCGAGGCCTTTTTGCTGCAGTGCTGTGATTCGTGAGCGGGCCGAGCGCCGGGCCGCTCCCAAGTCCTGTCCTGAGGTATCGAAGGGCGGCCCGCGATCCCCTCGGGGGATCGGCCGATGTACCCGTCGGCCGAGGGGCAGACATCACTTGGCGATGACGCGCACCATCTCCAGCACCTTGTTCGAATAACCCCACTCGTTGTCGTACCAGGACACGAGCTTGACGAAGGTGCTGTCGAGCGCAATGCCGGCGTCGGCATCAAAAATCGAGGTGCGCGGGTCGCCACGGAAGTCGGTCGCGACGACCTTGTCTTCGGTGTAGCCCAGCACACCCTTCAGTGCGCCTTCGCTCTGTGCCTTGAACTCGGCGCAGATTTCCTTGTAGCTGGCTTCCTTCAGCAGCTCGACCGTCAAGTCGACCACCGACACGTCGGAGGTCGGCACGCGGAACGACATGCCGGTGAGCTTCTTGTTCAGCTCAGGGATCACCACGCCCACGGCCTTGGCGGCGCCGGTGCTCGACGGAATGATGTTCTCCAGAATGCCGCGGCCACCGCGCCAGTCTTTGTTGCTCGGGCCATCAACCGTCTTTTGCGTGGCGGTGGCAGCGTGCACGGTGGTCATCAGGCCGCGCTTGATGCCCCACTTGTCGTTCAGCACCTTGGCCAGCGGGGCCAGGCAGTTGGTGGTGCACGAGGCGTTGGAGATGATGGCCTGGCCCTTGTAGGTGTTGTGGTTCACGCCGTAGACGAACATCGGCGTGTCGTCTTTCGACGGCGCCGACATGATCACCTTCTTGGCGCCCGCCGCCAGGTGCTTCTCGCCACCCGCCTTGTCGAGGAAGAGGCCGGTGGCTTCGACCACGATGTCCGCACCGACCTCATTCCACTTCAGCGCGGCCGGGTCACGCTCGGCTGTGAGGCGGATCTTCTTGCCGTTGACGACCAGCGTGTTGCCCTCGACCGACACGTCACCCTTGAAGCGGCCATGCACCGAGTCGTACTGCAGCATGTAGGCCAGGTAGTCGGGTTCGAGCAGGTCGTTGATGCCGACGATCTCGATGTCGTTGAAATTCTGGACAGCAGCACGGAACACCATGCGCCCGATGCGGCCGAAGCCGTTGATGCCAATCTTCACGGTCATGAAATTCTCCTGAGGGATAACAGAAATTTGAACTTTTCCAGGGCTCCGTTCGCCCTGAGCTTGTCGAAGGGTGATGCGCAGGTCACCAGGGCTTCGACAGGCTCAGCCCGAACGGGGGTCGGCTTCAGCGTTTACCTTGCAACACGGCCCTGACCGTGTCGGCCACGTTCTCACTCGTGAACCCGAAGTGCTTGAACAGCACCGGCGCCGGTGCCGACTCGCCATAAGTGTCGATACCGACCACCGCCGCGCAGCCGTATTTCCACCAGCCGTCGGTCACTCCCATCTCGACCGCGACGCGCGGCAGGCCTTGCGGCAGCACGCTGGTCTTGTAGGCGGTGCTCTGGCGATCGAACACGGTCGTGCTGGGCATGCTGACCACGCGCACCGCGATGCCGCTTTGGGCGAGCTGCTGTTGGGCGTGCAGGGCCAGGCCCACTTCGGAGCCGGTGGCGATGATCACCGCCTGGGCCTTTTTCTTCAGGCCCACCTCGCTCGGCTCGGCCAGCACATAGGCGCCCTTGGAGATGTCTTCCAAGCCGCTCTTCGGTGCGTAAGGCAGGTTCTGGCGCGACAGCAGCAGCGCGCTCGGGCGGCTCTTGCTCTCGATGGCGCAGGCCCAGGCGACCACCGTCTCGGCGGTGTCGGCGGGGCGCCAGACGTCGAGGCCGGGGATCAGACGCAGCGAGGCCGCATGTTCGATCGACTGGTGCGTCGGGCCGTCTTCACCCAGACCGATGCTGTCGTGCGTGAAGACGTGGATCACGCGCTGCTTCATCAGCGCAGCCATGCGGATGGCGTTGCGGCTGTAGTCGCTGAAGGTGAGGAAGGTGCCGCCGTAGGGGATGAAGCC
>NZ_JADMJX010000133.1 GCF_018780185.1 Rhizobacter sp.
CCGGCGCAGCGCGGGGCTTAAGCATGCTTGCGTTGCAGGCGCTGCGGCCGCTCAAATCGGCGCTGGCGCGGCAGATGATGTACGGCTCGCGCTGACCGGGCCGGGGCCCTGGGCGCAACGGGAGGAAGCGGTGCCAGGCCTCCTGTGGGCACGCCGACCCCTGAGGCAGAATCCACGCGCACGCCCGACGACACATGCCCGCTTCTCCACCCAAGCCACCCGCCCGCAACCCCGCTGCGCCAAACGCATCAGCGGAGAAAGCGCGGCTGCAGATGGCCGACATTGCGCGCCTGGCGGGTGTGTCGGTGGCCACCGTTTCGCGCGCGCTCAACGGCAGCGAATTGATCAGCAAGGAAACGCGCGAACGCATCGCCGAGCTGGCCCGCTCGCTCGACTACTCGATCAACGTCAGCGCGAAGAACCTGCGCCTCAAGCAGAACCACACGGTGGCGGTGGTGATCCCCTACGACAAAGCCTCGCGCCAGCATGTATCCGACCCGTTCTTTCTGGCCATCGTCGGCAGCCTGGCCGACGCGCTGACCGACCGCGGGTTCGACATGCTGCTATCGCGCGTGGATGCCGACAACCTCGATTCAGCGGCGCACCTCTACAACTCCGGCATGGCCATCGGCGTCATTCTCATCGGGCAATGGCGCCACCACGACCAGCTCAACCAGCTGGCTGCGCGCCGTGTGCCCATCGTCGTGTGGGGCACGCAGATGCCGCAGCAACTCTATTGCACGGTGGGTGGCGATAACGTGGCCGGCGGGCAGCTCGCCACCCGGCACCTGCTGGAGCGCGGCGCGCGGCGCATCGTTTTTGTGGGCGACCCGCAATTGCCCGAGGTTGCGCACCGCTTCAAGGGCTACAGCGACGCGCTGGCGGCTTTCGGCCTGGCGGCCGATCCGCTGCTGGCGGTGCCCTGCCCCTTTGACGCCAACGAGGCCCGCGCCGGCATGACACGCCTCATCGAGAGTGGTGTCGAGTTCGATGCCGTCTTCGCCTGCAGCGACGTGCTGGCGTCGGCGGTGATGCAAACGCTGCACCTGCTGGGCAAGCCGGTGCCGCAGTCGGTGTCGGTGGTGGGTTATGACGACATCGAATGGGCCAGCCACTCCAACCCGCCGCTCACCACGGTGCGCCAGCCCATTCGGCAGGCGGGGGTGGAACTGGTCGATGCGCTGCTGCTGACGGTCGAAGGGGCAGCGGTGTCGCCGCGCTCCTTGCCGGTCGAACTCATCGTGCGAGACAGCACGCTGCACCGCGCGCCCTGAGAAGGCGTGAACGGGCCGGGCGAGGCCCGCCAGCAGCGCAACCGTTTGCACTGCCGCCAAAACACGCTACGAGAAACACTCCTCAAATCGAAGCACCGTTCTAGGTAAAAGACCAACTAGTCTGGAATCTTCTTCTGGAAAACCCTGTTGTGCAATCGATTGCACAGTAAAAGAATCGCGGCACGCCCTTGAACCCAGCAGAGAGGGGAGGGAGCGTGAGGGCGCCAGCCACGCAACACCGCGGGGCATGCGGCACCCAGCTTCGCCAACACCAGATGGAGACACCCGAATGAACAGGATTCCCGCCCCCAGCCGCATCGCCGCAGCCGTTGCCCTTGCGGTCGCGCAACTCGGCGCACAGGCGCAGACAGCTGCGCCGGCCGAAGTGAAGCCCGCCGAAGTTCCCGCGGCCCCCGCCGCCGCTGCATCAGCGCCCGCCGAGACGAAACCGGCAACAGCCTCAGACGGCCTGCAACTGGACGCCGTGATCGTGACCGGCCAGTCGACCCGCACGTCCAAAATGAAGTCCAGCGTGTCAATCAGCACCATCGGTGCAGAACAAATCGAGAAGACCAACGCAACCAGTTCAGCCGAATTGCTGCGCTCGGTTCCGGGTATTCGGTCAGAGTCTTCGGGTGGCGAGGGCAACGTGAACGCCACGTCACGCGGCATCCCGATCTCTGCGGGTGGCGCACGCTACCTTCAGTTCCAGGAAGACGGCCTGCCCATCTTGATGTTCGGTGACATCGCGTTCGGCACACCCGATCAATTCTTGCGGGCCGACTACAACGTGGAGCGGCTTGAAGTGGTCCGCGGCGGCACCGCCTCCACACTGACCAGCAACTCACCTGGCGGCATCATCAATTTCTTGAGCAAGACGGGTGATGAACCAGGCGGCGCGATGGCGCTGACCGCTGGCCTGGACTACCGGCAAATGCGCGTTGATGCCGACTACGGTGCCAAGCTGGGGCCACGCACCTCGCTTCACATCGGCGGCTTTCAGCGCATCGGTGAAGGCGCGCGCAAGGCGGGGTTCATCTCCGAGAACGGTGGCCAGATCAAGGCGAACCTCACCCAGCAGCTCGACAACGGCTACGTGCGTGTGAGCCTCAAGAGCCTGGACGACCGCACCCCCACCTACTTGCCCACGCCCTCGCGCGTGAACAACGGAACGATCGAAGACATGCCCGGCGTCGATGGGCGCAGCTCGTTCTACATCCACCCCGGCTTGCAGCGCGACGTGACCCTCGACCGCAACGGCAATCTCGTCGCGAACAACCCGCGCGACGGCTTGAAGGTCAAGAGCACGGCCTTCGGTGTCGAGACCGCGCTGAAACTCGGCGACGGGTGGACCGTGGACGAGAAGTTCCGCAAGTCGAGCAATTCGGGCCGCTTCATGGGCATGTTCGCAGCCAACAACGCAACGCCCTACTTCAACGGCGTGCTGTTCAACACCTCCATCGACAGCCTCGACAACCTGTTCAACGACTTGAAGCTCTCGAAGGCCTTCAACCTCGGGGAAAGCAACAAACTGACGGCCACGGGTGGCGTGTTCACAGGCGTTCAAGACGTAGCGCTGACCTGGAACTGGAACACCTATTTGCTCGACTACAGCGGCCAGCCCGTCACCGCGGGCGGCGCGCCGACGACCACGCCGATCAGCACCGCGGCCGGCACCTTTGGTGGCTGCTGCGGGCGCACTTTCGATGTGCAGTACACCCAGCTGGCCCCCTACGCCGCACTGGCCTGGGAGGCAGGCCCGTTCAACATCGACGCCAGCGTGCGTCACGACATCCAGAAAGCCAGTGGCTACGCGATGCAAGACACCGCGGACGGCACCGCCTGGGACCCGACCACCTATCAGACCGTCAACTACAAGGTGTCTCACACCTCGTACTCGCTGGGCGCCAACTTCCAGTTCAACCGCAATCTGTCGGTCTTCGGGCGCGTCAGCAATGGCGTGGCATTCAGCGCCGACCGCCTGCTGTACGGCACACCGTTGGATGGTTCCGTCGGCATCAACGTGAACGAAATCGATCAAGTCGAGGGCGGCGTCAAGTGGCGGCAAGGCAACCTCAGCGCCTTTGTCACCGTGTTTGATGCGAGAACCAAAGAAAGCAACTTCGAGGCGACCACGCAAACCTTCACCTCCAACAAATACAAGTCTCAAGGGATCGAGTTGGAGGCGGCCTACTCCATGGGCGGGCTGCGCCTCGCTGGCGGCGCCACCTTCACCGACGCCCAGATCACCGACTCGCAAACGGCCAGCCAGGTGGGCAACAAGCCCCGCCGCCAGGCGGATCTGACCTACCAGCTGTCGCCCTCGTACGCGATCGGCGACCTGGAGCTGGGCGCGGCCCTCGTGGGCACCACGAAGTCGTTCGCCGACGACGCCAACACGATCACCATGCCCGGTTACTTCACCGTCAACAGCTACCTCAACTACCAGCTCACGCCCACCGCGCAACTCTCCCTGGGTGTGAACAACCTGTTCGACAAGCTGGCCTACACCGAAGCCGAAGGGGACGGCCACGCTGCGCGTGCGCTCACCGGCCGCAGCGTCAAGGCCACCGTGAAATACACCTTCTGAAGCAACAGCAACGCAGCCCATGACACGGGCGCCACGCCGGTGCCCGTGTCGTTCGACCCTGCCGCAGCCGCCCTGAACACCCCCGCCATGTCAACCCTGAACTTCGCGCAACAACCCAAGCCCGGCGCGGGCAAGGCCATTGGCCTGGGCATGGCCATCGCCTTCCATGTGCTGCTCGGCTATGCCTTGCTCACCGGGCTGGCGGCGAAGGTGGTCGACGTGATCAAGCGCCCCATCGAGACCAAGGTCATCGAAGAAATCAAGAAGCAGCCGCCACCGCCCGAGATCGCGCTGCCCCCGCCGCCCAAGCTCGAGCTGCCGCCACCGCCCTTCATCCCTCCGCCCGAGGTGCAGATTGCCGTTCCGCCGCCCCAGCAGGCGGTGATCAGCGCAACGCCAACACCGCCGCCCGCAACGACCGAGATCACGCCTGCGCCGCCCGTGGCGGCAACCCCGTCCAAGCCCAGCCTCGTGGCCATTGGTGTGGCCTGCCCCAAGATGGTTGCGCCCAAGATGCCGGCCAAGGCCGCTGCTGAAGAAATCAGCGGTGCCGTGACCGCCCGGATCACGGTGCGCGCCGGCAAGGTGGCTGCCGTCGAGATCATCAAATCGCAGCCGCGCGGTGTGTTCGACGCCGCAGTGCGTGCAGCGGTCATGCAGTACCAATGTCAATCCACCTCCGACCAGGACGTGCAGGCCGTTCAAGAGTTCGCGTTCAAGAACGCCGAATGAGCCACCGGCCCGCGCCTACCTGAACCCGCCAACCTCCCCCACTCATTTTCTCTGTCAGGAACCGTCATGCTTTCATGCCTTCACGCCCCACGCCGCAACGGCCCGGCCGCATTGGCCGCACTCGCACTCGCAGTCGCACTCGTTGGCAGCCTCGCGCTCGCCCCTGATACCGCCATGGCCCAAGATGCCGCGAGTGCGCCGCTTGCCGAGCCGGCACCCGCCACTGCGCCCACCCCCGCGCCTGTTGCAACGTCAGCAGCGGCCACCGTCACCAAAGAGACCGTCGAGAACCCCTATGACTTGAAGCACCTGTGGGCGCAAGGCGACATCGTCGCCCGCGGCACGCTGATCATCCTGGTCATCATGAGCTTTGCCAGCTGGTACATCCTGGTGACCAAGCTGTTCGAGAGCTTCAAGCTCAGCGCCGAAGCGCGTGCGGCGCGCAAGTCCTTCTTCAAATCGGCCACCCTGAACGACGGCATCAAGTCGCTCAAGAGCGGCAGTGCGTTTCAGTTCATCGCTGAGAGCGGTGTGGACGCCGGCAAAGACCATGCGGGTGAACTCACCGCCAACATCGACCGCAACACCTGGGTCGGCATGAGCGTTCAACGCGCGATCGAAAACGTGCAGAGCCGCCTGCAAGACGGCTTGGCGGTGCTGGCGACCGTGGGTTCCACCGCGCCGTTCGTGGGCCTGTTCGGCACGGTGTGGGGCATCTTGAACGCGCTCACGGCCATCGGCATCGCCGGCCAGGCGTCCATCGACAAGGTGGCCGGCCCTGTGGGCGAATCGCTGCTGATGACGGCCATTGGCCTGGCAGTCGCGGTGCCGGCGGTGCTGGGCTACAACTGGCTGGTGCGTCGCAACAAGGTGACGATGGAATCGGTGCGCAGCTTCGGCGCCGACCTGCACGGCGTGCTGCTGGGCAGCCGCGCCACGGCGCGTTGAGCCAGCCCTTCAGGAGAACAACATGGCCATGAATGTCGGCGCCGCAGACGGCGATGAAGACGACGTGGTGGCCAGCATCAACACCACCCCGCTGGTGGATGTGATGCTGGTGCTGCTCATCATCTTTCTAATCACCGTGCCTGTTGTCACGCAGAACGCCGCCGTCTCCTTGCCCAAAGAGACCAACATCATTCGCCAGACCAAGCCCGAGAACATCGAGATCTCGGTCACCAAAGACGGCGACGTGTACTGGAACGCCCAGGCCGTGCCCGACAACACCGCGCTGGTCGAACGATTGAAGAAGGTGGCGGTGGCCGCACCCCAGCCCGAGATCCACATCCGCGGCGACGCCAGCTCGCGCTATGAGTCGGTGGGCCGCGTGGTGTTCGCCTGCCAGCGCGCTGGCATCCAGAAGATCAGCTTCGTCACCGAGCCGCCTGCGCGCGGCTAGAGAGACCCACCATGGCAATGAACGTAGGCAGCGCGGGTGGCGGCGAGCCCGAAGTGATGGCCGAGATGAACACCACGCCCTTGATCGACGTGATGCTGGTCTTGCTCATCATGCTCATCATCACCATCCCGATCCAATTGCATTCGGTCAACCTGAACATGCCCACCGGCACACCGCCGCCGCCCACGGCGCCACCCGTGGTGGTGACCATCGACGTCGATTTCGACGGCACCATCTTCTGGAACGGCGAAGCCCTGTCATCACAACCGGCCCTGGAGGCACGGCTGCAAGCCACCGCCGCCCTGGCCGATCAACCCGAGGTGCACCTGCGCCCCAACAAGCTGGTGGAGTACGAAGCCGTGGCCCGCGTCATGGCCAGTGCCCAGCGCCTGGGCGTGAGCAAACTCGGCATGGTCGGCAATGAACAATTCATCAAGTGAGCGCGCAGGCATGAGCAGGCGAAACACTCTCCAGGCCCGCCGCTTCTGCGGTGCATGGGTCTTGTGCGCCGCGCTGGTCGCTGCGCCTGCGATGGCGCAAGACGCGGTGCGGCCCGAAGTGGGCACGCCGCTGCGCGCAGCGCAAGAGCTGGTCCGCGCCGGCAAATTCAAAGAGGCGCTGGCCAAAGTGCGCGAGGCCGATGGCGTGGGCGGCAAAACCCCGGGCGAGACGGTGCTGATCGAACGCATGCGCATGGCAGCGGCGTCGGGCTCGGGCGAGGCCGAGACGGCCGCGCGCTCGTTCGAGGCCATCAGCGCATCGGCCGGCCTGAGCGTGCCCGACAAGCTGCGCATGCTGGAGTCGCTCACCGGTGCTTTCTACCGCGCCCAGAACTACGGCCGCGCCGTGCAATGGGGCCAGCGTTACTTCCGCGAAGGCGGCAGCAGCGCGAACGTGCGCAGCTTGTTGATCCAAAGCCAGTACCTGGCGGGCGATTTCGCGGGTGCGGCCAAAGAGCTGACGCTCGAAATCCAGGCCGCTGAAAAGGCCGGCGCCACACCCGGTGAAGACCGGCTCAAGCTGCTGGTCAATGCCAGCGCCCGGCTCAAGGACACCCGCAGCTACGTGTGGGCGCTGGAGCGGCTGGTGACCTACCACCCGAGCAAGGCCTACTGGGTCGACCTGCTAGGGCGCTTGCAGCAGCAGCCCAATTTCAGCGACCGTCTGGCGCTGGACGTCTATCGCCTGTCGCTCGCCACCGGCAGCATGGGCAGCGCCAACGACTACATGGAAATGGCCCAGCTCGCACTGCAAGCCGGCCTCGCCGGCGAGGCCAGGCAAGTGGTCGACAAAGGCTTTGCCGAAGGCGTGCTGGGCGTGGGTACCGAAGCCGAACGCCACCAGCGACTGCGCGAGCTGGTGGCCAAGCGCGTTGCCACAGAACAGGCCGAGCTGCCCGCGGCCGAGACCGACGCGCGGGCGGCCAAAGACGGCACGGCGCTCGCCAACCTGGGCTTGCGCCTCGTCTTCGCCGGCGACAAAGTGCGCGGCCAGCGCCTGCTGCAAGAAGGCCTGGCCAAAGGCAAGCTCAAACGGGCCGACGATGTGAAGCTGCACTGGGCTGTTGCGCAACTCGTGGCCGGCGACACCCAGAAGGCCGTGCTCAGCTTCAAGTCGGTGGGCGGCGACGACGGCACGGCCGAACTCGCCAGGCTGTGGGTATTGCATGCCAGGCGCATGGGGCGCGGAACGTGAAGACAAGCCCCGCTCAAGGATCACAAGGAACACGCCGAATGAACGACACGACAAAACGCACACTGGCTGCCACACTCGTCGCCGCATGGGGCTGCACGGCCCAGGCGCAAACGGTGGTGACCGTCTGGGTTCACGCCGGGCCCGGGCCCGAGGCCGTCGCCTACGCCGCCGCCGCGCAAGCCTTCAATCAGCAAAACAAAGACATCCGCCTGGAGCTGACCAAGCTGCCCGAAGGCAGCTACAGCGACCAGGTGAATGCGGCCGCCCTGGCCCGCAAGCTGCCCTGCGTGCTCGATTTCGACGGCCCCAACGTCTACAACTACGCCTGGACCCGAAAGATCATTCCGCTCGACGGCTTTGCCGAGCTGGCCACCGCCCGCGCCGACATGCTGCCCTCGCTGCAGCGCCAGGGCAGCTACAACGGCAAGCTGTTCAGCGTGGGGCAGTTCGACTCGGGCCTGGCGGTGTGGGGCAACCGCAAGCTGCTGCAGGCCGCCGCGGTGCGCATTCCCACCAAGCTCGACGAGGCCTGGTCGCTGGATGAATTCAACGCCGCCCTGAAGAAGCTCAAACAAAGCGGCGTGCCCACCCCGCTGGACATGAAGTTCAACTACGGCGTGGGCGAATGGTTCAGCTACGGCTTCTCGCCCATCGTGCAAAGCCTGGGCGGCGACCTCATCAACCGCAACGGCTTCAAGACCGCCTCGGGCAGCATCAACGGCGAGGCCGCCATCAAGGCGATGACGATGTTGCAGGGCTGGGTCAAGGCGGGTTACGTCAACGCGGCCACCAAGGACGATGCCGACTTCGTCAAGGGCCGTGCGGCCCTCTCGTACGTGGGCCACTGGACTTACCGCGACTACAAGAAGGCGTTGGGCGACGACCTGGTGCTGATCCCCGCGCCCAAGTTCGGCGCCAAGGCCGTGACCGGCGCAGGCTCATGGAACTTCGGCATTTCAGCCGACTGCAAGAACCCCGCTGCCGCGGCCAAGGTGCTGGCGCACCTGATGACGCCCGCCGAGATCTTGCGTGTGACCGAAGCCAACGGCGCCGTGCCCGGCACGAACGCTGCGCTGGCGTTGAGCAAGGACTACGGGCCGAACGGCGCGCTGCGTTTGTACGTGGATCAGATTCAGCACAAGGTGGCCCTCGTGCGGCCCGAGACGCCCGCCTACCCGGCGGTGAGCACGGCGTTCGCCGAAGCCGTCAACAACATCGTGGCGGGCGCCGACGTGAAGAAGGAGCTCGATCGCGCTGCCAAGCGCATCGACCAGGCGATCGAAGACAACAACGGCTACCCCACCAAATGAACGCCCTGCGCGCAACGGCTGTGTGGCCTGCACGCACTGCCCGTGTAGCCCGCGCCATGGGCGCGGGGTTGCTCGGCCTGGCGACCTGCACGGCGCAGGCGCAGACCATCACCGTGTGGGTGCATGCCGGCCCCGGCCCCGAGCGCGACGCGTATGCGGCCTCGGTGAAAGCCTTCAACGAACGCCCGGCCGCCTTGCGCGGCAGCGCGCAGGCGCAACTCATGCTGGTGCCCGAGGCCACGTATGGTGACGAGGTGGCTCGGGCGGCCGCTGCCGGGCGCCTGCCTTGCGTGCTGGAGTTCGACGGCCCCAACGTGGCAGCTTATGCCGCCGGCGGGCAGCTCTTGCCGCTCGACGGCTTCGATCGACTGGCCAGCGTGCGCCGCACCCTGCTCAGCTCGGTGGCGCGCCAGGGCACGGTCAACGGCCGCCTCTACAGCCTGGGGCAATACGACTCGGGCCTGGCGCTGTGGGGCAACCGCGAGTGGCTGCAGAAGGTCGGCGTGCGCATTCCCGCGCGTGCAGATTCGGGTTGGACGCTGGCCGAGTTCGAAGACGTGCTCAAGAAACTCAAGGCCGCCGGTGTGGCCTCGCCGCTCGACATGAAGTTCAACTACGGCGTGGGCGAATGGTTCACCTACGGCTTTGCCCCCATCTTGCAAGGCTTCGGCGGTGACCTGATCGATCGCAGCGAGCACGGCCGCGCCCAAGGTGTCATCAACGGCCCGGCTGCCGTCAAGGCCATGAGCAGCTTTCAGGGCTGGGTCAACGCGGGCTACGTGGACACCGCGCCCACCGACGACAAGGCTTTCGTCAGCGGGCGCAGCGCCTTGTCGTGGGTGGGGCACTGGGTGTTCAAGGACTACCGGCGTGCACTCGGCGAGCGCCTGGTGCTGCTTCCCTTGCCGCACTTCGGCAGCAAGCCGGTCACCGGCTCGGGGTCGTGGAACTTCGGCATCGCGGCCTCGTGTGCCCACCCGCAAGCCGCCGCCGCGTTCATCGAGCACCTGATGAGTCGCGTCGAGATCCTGCGCGTGACCGACATCAACGGTGCCGTTCCCGCCACCGGGGCGGCGCTCGCCTTCAGCCCCGACTACGCACTGGGCGGCCCTTTGCGCCTGTACGCCGAACAGCTGATGGCCGGCCACGCGCGCGTGCGTCCGCAAACGCCGCACTACCCGCTGGTGAGCCGTGCGTTTGCGCAGGCGGTGGCGCAGATCGCCAAGGGGGCAGACGTGCAACGTGCACTCAACACCGCGGCCGAGACCATCGATCAGGGCCTGGCCCGCGCGGCCACGGCCACGCCCCTACCGGCCAAGCCCAAACAATGAAGCCCTCTCAGACAACCCTGGCCGCGGCCACGCCCTGGCTCTTTGCCGCACCGGCGCTGGTCCTGCTGCTCGTGTTCCTGGTGCTGCCCTTCTTGATGGCGCTCGGCCTATCGTTCACCAACCAGCGGCTCGTGACCAGCGAACACGTGGGCACCGCCTGGGTCGGCGCGCGCAACTACCTGCGGCTGTTCGACGACGAGAGCTTCTGGGCGGCGCTGCGCAACAACTTTCTCTTCGTCATCGTCGTCGTGCCGGTGCAATCGGCACTGGCCTTGATGCTGGCCCTGCTGGTGAACCAGAAGCTCGCCGGCGTGCGCCTCTTCAGAACCATCTACTTCATGCCCGTGGCCACCACCATGGCGGTGGTGGCGGTGATCTGGTCGCTGCTGTACAGCCCCGACGCCGGTGTCATCAACCGCCTGGTGCAACTGCTGACGTTCGGCGCCATCGGCCCGCAAGACTGGCTGCGCGACCCGCAACTGGTGCTGCCCGCAGTGATGCTGCTTTCGGTGTGGCAAGGCGTGGGCTTCCAGATGCTGGTGTTTCTGGCGGGCCTGCAGTCCATCCCCGGTGACCTGTACGAGGCCGCCCGGCTCGACGGCGCCAAGCCGTGGCAACAGTTCCGCTACATCACCCTGCCCATGCTGAAAAACACCCTCATCTTCGTGATGGTCACGACCACCATCTACGCCTTCCAGCTCTTCACGCAGGTGCAGATCATCTCCAACAGCGGGGCCTCCGCGCCGGTGGACAGCTTTCGCACCATGGTCATGCTGATGGTTCACGAGGGCTTTCGCAACGGCAAGATCGGCTACGCCTCGGCGCTGTCGGTGGTGTTCTTCCTGATCGTGCTGGCGATCTCGGTGCTGCAGCGGCTGGTGCTGCGCGAGGAAAGGGCGGTGCGATGACACCACGCATCGGCTCGCGCCTCGTGCAGTACGGCCTGCACGCCCTGCTCAGCGCATTCTTCCTGCTGCCGCTGGCCTTCATGTTCGTCTCGGCCTTCAAGGCTGACGAGATGCAGCTGCTCACCGACATGGGCAGCCTGCTGGCCTTCGTGCCTTATGGCGAGATCTCGTTCGGCAACTTCGCGAAAGTATTCAAGAACACGCCCTACCTGCGCGCCTTCGTCAACTCGGTGGGCATCACCGCGCTCACCGTCGGCCTGGGCGTGCTCGTCAACAGCATGCTGGCCTATGCGCTGGCGCGCTTTCGCTTCTTCGGGCGCGACCTGCTGCTGGCGCTCATCGTCGCGCTCATCATCATTCCGTTCGAGGCCATTGCCGTGCCGCTGTTGCTGCTGGTGAACGAGCTGCCATGGCTCGGTGCCGAAGGGCTGACCACCGGCTGGCTCGACAGCTACCAGGTGCAGGTGATCCCGTTCATCGCCAACGCGTTTTCGGTCTACCTCTTCTACCAGTTCTTCATCGAGCTGCCGCGCGACCTGGAAGAGGCAGCGCTGATGGACGGTGCTTCGCGCTGGCGCATCTACTGGAGCATCGTGATGCCGCTGTCCAAGCCGGTGATCGCGACGGTGGCCATCCTGCAGTTCCTGGCGCGCTGGGGCGATCTGCTGTGGCCGGTAATGGTGGTGCGCGGCGACACCTACGGCACGCTGCCGCTGGCCATGCAGACCTTCTTCGGCCAGTTCCCGCGTGAGTGGGGCAGCGTGATGGCGTTCGCCGCGATGGCGACGATCCCCACGCTCGCGCTCTTTCTCGCATTTCAACGGTGGTTTGTCAGCAGCGCGATTTCGAGCGCGATCAAGGGTTGATCGATATGAACAGATGTGGAGTGGGCTCATGGCCAGTGTGACGCTGCGCGGCATACGCAAGAGCTATGGCGAGGTCGAGACCATCCGGGGGGTGGACTTGCAGGTGAAACACGGCGAGTTCATGGTCTTCGTCGGCCCGTCGGGCTGCGGCAAGAGCACGCTGATGCGCATGGTTGCCGGGCTCGAAGAGGTGACGCAGGGCGAGTTGCTCATCGGCGACCGCGTGGCCAACGACATCCCGGCGCCAAAGCGCGGCGTGGCCATGGTCTTCCAGAGCTACGCGCTGTACCCGCACATGACGGTGGCGCAGAACATGGGCTTCAGCCTCAAGATGCACGGCATGCCGGCGGACGAGATCCACAAGGAAGTGGCGCGTGCCGCCGACATCCTGCAGATCGGCCACCTGCTCGATCGCACGCCCAAGGCCTTGTCGGGCGGCCAGCGCCAGCGTGTGGCCATCGGCCGCGCCATCGTGCGCCGGCCCGAGGTGTTCCTGTTCGACGAGCCACTGTCCAACCTCGACGCCAACCTGCGCGTGCAGATGCGGGTGGAGCTGACCAAGCTGCACAAGCAGCTCGGCTCGACCATGATCTACGTGACGCACGACCAGACCGAGGCCATGACCATGGGCGACCGCATTGCGGTCTTCAACGGCGGCCTGGTGGAGCAGGTCGGCCAGCCCATGAACCTGTACGAGCACCCGGCCAACCGCTTCGTGGCGCAGTTCCTCGGCTCGCCGCGCATGAACCTGCTCACCGGCGCGCTCACGCCCCAGGGTGATGGGTGCGCCTTGCGCGTCACGGGCCTGAACGAGCTGAACATCGTCGCCCCGCCGGGGGTGGATGTATCGCGCTGCACCGAAATCGGCGTGCGGCCCGAAGCCTTCGAGCTGGCGACGCCCGCGCAGCCGGCCTGGTCGCTCGGCGTCGATTTTGTAGAGCGCCTGGGTGACACCACTTTGCTCTACCTGCTGGTACCGAACGCGCAGCAGCCGCTGTGCGTGCGGGTGCCGCCGGGCCAGCTCAGCCATGACGTCGGCAGCCGCGTTCGCCTCCGGCCGGTGGCCGGTGGCATTCACTTGTTCGACCGCAACGGCGTTTGCCTGGGCCGCACGTAAAGACAACGATGAAAAACAAAGTCCAACTCATTGCCTACGCAGACCGGCTCAGCGGCGGCGGCCTGCGCGAGCTGCACCAGATGCTGAAAGGCCCGCTGGCTGATCTGTTCGGTGCGGTTCACATCCTGCCCTTCTTCCACACGATCGACGGCGCCGATGCGGGCTTCGACCCCATCGACCACACGCTGGTCGACCGCAAGCTCGGCGACTGGTCCGACGTGGCGGCACTCTCGGCCGACGTCGACCTCATGGCTGACGTGATCGTGAACCACATGTCGTGCGACAGCCCGCAGTTCAAGGACTACCTGGCCCACGGTGCGGCCTCGCCCTACAGCGGGCTCTTCCTGACGCTGGATGCGGTGTTCCCCGGCGGCGCGACCGAGGCCGACCTCGCCGCCGTCTACCGCCCCCGGCCGGGCCTGCCCTACACCGCCGTCACGCTGCACAGCGGCGAGAGACGCATTCTCTGGACCACCTTCACGGCCAAGCAGATCGACATCGACGTGCAGCACGCGCAAGGCCGCCGCTACCTCGACAGCATTCTGAGCACCCTGGCCGCCAACGGCGTGAAGCTGATTCGCCTCGATGCCATCGGCTACGCCATCAAGAAGGCCGGCCAGAGCTGCTTCATGATGCCCGAGACCTTCGAGTTCATCGATGAGTTCGCCACACGCGCGCGCGGGCTGGGGCTGGAGGTGCTGGTCGAGGTGCACTCCTACTACCGCAGTCAGATCGACATCGCCAAGCGCGTGGACTGGGTCTACGACTTCGCGTTGCCGCCGCTGGTGCTGCACGCCTTCTTCTTCAAGACGGCCAGCCCCCTCAAGGCCTGGATCACACAGCGGCCCCGCAACGCGCTGACCGTGCTCGACACGCACGACGGCATCGGCATCATCGACATCGGAGCCGACGCGCTCGACCGCAGCGGCCGGCCCGGCCTGGTGCCGCCCAGCGATCTGGACCGGCTGGTCGAGACGATTCACACCAACAGCCAGGGCCAAAGCCGCGAGGCCACGGGGGCGGCGGCCTCCAACCTCGACATCTACCAGGTCAACTGCACCTTCTACGACGCGCTGGGGCGCGATGACCGCACCTACCTGCTGGCGCGGGCAATCCAGTTCTTCATGCCCGGCATCCCGCAGGTCTACTACGTCGGCCTGCTCGCCGGCCGCAACGACATGAGCTTGCTCGCACGCTCCGGGGTGGGCCGCGACATCAACCGCCACCGCTACAGCCCGGAAGAAATCGAGCGCGAGCTCAAGCGCCCGGTGGTGCAGCAACTGATGCAGCTGATCAGGCTGCGCAACCAGAGCGCTGCCTTCGACGGCGAGTTTTCGGTGCTGCCGGCGTCCGATCGATGCCTGTCTTTGTTGTGGCAACACGGTGCCGACGAGGCCCGCCTCACACTGGACTTCGACGACCTGTCGCATACCGTCGAGTTCACGTCCACCGGTGTGCGCACCCGGCTTGTTTTTTCGGGCGCGGAGAACGGCGCCTGAGCGATCGAAGGCCCGCTCAGATTTCCAGCTTGAGGAACAAATCGCGATCAGGCGCGAAGTTGGCGTAGAGCGGCAGCAAGGCGCCGCCCATGGCGCGCGCATCGGAGCCTATCGTGCCCGGCAGCACGACGGGGCGCGCCACGCCTTCCCAGTCGTAGAGGTCGAGCGCCGGCTCCAGCTCGGCCAGCAAGGCGGCGAGCAGCGGGCGGCTGAACGAGCCGTCGACGATCACGCCGTCGAGGTCGAGCAGGCAGGCAGCACTGTTGACGGCCAGGGCCAGGGCGGGCGCGGCTTCCTTCAACCAGGCCGTGGTGTGGCGCTGCCACGGCGGGGCCAGCGCACGTTCGTCGGTGGCCGCGTTGGGGTCGAGCTGCGCTGCGCCGTAGCGCGCCTCAAGCGTCAACAGCGAGGCCACGCTCAAGAGCTGTTGCGGCACGCCGCTGCGCCCGGGCCGCGCCGCGCCGAGCGGAAACGAACCCACCGCGCCGGCGTTGCCGCTCACACCCGCTTGCAGGTGGCTGTCGATCACCAGGCCACCGCCGATGAAGGTGTCGACAAACACGTACAGAAAGCTGCGGATGCTGCGCCCCCGCCCCGCCACCAGCTCGGCCACACAGGCGGCGGCGGTGTCCTTGACGAACACCACCGGCACATCGGTCATCGCCGCGACGCGCTTGCGTATGTCGACTTGCGCCCACTTGCGCGCGGTCTCGGGCTCGATGCCCAGCAGCCGCTGCCAGCCGCCGAGCGACAAGGGAGCGGCAATGCCCACGCCATGCAGCTGGCGCGCGCGCGCGCTGCCCAGCAGCTTGCGCAAGGTCTTCATGCGTTGCGCAATTTCGTCGAACAGCGTGTCGGGGTCGGGGAACGGATAGGCCAGCGACAGGCGCTCGCGCACCTGCCCGCTGAAGTCGACCAGCAGCATGTCGAGGCTGCGCCTGCCGATCTTGATGCCGATGGAGAACGCGCCGTCGGGGTTGAGCGCCATCGGCACCGAGGGCTGCCCGACCTTGCCGCGCACCGGTGCCTGCTTGAGCACCAGGCCGTCGGCCTCCAGGCGTCCGATGATCAGCTGGACGGTCTGGGCGGTGAGGCGGGTCAGCCGCGCAATCTCGGCCTTGGGCAGGCTGCCGTGCAGCCGGATGGCCTGCAGCACCACTCGCTCGTTGAACTGGCGCATACCCACATGGTTGGAGCCGCGTGGGCGCAGTCGTGCATCGGTCATGTCGGCTTCGTTCTCACCTTCTCAGGCCAGTGCGTCGGCCGGCAGTTCGACGACGGTCTTGGCCCCCGTCATCACGGCCACCGCGTCGCTCATGCTGATTTTCTTGGGGTTGACCACGGCAGCGCGTTTGCCCAGGCGGGCGATGTGGATGCGGTCGGCGATCTCGAACACGTGCGGCATGTTGTGGCTGATC
>NZ_JADMJX010000192.1 GCF_018780185.1 Rhizobacter sp.
CGGGTGGGTCTTGCGGCCAGGCGTCGAGCGGCAGGTCTTCGACCACTTCCAGCCCGTGCAACAACTCCCAGCTGGAATCACTCCAGCTGACGGCGGCCCGTTCAGCCTGCTTCACACCCACTCGGCGGACATCGAATCCATCGTTCGTCTTCATCTGGAAACCCACTGCTGCCATTGCTCGCTCCCTTGTTTTGGCTTTGCACAGTCTGCGCAAGCCGGGTTCGCGAAACCATCCCACCGTTGGGTTGAACAATAGCGGCGCGGAGGCCCCCAAAGGAATCCCGCAGGTCGAGGGCCTGCCTTTCGGGGGTGTGATTTATTGGCGGTTTTTCAGGCGGACCGAGCGCCGGGCCGTTCCCCAGCCGGCCCCCGCCAGCCGCGAGGCGCGGCTGGCGGGGGATCGGTCGATGTACTCGTCGACCGAGGGGCAGACATTCACGCGGGGATCACGCTGACAGACACATCCATGTCTTGAGTGCCACCACCCAGGATCACGCCCCGAAGTGGCACCACGTCGGCAAAGTCAGCGCCCCAGGCCAGCGTGATGTAGCGGCTGTCAGCCAACTGGTCGTTGGTGGGGTCGAACTCGACCCAGCCGCACTCGGGCGAATAGGCAGCCACCCAGGCGTGGGAGGCGTCCACCCCCATCAGCCGGGGCTGGCCTTCGGGCGGGTCGGTGAGCAGGTAGCCCGACACGTAGCGCGCCGGCAGGCCATGGCCGCGCAGGCAGGCGAGCATCAGGTGGGCGAAGTCCTGGCAGACGCCACGGCGCTGGTGCAGCACTTCATCCACCGAGGTGCTGACGGTGGTGGCACCCGGGTCGAACTCGAAGTCGGCGTGGATGCGCTGCATCAGCTCGGTCACCGCCTCGAGCCAGTCACGCCCGGGCTTCAAGGACTCCAGCGCATACAGGCGGGCGGCTTCGGACAAGGGCACCAGCAAGGTCGGCTCGCACATGCGGGCCGGGATCAGCTCGTCAAGCGCGGGTTGCTGGCGCACGGTGTCGCGCACACTCTCCCAGGCCACGACGGCGGCGTCGTCGACTGCCGGGCGATCAGCCACCTCGACGCTGCACTGCATGCGCACGCGCAGCATCCGGTGCGCACCGTGCAACCCGAAGTGGGTGACGCTGTTGCCGAAGCTGTCGGGCGCGTCATGGCGCTCGTCGGGCGGCGGGTCGATCTGGATCGCGCACGACAGCAGCCTCTGCCACGGCAGCTGGCGCGGCGTCAGGCGGGCGAGCTGCCACGACTGCGACACCGGCGCCGTGTACACATAACGCGTTTCGTGCTCGACCGTGTAGCGCTCTCTGCTCATGCGTTCACGCCACCAGCGACAACACGCTGCGCGAGTCGGCATGGGAGAAGAATTTCAGCGTGAGCTCGTCAGACACCGTGTGCCCTGCACGCTGCAGCTGCTCCAGCAGGTCGGCCAGCACCTCACTCTCGGGGTGAAGGTCTTCGGCCTTCAAGGACAGCAGTGCCGCGTGCACCGGCGCCAGCACATCGCCGGCAAAGCGGCCGTGCGCGCGCTCCAGCTTGTCGACGTATTCGACCAGGCCCTTGACCTGGAAGGCCACCGAGCGCGGGTTGGTGTCGTCGCGCACCAGCAGGTCGAGCACCGGCAGCCACTCGGGTGCCACCAGGTAGCGCGAGCGGTAGGTGACGGTCGAGTCGGCGAGTTCCAGCAGCCACTCCAGCCCGCCGGCGCGGCCTTCGTCGGTGGCCACCTGCAAGGCGGTGCACAGGCTCGACAAACGCTCGATGCGCCGCCCGATCGACAGGAAGCGCCAACCGGTGCCCCGTGTCATGCCGTCGAGCACGTAGCCCGAGAGCGTCATCATCGACGTCACCGCGCGGTCGAGCCAGCCCAGGGCCAACGGCAAGGAGCTGCCACGCTGGAACACCGGGTCGGCGATCAGACGGTTGAGCGTGCGCCAGTTGTCGGCCGACATGCGGTCGCGCATGTTGAAGGCCACGCGCGCGAGCTGGCGCAGCCGCAGGCTCAGGCCTTCTTCCGGGTGGGTCGCGGCGCGCAGCAGCTCGGTGCCGTGGTTGTCTGACGAATCGATCAGGCCCAGACGTCGCGCCAGCGCGAGCACCGGCACCAGGCCGTCGGACAAATCATCAGCATTGGCGTCGACATTGCCCAGCACGCTGGCAATGGCCACGCGCAGCAAGCGCGCAGCGCCGTCACAACGCTCACCATAGCGGCCAAACCAGAACAGGTTCTCGGCCGCGCGCGAAGGCACGTTGCCGCGCGCGGTGACGAGGTCGTCGGCCGTGACGGTGCTGGAGAGCAGCGAGAACGATGCATTCACCGGCCCGTCGGACAGCACCCAGGTGTCTTTCGAGCCGCCGCCGCGCTGCATGGCGATCACCCGCGAATCACCATCGCCAGCCACCCGGGTGAGCCCGCCGGGCATCACGCGGTACCCGCTCGGGGTGGCCACGGCAAACACCCGCAGGCCGACGGTGCGTGCACTCAGGTGGTCACCCCGCAACGAGGGCCCCCGCTCCAGCACCGGCGCCTGCGACACGTGCACCCACTCTTGCGCCACGTAACGCTGCGGCCGGGCCGCCACGCGCGCCTTGAGCAACACCCGCTCGTCGGCCGACAGGTCGGCACCGAACACCGCAGGCTCACGCACCGAGCGATCGAGCGGCTTGATGATGATCTTGTCGAGCCGCTTCCAGGCGTCGGTGAACGCCGCCGGCTCGCCCAGCCACCAGGTGGCGACCGAAGGCAGCAGGAGCTTTTCACCCAGCAGCTGCTCGCTCAGCTTGGGCAGGTAGCCGAGCAGCGCGCCGGACTCGAGCACACCCGACCCGAGCGCGTTGGCCAGCATCACCGTGCCGCGCCGTGCGCAGTCGGTGAGGCCGGCCACGCCGAGCGCGGAGTTGGAGCGCAGCTCCAGCGGGTCGCAGTAGTCGTCGTCTTGCCGGCGCAGGATGGCATGCACCCGCTTCAGGCCTTCGACGGTTTTCATCCACACCCGACCGTCGCGCACCGTGAGGTCGCTGCCCTCGACCAAGGCAAAGCCAAGGTAGCGCGCGAGCAAGGCGTGCTCGAAATAGGTCTCGTTGTACGGCCCGGGGGTCAGCAGCGCGATCAGCGGCGGCCCGTCGCCCTTGGGCGCCCAGCGCAGCAGCGATTCGCGCAGGTTGGAGAAGAACGAAGCCAGGTGCTGCACATGCAGCTCACGAAACAGCTGCGGGAACACACGCGACACCACCAGCCGGTTCTCCAGCGCATAACCCGCGCCCGAAGGCGCCTGCGTGCGGTCGCTCACCACCCACCAGCGGCCATCGGGCGAGCGCGCCAGGTCGGCGGCGTAGTTGAAAAGGTGCACGCCGCTCGGTGGGCGGATGCCCTGCACCTGGTGCAGGAAGCCGCTGTGGCCAAAGATCACCGACGGCGGGATGGCGCCGCTTTTCAGCAGCGTCTGGTCACCGTAGATGTCGGCCAGCACCTGGTTGAGCAGCTCGGCGCGTTGGGCGATGCCGGCTTCGATCTCTTCCCACTCGCTGGCCGAGAGCAGCAGCGGCAGCGGGTCGACTTCCCAAGGCCGGTCGGCGCCCTTGGGGTCAGCGTAGACGTTGTAGGTGATGCCGTTCTCGCGGATCTGCCGCTCCATCAGCGAGAGGCTGTCGGCCACGCCCGGGCCCTCGCGTTCAGCGAGCGAGCGCAGGAAGGCGTCCCAGTGCGGGCGCGGCTCGCCCGGTGCGGCGAGCAGCTCGTCGTAACGGTCTTCCAGAGCGGCGTAGCCGGAGAGCAGCTTTCTCAGCATGGACGGGGGGAGATGCAAGGTGTCACCGCCAGATTCTCGCGGATCGGAGCCAAGGGCCCGCCGACCACCCGCGTCGGCAGGCAAAAGCAATACGCGAGCCGGGGTCTCATCAGGCGCTCTGAAGCGACGACAAGGCCTTGGCGATGCGGTGCCGTTGCACCTTGGTCTTGGGCACGGGGAAGTCGAACCACGAGCGCACGTCTTCTTCCAGCCCGATGCCGTGCATGAAGTTGTAGAGCGCCTTTTTCAGCCCCACACCGAGTGCATCGTGGTCGGTGCCGGTGGGGTCGATGAAGGCAATGTCGTTCTTGGCGAACGAGACGGGCGGCAGCGGCTGCAGCGTGACGCCGTACTCCTCGGGGTTCTTGCCCACCGGCGAGTGCACCGTGCAGGCGAAGCGGTGGAAGAAACCCGACTGGATGCAGCCCTGCTCGAACAGCTGGCGCACGTATTCGAGCGCGTCCACCGTGTCTTGCACCGTCTGGGTGGGGAAGCCATACATCAGGTAGGCGTGCACCAGGATGCCCGCGTCGCTGAAGGCCTTGGTGACACGCGCCACCTGCTCCACCGACACGCCCTTCTTCATCAGGTCGAGCAGCCGGTCGGAGGCCACTTCGAGGCCACCCGAGATGGCGATGCAGCCGCTGTCGGCCATCTGCCGGCACAGCTCGGGGCTGAAGGATTTTTCGAAGCGGATGTTGCCCCACCACGAGATGGCCAACTGACGCTGGATCAGCTCGGCCGAAAGTGTCTTCAGTGCCTTGGGCGGCGCCGCTTCGTCGACAAAGTGAAAGCCCGTCTGCCCGGTTTCCTTGACGATGGCCTCGATGCGATCGACCAGCGTCGCCGCCGAGGCGCCTTCGTAGCGCGAGATGTAGTCGAGGCTCACATCGCAGAAGCTGCACTTCTTCCAATAACAGCCGTGCGCCACGGTCAGCTTGTTCCAGCGCCCGTCGCTCCACAGCCGGTTCATCGGGTTGAGCATGTCGAGCAGCGAGAGGTAGCGGTCGAGCGGCAGGCCGTCCCAGGTGGGCGTGCCGACTTCGGCAAAGGCGATGTCCTGCTCGACCCAGTTGATGTAGCGCACGGCACCGTCTTCATCGCGCGCGAAGGTGCGCACCAGGCGCTGGCGCGAGCGTTTGCCCTGCAGGTGCTCCAGCAGCGCGAGCAAGGGGCGCTCACCGGCGTCGAGCGTGAGGTAGTCGAAGAAGTCGAAGACGCGTGGCTCGGTGAGCTCGCGCAACTCGGTGTTGACGAAACCCCCGCCGAGGCAGGTCACGATGCTCGGGTCATGCCGCTTGACGGCCTGGGCGATGCGAAACGCCGCGTACACCGAGCCAGGGAACGGCACCGACACCAGCACCACGCTCGGTTGGTGGCGATTCACGGCGGCGAGCGTCAAATCGACCAGCGTGCGGTCGACCAGGTTGAGCGGCTCGGCCAGGGCCTGAGCGAGTGGGTCGAAGGTGGCCTGGCTTTGCGCCAGCGACTCGGCGTAACGCACGAACTCGAAACGCGGGTCGACGGCGTCGCGCAGCACGTCGGCCAGATCGTTCAGGTACAGCGTGGCCAGGTGGCGTGCGCGGTCTTGCATGCCGAGCGCGCCGAAGGCCCAGGCGAGCGGGTCGCCACCGTCTTCGTCGATGTAGACATCGAGCGACTCGAAGCGCGGCCCTTCGGGCAGGAAGCCGCGCGCGGCGATGCGGTGGCCGAGCGTCGGGTCGCGGCCCTGCAGAAACGCGATGGTCGGATCGATGGTGGCGAGGTAGCGGTCGAACTGATCGACGAAGGCCTGAACCAGCGGCGTACGCGAGGCCACAGGCTGCGCCTCGATGTGCTCGCGCACCTGCAGCAACCCCTCGCGCGACAGCAACTTGAGCACCAAGGCCAACGCCAGGTCTTCCTGCACGGCATCCACCCCACGCGAGCGCAAGAAGCCGGTGAGGTAGGCGGTGGATGGGTAAGGCGTGTTGAGCTGCGTCATCGGCGGGATGAGCGACAGCACACGGGGGTGGACGATGGGCATGGCACGAGTCTGCCACGCCCACCCAAAACACTGCGGCTAAGCCCAAACTCCGTTCGCCCTGAGCCCGTCGAAGGGTGCGCACAGCACAGCGCTGGCTTCGACAGGCTCAGCCCGAACGGGGTTTTGAACGATCCCGCTCAAAGGAACAGCCTTGCGGCTAAGCCTGCACCGCCCGCCGCAGGTCGAGCGTGAACGGGAAGTTCGGGTTGCGCTCTTCCCTGGGCACCTTCATCGCCCCCGGCGTGTGCCCCACGCGGAAGAAGCGCGCCAGGCGGCGGGCTTCGGCCTCGTAGGCGTTGACCGGTGCGGTGTCGTAGTTGCGCCCGCCCGGGTGGGCCACGTGGTATTGGCAGCCGCCCATGGAGCGGCTCATCCAGGTGTCGACCAGATCGAAGGTGAGCGGCGCGTGCGAGGCAATGCTCGGGTGCAGCGCCGACGGCGGCGCCCAGGCCTTGTAGCGCACCGCCGCCACGAACTCGCCCACCTTGCCGGTGGGCTGCAGCGGCACCACGCGGCCGTTGCAAGTGAGCACATGGCGGTCGCCCACCAGGCCGGTCGCCTTGATCTGCAGGCGCTCGACCGACGAGTCGACGAAGCGCACCGAACCACCCGCCCCGCCCTCTTCGCCCATCACGTGCCAGGGCTCGAGCGCGAGACGCAGCTCCAGCTCGGCGCCCATGGCGCTGAAGTCACCCAGGCGCGGGAAGCGGAAGTTCAGGTGCGGCGCAAACCACTCGGGCTTGATGGCATAACCGAACTGGTTGGTCTCCTCGATCACGTCGCACAGGTCTTGCCACACGAAGTGCGGCAGCATGAAGCGGTCGTGCAGCTCGGTGCCCCAGCGCTTGAGGCGCTGCGGCTGGTACGGCTTCTGCCAGAAGCGCGAGATCAGCGCACGCATCAGCAGCTGCTGCGTGAGGCTCATGCGGGCGTGCGGCGGCATCTCGAAGGCGCGCATCTCCAACAGGCCCAGGCGGCCGGTCGGGCCATCGGGCGAGTACATCTTGTCGATGCAGAACTCGGCGCGGTGGGTGTTGCCGGTGACGTCGATCAATAGGTTGCGCATCAGCCGGTCGATCAGCCACGGCGGGCAGGCACCCGGCCCTTCGGCAGTCTTGCGCTGCAGCTCGGCAAAGGCGATCTCGATCTCGTAGACCGAGTCGTTGCGCGCTTCGTCCACCCGCGGTGCCTGGCTGGTGGGGCCGATGAAGAGGCCCGAGAAGAGGTAGCTCAGCGCCGGGTGGTTGTGCCAGTAGCCCACCATGCTGGCCAGCAGGTCAGGCCGGCGCAGGAAGGGCGAGTCGGCCACGGTCGCACCACCCAGCACGAAGTGGTTGCCGCCGCCCGTGCCGGTGTGGCGGCCATCGACCATGAACTTCTCGGTCGACAGCCGCGTCTCGTGCGCCGCTTGGTAGAGGTGCGTTGTCTGCTCGACCAGCTCTTCCCAGCTGTGCGCGGGGTGGATGTTGACCTCGATCACGCCGGGGTCGGGCGTGACACGCAACGTCGACAGGCGCGGGTCTTTCGGCGGCTCGTAGCCTTCGAGGATCACCGGCAGCTTCATCTCGGCGGCCGTGTCTTCGACGGCACTCACCAGCTCCAGATAGTCTTCCAAGGCCGACATCGGCGGCATGAAGACATAGAGCCTGCCATCGCGCGGCTCCGCACTCATGGCGGTGCGTGTGATCCAGCCGGCCGACTCACCCGCGCTCGGCAGCTTGGTCTGTGCCGGACTCAGGCTGGCCGCCACGGCCGGGCCGGGGTGCAAGGCCGCACGCGAACGCTCGCCAAAGCCCGCTGGCGACGGCGCCACCTCGGGTGCACCACTGCCCTCGCTGACACCCACCGCATAACGCAAGCGCCGATAAGGCGGCAGCGGTGCAAACGGCTGGGTCTGGTCGGGCGGGTGCACCCAGGGCAGGTCACTCGACTTGGCCCAGGGCTGCGAGTCGAGCGGCAGGCGGTAACCCATGGCCGAGTCGCCGGGGATCAGGTAGCAGCGTTCACTGCGCAGGAACCACGAGCCGGTTTGCCAGCGCGCCACCGGGCCTGCGTTCTTCGCGTCAAAGCGCGCGACGGGCAGCACATGGCCGACCACCTTCTCCAGGCCTTGCGTGAAGATCTTCCGCAGACGGTCGCGCTCCAGCTCGTCACCCAACTTCGCGTCGAAGGGGTCGACGTTGGTGGGCAGCTTGCGCTCGCGCCACAGGTAGTACCAGACGTCTTCATACGCCGGGAACACGTACTTCGGGTCGAGCGCCAGTCGCCTGGCCACGCCGCTCAGGAACTTGTGCGCCTCGATGTCGGTGACCTGGTAGTCCTTGTGCTCGCTGGCGTAGAGCTCGGGGTGTGTCCAAATTGGCTCCTTGTCCTTGCGCCAGAAGAGGTTGAGCGACCAGCGCGGCAGCTGCTCGCCCGGGTACCACTTGCCCTGGCCGTAGTGCAGCAGGCCGCCGTCGCCATACTTGGCGCGCAGCTTGTCCATCAGGTCGGCACTCAGCAGGCGCTTGGTCGGGCCCATGGCCTCGGTGTTCCACTCGGCGCCATCGCGGTCGTCGACCGACACGAAGGTGGGCTCACCGCCTTGTGTGAGGCGCACGTCGTTCTTGCGCAGGTCGGCATCGACCTGGTGGCCCAGTGCCTCGATGCTCGTCCACTGGTCATCGGTGTAGGGCAGCGTGACACGCGGCGCCTCCCACACACGCGTGACCTTCATGTGGTGCTCGAACTCGGTCTTGCAGTCGTCGAGCGCGCCCGTCACCGGTGCCGCCGAGCCGGGGTCGGGCGAACAGGCGAGCGGGATGTGGCCTTCACCGGCCAGCAGGCCCGAGGTCGGGTCGAAGCCGATCCAGCCCGCGCCGGGCAGATACACCTCGCACCAGGCGTGCAGGTCGGTGAAGTCGACCTCGGTACCGCTCGGGCCGTCGAGCGACTTCACGTCGCTCTTGAGCTGGATCAGATAGCCCGAGACGAAGCGCGCCGCAAAACCCAGGTGGCGCAGGATCTGCACCAGCAGCCAACCCGAGTCGCGGCACGAGCCCGAGGCGTTGACCAGCGTCTGCTCGGGCGTCTGCACGCCGGGCTCCATGCGGATCAGGTAGCTGATGTCTTTTTGCAGCCGCTGGTTGAGCGCGACCAGAAAGTTGGTCGTCTGCATCTTCTCGCGCGAGATGCTGGCCAGGTACTTCTCGAACGCCGGCGTCAACGGCGCCTTGTGGCGATACGGCTCCAGCTCGTGCGCGAGCGATGGGTCGTACTCGAACGGAAAGTGCTCGGCCGCCGGCTCCAGAAAGAAGTCGAAGGGGTTGAGCACCGACATCTCGGCCACGAGGTCGATCTCGATGCGAAACGAGGTGGTCTTGTCAGGGAAGACCAGCCGCGCGAGGTAGTTGGCCTGCGGGTCTTGCTGCCAGTTGATGAAGTGGGTGGCGGGCGTGACGCGCATCGAGTAGCTGAGGATGCGGGTGCGCGAGTGCGGCGCCGGGCGCAGGCGAACCACCTGCGGCCCGAGGTTGACCGGCCGGTCGTACCGGTAGTGGGTCACGTGGTTGAGCGCAACGTGGATGGACATTCAGGGCTCCAGAACAGGAATCAGGGTAGAAGAAGGTGGCGTTTCGCAGATGTGAATGCGAACGCGCATGGACTCGTCACCACCGCCCTCGCGCACACCACGTATCGGCGAGCAGGCGGCGTAGTCCAGGCCGACGGCCAGGCGCACGTGGCGCTCGTCCATCAGGCAGCCGTGGGTGACGTCGATGCTGAGCCAGCGGTGTTCGGCCGCATCGATGCACACATCGACCCAGGCGTGGCTGGCGAGGTCGGCCTCGTCGGGGGCGTAGAAATAACCGCTCACGTAGCGCGCCGGCACGCCGTTGGCACGGCAGGCGGCGATGAACACATGGGCGTGGTCCTGGCACACCCCACCGCCCAGCTCCCAGGCCTGCAATGCCGTGGTCTGCACGGTGGTGGCGCCGCTCTGGTAGCGCACACGACGCAGCACCGAGTGGGCCAGGGCCATGGCCGAGGCTTCGTCGACCCCGTCGGCCAGGTGGGTGCGCCCCAGCGCACGCAAGCGGTCATCGGCTCCCGTGAGCGGGGTGTCGCGCAGGTAGAGCTGGGCTGGCACGGAGTTGTCGACCAGCCAGGGCGAGGCATGGGTCTCGACGGTGCCGCTCGCCCGCACCGCGCTGCCATAGCTGCGCCGCGCCATGCTCCAGGTGTGAGCCACGTTGCCGTAGCCGTCGCGCTGGGCGAACAGCGGCGCCGGCGCACTCAGGCTCCACTCGTGAACGGTCTGGTGGGCGCTGCCCTGCGGGGTGAGGCACAGCGACTGCAATGCGTACTGCAGCGGCGCGCTGTAGTCGTAGTGCGTCACGTGCTGGATGCTGAGTTTCATCCGTGACGCCACAGGTGTGTCACGCAGCCACGGGCACGAGGAAGTCGCGGCTGATGCCCACCCCCAGCGTGCCCACGCGCTCCAGGAACTGGCTCAGGAAGGCGTGCAGCCCGGTCGCCAGGATCTCGTCGATGCGGCCGAAGCGCAGGTCGGCCTGCAAGCGCCCGGCGCGGCGCAGCGTGTCGTGCGACTGCTCGTTGGCCACACGCTGGAGGTTGGACACCACTTCGTCCATGCAGCACGCGAGCGAGCGCGGCATGTCGGCCCGCAGGATCAGCAGCTCGGCCACCTTCTCCGGGCGGATCACGTTGCGATACGCCTTGCGGTAGACCTCGAAGCCCGACACCGAACGCAGGATGGCCGACCAGTGATAGAAGTCGTATTCCTGGTCCTTGCCGCCACCGTTGCCGTTGCCATTGGCCGCGCCGGTGCCGAAGAACTCGCTCTCCACCGCATGGAACTTCACGTCGAGCATGCGGGCGGTGTTGTCGGCGCGCTCCAAGAAGCTGCCGATGCGCAGGAAGTGGAAGGCCTCGTCTTGCAGCATCGTGCCCACCGTCACGCCGCGCGACAGGTGCGAGCGGAACTTGACCCACTCGAAGGCATCGCCCGGGTCCTTGTCGAAGGCTTTCGCGCGCAGCATGCGCTGGAATTCGAGCCAGGTCTGGTTCTGCGTTTCCCACACTTCGGTGGTGAGTGCGCCGCGCACGGCGCGGGCGTTTTCGCGCGCCGCCATCAGGCAGCTGTAGATGCTCGACGGGTTGCGCTCGTCACTCACCATGTAGTCCATCACCTTCCTGGGCGTGACCTCGCCATGGCGCTCGCTGTAGTCGGCGGTCAGCTCGGAGATGCTCAACAGGCCACGCCAGCCGTTCTCAGCCGCGTCGGCCGACTGCGGCAGCAGGGAGGTCTGGTAGTTGACGTCGAGCATGCGCGCGGTGTTTTCGGCGCGCTCCATGTAGCGCGCCATCCAGAACAAGTGGTCGGCGGTTCTAGAGAGCATCGCGTTCTCCTTTTTTCCTCATGCTTCTAATACCCACGTATCTTTTGTACCGCCGCCCTGCGACGAGTTGACGACAAGCGAGCCCTCTTTCAGCGCCACGCGCGTGAGCCCGCCCGGCACCATCTGCACGTCCTTGCCCGACAGCACGAAAGGCCGCAGGTCGATGTGGCGCGGTGCGATGCCGCTTTCCACAAACGTCGGGCACGTCGAGAGGCTCAAGGTGGGCTGCGCGATGTAGCCGGAGGGATTGGCCTCCAGCGCCTTGCGGAAGTCGGCGATCTCGGCCTTGGTCGAGGCCGGGCCGACCAGCATGCCGTAGCCACCCGCACCGTGAACCTCTTTCACCACCAGCTCGTGCAAGTGGTCGAGCACGTACTTGAAGTCGTCGGGCTCACGGCACTGGTAGGTGGGCACGTTGTTGAGGATCGGCTTCTCGCCAAGGTAGAACTCGATCATCTTGGGCACGTAGGGGTAGATCGACTTGTCGTCGGCCACGCCGGTACCGATCGCATTCGACAGGGTCACGTTGCCTGCGCGGTAGACGCTCAGCAAGCCCGCGCAGCCCAGTGTCGAGTCGGCACGAAAGGCCAGCGGGTCGAGGAAGTCGTCGTCCACACGCCGATAGATCACGTCGACCCGCTTCGGGCCTTGCGTGGTGCGCATGTAGCAGAAGTTGTCTTTCACGAAGAGGTCTTGCCCCTCGACCAGCTCGACACCCATCTGCTGCGCGAGGAACGCGTGCTCGAAGTAGGCGCTGTTGTACATGCCGGGGGTGAGCACCACGACCGTCGGTTCGTTGACTGCGGCCGGTGCCACGCCGCGCAGTGTTTCGAGCAGCAGGTCAGGGTAGTGCGCGACGGGTGCCACACGGTGCTGGCTGAACAGTTCGGGGAAGAGCCGCATCATCATCTTGCGGTTCTCGAGCATGTAGCTCACGCCGCTGGGCACGCGCAGGTTGTCTTCGAGCACGTAGTAGCTGCCGCTGCCGTCAGCGTTGCCGGCACGCACGATGTCGATGCCGCTGATGTGCGAGTACACGCCGCCGGGCACGTCGACCCCCATCATCTCGGGCCGAAACTGCGCGTTCTTGAAGATCTGGTCGGCGGGCACGATGCCGGCACGGATGATCTCCTGCTCGTGGTAGACGTCGTGGATGAAGCGGTTGAGCGCCGTCACCCGCTGGATCAAGCCCTTTTCCATCTCGGCCCACTCGGCCGCAGGGATCACGCGCGGGATCAGGTCAAACGGGATCAGGCGCTCGGTGCCCGAGCCATCTTCGTCCTTGGCGCCGTACACGGCAAAGGTGATGCCCACGCGGCGAAAGATCATTTCCGCCTCTTCGCGGCGGGAATGCATCACATCACGAGGCTGCTGGGCCAACCACCGGTCGTACACACGGTAGTGTTCGCGCACCGTGGTGCTGGTGGCCTGCATCTCGTCGAAGCTGTTCTTCATCGGCACCTCATTTGCAAGTCTCCTGCGAGGCAGGGTAGCAAATTCCAGGCCACTTGCGCACCAAGAGCGGGCGCTCCTGACGAAGATTCTCAAGAAGACTATTCGATGCTTGCACGGTGGCGCCAGTAGCGTCGACTGCTTTCGCGTTCGCACGACCACGCCGAACCCTCCGCCCAACGCCAGGCGCCGCAGCCCGGGCTGGCCGACACCGCCACACCGCGATCGTGCAGACGCTCAAGCACCTCGGCCACGGGGTGGCCGAAGCGGTTTCGGTAGCCGGCCTGAACCACGGCCAGCTTCGGAGCCACGGCGTCAAGGAACGCCGCCGTCGACGAGGTGCGGCTGCCATGGTGCGGCACCAGCAGCAGATCGCTGCGCAACGCCTCGCCTTGCGTGGCCAGCAGCTCGGCCTCTTGCTGACGCTCGATGTCGCCGGTCAAGAGCGCCGTGGCCTGGGCACTCGTCACCTTGATCACGCACGACAGGCCGTTGGGTTTGAGTGTGCGTTCGTAGTCGGCGGTCCGCGGGTGCAGCACCTCGAAGCGAACGCCGTCCCACTGCCACGACTGGCCGGCTTCGCAGCGGCGCGATTGCGCGGCCTGGCCGTGCAACGGGTGCCCGGCTTCCAGCGAACTGAGCAGCTCGCCCACCGGCATGCCTCTCAACACGGCGCTGGCGCCGCCCACGTGGTCGAGGTCACGGTGGCTGAGCACCAGGCGGTCGATGCGCGTTTCGCCCCGCGCGCGCAACAAGGGCAGCAGCACACGCTGGCCGGCATCGGTGTCGCGCGAATACTGCGGGCCTGTGTCGTACACCATCAGGTGCGAGCGGGTTCGCACCAGCACCCCCGTACCCTGCCCCACGTCCACCGCCAGCAGCTCGAAGCGGCCCTCGGCCGGCAACTCGCGCACCGGCAGGAGCAAAGGCATGAGCAGAGGTACGGCCAGCAGCCTCACTCGCCATGGCAAAGGCAACACCATCAGCGCCGCCGCGCACAAACCGGCGGCCTGCGCCCACAACGGCGCCACCGGTGCAAGCCACACGGCACCCGGCAACCCGGCCAACAGCGCCAGGCCCTGTGCCAGGCTTTGCTCCACCCACGCGCCAGCCAGCCACAGCGGTGACCACAACACGCCCACCAAGGCCAGCGGCGTGATCACCAGCGTGACCACCGGAATGGCCACCAGGTTGGCCACAAAACCCACCAGCGACACCTGCTGGAAGAACACCAGCGTCAGCGGCGTCAAGCCCAGCGTGGCCACGACCTGGGTGCGCAGGCCGCCCTTGGCTGCGTCGGCCACACGGTGCCACCGCCGCCGCTCGGTGGGCACCGTGACCGACGCACGCACCGGCTCCGACGCCATCAACAAGCCCACCGCCATGAACGACAACCAGAAGCCCGGCTGCAACAGCGCCCAAGGGTCGAGTGCGCTGACCACCACGGCGGCGGCCAGCAGCACCAGCGACCAGGGCCAGCGCCGGCCCATGAGCTGAAGCAAGGTCACCGTGACCAGCATCCACACCGTGCGCTGCGCAGGCACACCCCAGCCTGAGAACAGCGCATAGCCGGCAGCGGCTGCAAGCCCACCCCAGCGCCCCGCGAGCTGCGCTGGCAGCCACAACACCGCGCGCCCGCTGCGCCGCCACAGGCCCACGATCACCAAGCCTGCCACCCACGCAAACATGGTCACGTGCAAGCCGCTGATGCTCATCAGGTGGGCCACGCCGGTGGTGCGAAAGAGCTGCCAGTCGTCGCGTTCGATCGCTGACTGGTCGCCCACCGCCAGCGCGGCCAGCACGCCGGCGGCCCGTGGGTCGGTCACTGCCGCGTCGATCGCATCACGAACGCGCTGGCGCAGGCGGTCGACGGGGTAGCCTGCTTGCGGCTCAAGCAGTTGCGGTGCCGACCTGTCGTTGGCGCGCACGTAGCCCGTTGCGCGCAAGCCCTGCTCGAACAAGTACAACTCGTAGTCGAAGCCATGGGGGTTCACGTTGCCATGCGGTTGACGCAATCTCACGGTGAAGCGCCAACGCTGACCCGCGCGCAGCGACTGCTGCGGCTCGCTCAGGGCCGCGCCCTCGTCCCACCCGGCATACCAGCCCAGCGACACCCGACTCGGCAGCTGGACCACCACACCGTTCAGGCGCGCTTCTTCGATCTCGAAGCGAAAGCGCAAACCCACCGGTGACTGCTGGGGCAAGCCCGCCACCATGCCCACCACCTGCAGGTCTTGCCCTTCGAGCGATGGCGGCAGCGCATCGGCCAGGCGCTCGCTCGCGCGCCAGCCCGAGGCACCCCCACCCAATGCCAACGCCGCCAGCAGCGGCAGCAGCCACGCGCGCGGCCAGCGCCAGGCCGCGACGGCACACACGAGCCCAGCGGCCAGGCACAACAGGTAAGCCCACAGCGGCAGCAGGGTTCGCTCTTGCAGCTGCAGCGCCACGCCCAGCAGCCAGGCCAACCCCATGCCGGCCATGCGCCAAGCTTGGTCTTTTCCTCCCATGGGTGCAGTGTAGGATTTGCGCCTCCCCTGATTCCTGGTGCTTGTGATGTCTGTCTACGACCGTTTGAAGTCTCTCGGCATCGAGCTGCCGCCCGTGGCCATTCCGGCCGCGGCCTACGTGCCCTTCGTGCGCACCGGCAAGCTGGTGTTCATCTCCGGCCACATCGCCAAGCGCGACGGCAAGCCCTGGGTCGGCCAACTGGGCCGCGACACCGACACCGCCACCGGCAAACAGGCCGCACGCGCCATTGCCATCGACCTGCTGGGCACGCTGCACGCCGCAGTGGGCGATCTCAACGAGGTGGAGCGCATCGTCAAGGTGATGAGCCTGGTCAACAGCACACCCGATTTCACCGAGCAGCACCTCGTGACCAACGGCTGCAGCGAGCTGCTCGGCGAAGTGTTCGGCGCCAAGGGCGCCCATGCCCGCAGCGCCTTCGGTGTGGCGCAGAATCCGCTCGGCGCCTGCGTCGAGATCGAGCTGATCGCCGAAGTCCGATGAAAGCCCTGCTGCAACGGCCGGCGGTGCTGCTCGTCGGCATCGCCCTGCTGAGCCTGGCCTCGGTGGGCGCGGCGCTGGTGTCGCAACATGTCTACGGCATGGAGCCTTGCCCCTGGTGCATCTTGCAGCGGGTGATCTTTCTCGCCATCGCCTTGGTCTGCCTGGTCGGCTTTTTCGCGACGCGCCTGGCCGGCGCGCTGGTGCTGCTGCTCGCGCTGAGCGGCGTGGCGGCCGCCCTGTGGCAACACTTCAAGGCGGCGGCCTCGTCGTCGTGCGCGATGACGGTAGCCGACAACATCGTGAGCGCGATGAAGCTCGACAGCCTGTGGCCCGATGTCTTCCTGCCACGCGCCAACTGCGCCGACGCGGCAGTGGCGCTGGTGGGCGTGCCCTACGAGTTCTGGGCCCTGGCCATGTTTGTGCTGCTGGGCGCGGCTGG
>NZ_JADMJX010000058.1:0-14351 GCF_018780185.1 Rhizobacter sp.
GGGCGGCTGAAACCGGTGCGGGTGCGGGTGCGGGTGCGGGTGCGGGTGCGGGTGCAGGTGCAGGTGCCGGTGCGGGCGCAGGTGCGGGTGCGGGTGCGGGTGCGGGTGCGGGTGCGGGTGCGGGTGCCGGTGCCGGTGCCGGTGCGGGAGCAGTGGCCGGCCGCGTGATCACAACGGTCTCGTAGGTCCAGTTGCCTGCTGCATCCTCAGCAATGATCTTGATGTTGTTCACACCAACCTTCAACGAAACCGTGGCGACCCAGGTGGCGTTGGTTGCCACGCCAGTCATCGTGGCCAGGCCCATGGCGTAGTCCTTGATGGACCAGGTCATACGCACGACGCCGCGGTCGTCTCTGACGGTGCCCGTCAGGCGAACCGTGCGGCCACCGTCGTAGACCGGCGTCGCAACGGTGACCGTCGGCGCGATCTGGCCGGAACCGGCCCAGCTGGTGGCCATGGCTGTTTCACGCAGTGCGCTTTCAACGGCCAGGGACGTTTGGTCAGCGGTGGTGGTGGTGGTGGTTTCACTGCCACCACATGCGGCCAGTGCAAGGCACAGGGCAGAGATCGGGAGCAGCTTGAATTGGGTAGCAATCGACAAAGACATGTTCAGAATTCCGGTAAGTTGACGCCCCGCAGGGGTTGTTGGTCGGATGACTCGATTCGTTGGCACAGCAGATTGAAAAACCCGACCTGAATGGCGGCACCCTTTTCGATGCAACCCCTTCACGCCTACAACTCGGTCTAACCAATCTGGGCCTCGGCTTCGAGCGCCTACAACCTCAGGTTTGGTGTGCTCAGAATATCGGCAGGCCGACTAGGCGCTGTAAGTCGATCTGTCAACACGTATCAGCCGACGAAACACACAAAAAAGACGCCGACACCCCCTGAACCCCCCTAAAACAGGGGGTTCGCGGGTACTGCCCCTCAGGGGAACCACTAGAGCGCCAGTTACCTGAGGGAGTGTTTGTTACAGATTAGGGCCCGCGATCCGGGGGGCCGGGCGGCCAGAACACACGCAAAGGCATGAAACCGCACCCCGCGCACCATCCCAAAAACCGGGCCCAGGCAAAATGCGCCGGTTGTTGCGGTTGAAAAGGAACCCCGATGTCTGTGACCCGAATGGCCGTGTTGCTTGCGGTGCTGATGTGCTCGGCCTCTGCCATCGTCACTCTTGCCCAGGCCTCGGCGACGTCCGAGCGGCGCGCGCCCGGCATCCAGCTCGAGACCGCAGTCCCCCAGCGGTTCGGGTCATGGCGCCTCGATGGATCGCAGGCCGCCCAAGTGGTCAACCCGCAAACACAACAACTCCTGGACAAGCTCTACGGCCAGGTGCTGGCGCGGACCTATGTGAACGAGCGGGGCTACCGGATCATGCTGTCACTCGCCTATGGCAGCGACCAGCGTGGCGCGCTACAGGCCCACAAGCCCGAGGTGTGCTACGTGGCGCAAGGCTTCACCTTGCTGAGCAACAGCAAATCCGACATCACCACGCCGTTCGGGCAGATCCTCGGGCGACGCGTCAGCACGCAGCTGGGGGGCCGCCTGGAGCCCGTGACCTATTGGTTCACGCTGGGCGACCAGACGGTGCGCAACCGGTTCGAGCGTCGCATGGCCGAAGTTCGGGCCGGCTTGACCGGACAGATCCCCGACGGGCTTTTGTTTCGGGTTTCGTCGCTCGACGCTGACCCGGCACAGGCCTATGCCGAACAAGACCAATTCGTGGCGGATCTGCTGGCCGCCGTTGCCCCGCCCGATCGCATCCGTTTGAGCGGTCTCGGCGCCGTGCGCTGAAGCACTCCTTCGGGAGGTGCCGAGGGCGCTGCTGGTCTCGCTCGCGTGCAGATTTCACACGCGCACTGGCGCCCAGGTTTTTGCCCCCTCAATCGGGGTGCAGTCGAAAGAGCACCGGCCGCTACACTCGTTGGCTTCAGGGCGTCAGTGCGAAATTTGTGAGCACTCGACCCCGCTTCCATCGCAACCCCGCTCCCCTGACAGGCCGAGCCCGGAGACAGCCCGAATGATTCAGAAACAGCAGCTCGGCAAGCGAGTGGCCTGGACGGCCATCACCGGTGGCTTCGTCGTGGTCGCCGGTCTGTTGCTGGTGGGTTGCAGCAAGTCGGCTGACAAGCCGGCGTCGCAGGTTGCCGTCAAGGTCAACCGGGAAGAGCTCACGATCCACCAGGTCAATCTGCTGCTTGAACAACAGCGGGCCTTGAGGCCAGACCAGGTGGAGGCAGCACGCAAGTTCGCGCTCGAGCGACTGATCGACCAGGAACTGGCGGTCCAAAAGGCAATCGAGATCAAACTCGATCGCTCACCGCGCGTGATGCAAAAAATCGAGGCCGCACGGCGCGACATCATCGCGCGTGCCTACCTTGAGCGCGTGGGTGAAGGCGCGAGCAAGCCGAGCGAGGCCATGATCTACAAGTACTACACCGACAACCCGGCCTTGTTCTCGGAACGCCGCGTCTACCAGTTGCAGGAGTGGTTCATCGAGGTCGATCCCGCACAGGCCGACGCTGTGCGCGCCAAAGCACAGACAACCAAGGTCGCAACCGAGTTCACTGACTACTTGCGGGCCAGCAACCTGAAGTTCGAATCGAATCAGGCGATCCGTGCCGCCGAACAACTGCCCTTGGGCCACTTGGCAGCGTTCGCAAAAATGAACGATGGAGAAACGACGATCAACACCACACCGAATGGTTTGCAGGTGGTCACCCTGGTCGGCTCACGCCGTGAACCAGTTGAGATCTCGCGCGTCAAACCCGTGATTGAACAGTACCTTCTGAACGAACAAAAAACCCGCATCATTGCCGACGACATCAAGGCCTTGCGCAACGCAGCCACGATCAAGTACGTGGGTGGTTTTGCTGATGCCGCCAGTGGCGCCGCACCGACAGCGGCCGATGCCGCCAGCAACAACGCTTCGAATGTGAAATGACCATGACCCTGAACGTATTGGTGAAAAGACTCGTCGGGTGCGCTGCGGTGTTGCTCGCCGCACTGACTGCACTCGCCCCTGTCGCCAGCCAGGCTCAGCCCTCCGGCACGGCCAGCGCTCAATACCGGCTGGCGACAGGCGACGTGATCCGCGTCACCGTGTTCCAGAACGCCGACCTGACCCTGGAAGCCCGCGTGAGCGAGACAGGCGTCATTTCCTACCCGCTGCTGGGCTCGGTGGCCATTGGCGGCTTGACGCTGCCCCAGGCCGAAAAACGCATTGCCGATGGGCTGCGCGACGGCAACTTCGTCAAACAGCCCCAGGTGTCGATCCTGGTCACCCAGGTGCGTGGCCATCAGGTGTCGGTGCTCGGGCAAGTGGGACGCCCTGGTCGCTACCCGCTGGAGCTGGCAGACACCAAGCTCACCGACATCATCGCCACGGCAGGCGGCATTGGTGCCAACGGCGCTGACACCGTGGTGCTGATCGGCCGACGCAATGGGCAGCCTTATCGCGCCGAGTTCGACCTGCCGGCCATCTTTGGTGCCGGCCGCCGTGGTGACGACGTGGTCCTGCAAAACGGTGACCTGATCTGGGTCGAACGTGCGCCGGTGATCTATCTGTACGGCGAGGTGCAGCGCCCTGGGTCGCTGCGCCTGGAGCGCGGCATGAGCGTCGTGCAGGCGCTGGCAGGCGCGGGCGGCATCACACCGCGGGGCACCGCGAAGGGCCTGCGGGTGCATCGGCGAGACGCCGACGGCAAGGTCCAGGTGATGGAAGTGCAAATGAACGACTCGCTGCGCCCAGACGACGTCGTGTATGTCCGTGAATCCATCTTCTGACCACCATGGGTAGCAATCTCAGTGTTCGACAGGTTCTCCTGATCCTGCGGCTGCGCTGGCCGCTGGTGGTCGCGCTGTTCACGCTGGTGCTGATCGCTGCCGCCGGCGTTTCGATGGTGTTGCCCAAGAAGTACACGGCTGACACGTCCTTGTTGCTGGACATCCGGGCCGACCCCCTGGTCGCCACGCTGATGCCCTCCATCGCGTCACGCGAGTACCTGGGCACCCAGGTCGAAATCATCCAGAGCGACCGCCTTGCCGGCCGCGTTGTGCGCATGCTCGGCATGACCGAAGGGCCCGAGGCCGTCGCGCAATGGCGCCAGGCCACCCAGGGTCGCATTCCGATCGAGACCTACTACGGCTCCATGCTGCGCAGCGGCCTGTCCGTGGTGCCCGCTCGAAATACCAACCTCATCGACATCTCCTTCACCGGCTCAGACCCGCGCTTCGTGGCCGCGGTGGCCAACGCGTTCGCCCGGGCCTACATGGAGTTCAGCGTCGAGCTTCGCGTCGAGCCGTCGCGCCAGTACGGCACCTTCTTCGACGAGCGGCTCAAGAGCTTGCGCACGCAGTTCGAAGAGGCGCAACGCAAACTCTCGACCTTTCAACGCGAAAGAGGCATCGTCGCCTCGGACGAACGTGTCGACGTCGAAGGCGCCAAGCTGAACACCATCATGGGCCAGCTGGCTGCAGCGCAGGCAGAGCTGGCTGACACCAGCAGCCGTCAGAGAAACACCGGCACCGACACCTCCCCCGACGTTCAGCAAAGTGCGGTCGTGCAGAGCCTGAAGTCCGAGCTCGCCCGAGCCGAGACCCGGTTGAGCGAGATCAGCAGCATCGTCGGCTCAAACCACCCCCAGCGCGTGCAGCTGGAGGCGCAGATCGGCTCGATCAAGCAGCAGATCACGGCCGAGATGCGACGCGTCTCCGGTGCCACCGCCACCGTGAACCGGGTCACCGGGCAAAAGATCGCCGAACTCACCTCGATGGCCGAAGCCCAGAAGCGCGTGGTGCTGTCGCTGCGAGCGCAGCGTGACGAGATGGCCGTCCTGCAACGCGACCTCGAAACCGCGCAGCGCGCCTATGACGCCGTGGCCACACGGCGCAGCCAGGTGTCACTCGAAAGCCAGGCCGACCAGGCCAGCGCCCGCGTGCTCACGCCCGCCTCCGAGCCGCTCACACATTCGAGCCCGAACATTGCCAAGAACATGCTGGCCGCCGCCGCCCTCGGCATCATTCTTTCCATCAGTGCGGCCATCGGCTGGGAGTTGCTGGACCGGCGCGTGCGCAGTGCATCCGACCTGGCCATCATTGAAGGCGTGCCGGTTCTGGGGGTCGTCTCTCCCTCGGCCGAACGCGGCCGAAGCGGCCCGCACCGCCCACGTGGGCCGCTCAACCTCCCGCAGCCTGCCAGGAGCAGTGCACCGCAGTTGACCTTGGACGAGGGCAGCTGATGGCGACCATGTCGTCAGGAAAGGCCCAAGAAGCGGGCCGGTCGATCGGTGCGATTCTGGTGAATTCGGGGCGTCTGGCGCTTGCAGATGTCGAGCGCATCATCAATTTCCAAAAAGAGAACGACCTGCGCTTCGGCGATGCTGCGATGAAGCTCGGCATCCTCAGCGAGGCCGACATCTTCTATGCCTTGTCGATGCAGTTCGACTACCCCTACCTCAGCGGCCCGGGTCACCCGGTCAGCGACGAGGTGGTGGTCGCCTACCGCCCTTTCAGTGCGGAGGGCGAGCGCCTGAGGTCGCTGCGCAGCCAGCTTCAGCTGCGTTGCTTCAAGGAGGGAGCCTCGCGCATCGCCATGGCCGTGGTGGGCACCTGCCGCGGCGAGGGCCGCAGCCTGCTGGCTGCCAACCTCGCAGTCACCTTCGCCCAGGCCAAGGAGCGCACGCTGCTCATTGACGGCGATCTGCGCAACCCCCGGCAGAACCAGCTGTTCAAGGTCGAGAACCAGACGGGCTTGTCCAATCTGCTGACCGGGCGCATGCAAGAGCAGGTGATCAAGCTCATTCCCGGCATCCCGGGGCTGGCGGTGCTGCCTTCGGGCCCGATTCCGCCCAACCCTGAAGAGCTTCTGGGCCGATCGTCCTTTGATCGCATCCTGGACCAGAGCATGTCGGCTTTTGACGTGGTGATCATAGACACGCCCGCCATGACCGAGGGCGCCGACGTGACGCTGCTCGCTCGTTTTGCGGGTGCTGCCCTGGTCGTTGCACGCAACAACATGACCCGCATGGCAGAGTTTCGCGAGCTGGTTGACCAGATGCAGGAGTCTGGCGTGAAAGTGGTTGGGTCGGTGCTCATTGACGCCCCCCTCATCAGCCAGAAAAGATCGAAGACGCCACAGCGAGGCGGGTGATCGTGTCTGAATCTGGTGCTGCCATGACTCCGGCTCCGGTTCGGGCATTCGGCCCCTGGTCATGGTTGCTGGTGGGCTTTGCAGCGATGTACCTCCCTGTCTATTGGGAGGCCAGCACGGGCTTGTGGCAAACCGATGAACTGGGGCATGGCCCGATCATCCTGGGTCTGGTCATCTGGCTGTTCTGGCGCGCCCGCCGTGAGATCGCGACTGCAACCACCCGGCCCGCGGCCGCGCTGGGTTTGTCGTTGTTTGCCGGCGGGCTGCTGATCTACGTTTTCGGGCGGCTCTTCTCCGTCGCAAGCGTCACCTTCGCCTCGCAGATCTTCGTGCTGGCGGGCGGACTGGCCCTGCTCGGTGGGTACGGCGCCCTCAAGGCAGCATGGTTCCCGCTGCTGTACATCTTGTTCATGGTGCCGCTGCCGGCAAGTCTGGTGGAGGCGCTCACCGGCCCGCTGAAGAACTGGATCTCGGTCATCGTCGTCGATTCCCTCTACGCCATCGGACTCCCGGTGTCGCGCGCGGGCGTCACGATCTCCATCGGGCCGTACCAACTGCTCGTCGCCGATGCCTGCACCGGCCTGAACTCGATGTTCAGCCTGGCCGCGACGGGTGCGTTGTTCATGTTCATCGCGGGGCGTGCAAGCCGCCTGCACAACGCGGTCATGCTGGCGTCCATCATCCCCATCGCGTTTGTTGCCAACATCGTGCGCGTGACCGCCTTGGTGCTGATCACCTACTTCTTCGGTGACGATGCCGCCCAGGGGTTCTTGCACAGCACCGCCGGGCTGATGCTGTTCGTGGTGGCGCTTGCCTTGTTCGTGGGGCTCGACAAGTGCATCAGCGCGTTCTCGAACTCGCGTCAAAGGGCGGGGGGCAGGTGAGTGCCTGAACATCTCAGAGCACTGGTCGTCATCCTCCTGCTGGCTGGAGTGGTGTTCGTGCTCGCCAAGTCGCCGATCACCGCCCTGGCCAACTCGCCGCAAGACTTCGCGCGCCGACGCAACCTGTGGTTCGCGCTGACACTCTCGGCATTCCTGGCACACAACTTCTGGATCTTCGCGATCGTCGCCTCGGTCGCGCTGATCGTTGCGACACGCGCTGAGCCGAATCGCTTCGCTCTCTACATGGGGGTGATGCTCGCCCTGCCGCGCCTTGCCGCTTCGATCCCGGGCTTGGGGATCGTGAACGATCTGTTCGTGGTCGAGCCTTTGCGCTTGCTGTCGCTGTTCGTGCTGCTCCCCACCTACCTGAGCTTGCGCAAGCAACCTGATGTCGTGCCCTTCGGCAGGCTCCTGTGCGACAAGCTGCTGCTGGGCTATCTGCTGCTGGACCTGCTGCTGTCGCTGCCGTACCGCACCTTCACGGCCGTTGTCAGGGAGAGCGTCTTCTACGCGTTCACCGACACCTTCCTGATCTACTACGTGGCAAGCCGCTCGCTGAAGACCCTGAAAGACTACCGCGATGCGCTGGGCGCTTTCGTCGTGGGCGCGATGGTGTTTTCGGCCATCGTCGCCGTCGAGTTCTTGCGCGGCTGGTTGCTCTACTCGGCGGTCGACGAGGCCCTCGGCGTGCCTGGCGGCAGCACCTTCTACCTGCGCAGGTCGGGGCGCCTTCGGGCCGAGGGCTCCGCGGGCCAGGCGATCATCACCGGGTACGTGTGTGCCATCGCCATCGGCCTCTACTTCTATGTGCGCACGCTGGTACCCAACGCCACCATGCGGCTGCTCGGCATGCTGGTGCTGGTGGCCGGGATCATCGGCGCGCTGTCACGCGCCCCCTGGCTCGGCGTTGGCCTGATCATGGTGTTGTTCATGTTGCTGGGGCCAGCGCCGCTGGCCAATATCGGCAAGCTGGCGCTCGCGGTGCTGGCCTTGATCCCGGTGCTGCTGAGCACGGAGCCGGGCCGGGTGATTCTTGACCACCTGCCCTGGATCGGGACCGTTGACGCCCGAAACGTCGATGGCCGAGAGCACCTGATGTCGGTGGCCATGAACGTCATTCTCCAGAACCCGCTCTTCGGCAGGTTCGACTTCTACGTGGTCCCCGCCATCCAGGATCTGCGTGGTGGCGACGGGATCATCGACCTCGTCAACACCTACGTGATCATTGCGCTGCAAGGCGGGCTGGTGTCGGTTGCGCTGTTCGCAGGCACGGTGGTGGTGGCGATGCTGGGCGTCGGCGCCAGCCTGTTCAAGATCAGCGACAAGACAGAGGAGCGTCATGTGCTGGGCCGTGCGTTGCTCTGCACCCTGTTTGCCGTGCTCTTCATCATTGCGACGGTGAGCCCGATCTTCTTCGTCTACCCCCTCTTGTGGGCTCTGACCGGGATGGCCGTGGGCTATGCGCGCCTGGTCGCCACCGGCAACGAAGCGCGTGCCATGCGCACCGCCGAAGTGGCGCAGCGCGCTCGCCCACAAGCCGCTGATCGTCCAGGCGCACCGCATGCGCGGCCCCGTTACTGACTCGACCGGCGACACCATGACATCCGCCGCGCCTCGTGCATTGCACATCCCTTCCCTCGACGGGCTGCGGTGCGTGGCGATCGTGCTGGTTTTCCTGTCGCACGTGCAAATGGCGGCGGGTGTGCCGCGTTTCATTCCCGGCAACTTCGGTGTGACCCTGTTCTTCTTCCTGTCGGGCTATCTGATCACCACCTTGATGCGTCAAGAGATCGAACACACCGGCAGCTTGAGCATCCGCTTGTTCTACGTGCGTCGTGCCCTTCGCATCTTTCCAACCTGCTACCTCGTTCTTGCGGCGGCCGCGGCCTACGGTTGGTACTCGGGAAAGATGGACACCTGGTACCTGATCGGACAAGTCTTCAACCTGACCAACTACCAGCTCATCTGGGCCGGCTGGGAAGCCCCGATTGCGCCACACACCGACGTCTATTGGTCGCTCGCGGTCGAGGAGCACTTCTACCTGGCCTTCCCGGCCTTGTTTGTGGCGCTCTCCCGGGGGCGATCGAGAGGCCGGGTTGCGGCCTTCTTGCTCGCGGCATGCGGCTTGATCCTGTTGTGGCGCTGCGTGCTGATCTTCTCCATGGGCGTGCACTACGACCGCACCTACATGGGAACCGACACGCGCATCGACTCGATCTTGTTCGGTTGTGTCCTGGCCCTGTGGGGCAACCCGGCGCTCGACGCCAGCAAGATCTCGGAGTCGACCTGGAAGAGAGTGCTCTTCCCACTGTCGGTGCTCGGCATTCTGTTGACCTTCCTGGTCAGAGAGCGCGTGTTTCGAGAGACGCTCGGCTACACCCTGCAAGGGCTTTGCCTGTTTTCGATTTTCATCACCGCGGTGCGCTATCCCAGCTGGGGTGTCATGCGCTGGCTCAACCTCGCGCCGGTGCGTTGGATCGGTTTGCTGAGCTATGCGATCTACCTGGTTCACCCTTCGATGCTCGCGCTGTCGGCTGCTACCGTGGGCAAGTCGGTGCTCGGCCTCGGGTTGACGGCGGGCGCACTGACTGTCGCCGTGGCCGCGCTGATGTACTACGGCATCGAGCGCCCCATGGGTCGCTTGCGCAAGCGGTTCAACGCACCGGCCACCACAGCCGAAGCGTCGACGGGCGGCATCAAGAGCCTGGCCTGACCAGCGCCATCAGTGACTTCGCCGGTATCAGCGTGCCGATACTGCCCACTTGAAACTCAAATCAATATTCAAGAACCGAGAACACCATGAGCCAAATCTCCCACGACTCCCCTTTCAGCTTCGATGAGCAAGGAAAGCTGTCTGTTCGCAATGGCGTGGCGATACGGCAAATCAACGGGAACTTGGCGCTTGCGGTCGAGCGGCTGCGCTCGAACAACGGGATGGATGCGCTGTGCAAGGCAGGGATGATCCAAACCGACGTCGGGACCTCCGGTCAGATCACCGAGGTCCGCCATGAATTCATTCCGTTCGTCACCTACCCGCAGGAATGGACGCTCAAGATGCTGCAACAGGCTGCCCTGTGCGCCCTGGATGTGGCCATCGAACTCAATCGTCACGAACTTTCGCTGCAGGACCCCCATGCGTGGAATGTTTCATTCCGCTTCGGCCGGCCTGTTTATATCGACTTCTCCTCCATCATCCACGGGAAGAAACTCCACCCGCGCTTCTTGCACGATATCTTCAAGAGCTATTACATCGCCCTCTGGTTGGGCGGCCAGAAGTATGGTGTCCGCAAGTGCCAGCAGCTCGCCCATGCGGTGATGAACTCCGAGCACGAATGGAGAATGTGGCAACAGCCAAGAGCCGAATGGCGCCGCATGTTTGATCACGACCTGCTCGGACGGTTTTGCCGCGAGTACAACGGGATCGTTCGGCGACATCAGGGTGATGAAGATCCGATTCAACTCCTGAAGACGCTGCGACAGCACATCGCATCGATCGACATCGTGAGGCAAGAATCCCAGTGGAGTGAATATGGTCAGCCGGGCGGCTCCTATGACGACCCAAGCTCCTTCAGCACCAAGGCGCGCGCGGTGGTCGAGCTCTTGGGCCGCCTGCCTCCCGGCCGCCTGCTGGATCTGGCGTGCAACCAGGGCTGGTTCACTGGCTACGCCGCAAAACTGGGTCATGTCGCGATCGGCTTGGACGCTGACCCCATCGCGGTGGACAAGGGGATTGCAGCAGCACCTCAGGCCAAGTTTGACATCGGGTATATGAATGTGGCGTGGCCCACTCCGCCACAAGGCGCATTCCTGATGTACCCATCGGCATACGAGAGATTCTCGTGCGACACGGTGATGATGATCGCGCTTCAGCACCATCTCAACCTGCGGCAAGGCATCAGATTCGAAGCACTGGCGGCCATGGCTGCGCGCTATGGCGCGAAGAATCTGCTGATTGAATGGATCCCCCCAGAGGACGTGATCGTGAAGGATTGGTTGGCGAAGGGGAACCTGAGTCACGTCCCCGAGTGGTACAACGAGGCCGCATTTGAAGCTGCGATGCGAAGGCCTTTTCCGTTGATGGAGCGGGTTGATTCCGGCGAAGGCCATTCCCAGTTCCCGGGGGCCACACCGCGAAAGATGTATCTGTTTCGCAAGGCAGATTGAAAGCCTCGGCAGCGATAGAACGCTGCCTGTGCTTGCCTGCCCGATGGGCCCCAAAGGATTCCCGCCCGAGGTGACGCCACCGCCAAGGTGAGGGGATTACGTGATGCTGCTTCGCCCTGACAATCTCAGGCCGATCGCATTGCAACAAAACGGGGGGACCCATGCGCTTCACAGACAAGACGGTGGTATTGACCGGGGCAGGGTCCGGTGTGGGTCGAGGTTATGCCGTCGGGTTTTGTGCCGATGGCGCACGCGTTCTCGGTATGGGCCGCACCCAGGCCGATCTGGAAGAAACCGCCCGGCAATGCGCAGGCGGTCGAATGACATTCATCGTCGGGGACGTGTCAAAGCCCGAAGACGTGGCTCGCTTGTTCGCACAAGCCCAGGCTGAGTTCGGCCGGGTCGACATCCTGGTGAACAACGCCGCCATGTATCCCAAGCGGGCGTTTCTCGATTCCCCGATCTCCGACTGGATCGACACCATTGGCGCCAATGTGAACGGCATGGCCTTGTGCTGCCATGCGGCACTGCCCGGCATGCTGGAGCGGGGCTACGGCCGCGTGCTCAACCTCGGGTCGTATGCCTGGCGCAAGCCCATCCCCAACAGCGCTGCCTATTCCGCCTCGAAAGGCGCCGTGCGTTCTTTCACCCGCGCACTGGCCGTCGAAATCGACCGGACCCAATACCCCGATGTGCTGATCAACGAGCTGATCCCGGGCATGGTTCGCACCCGCATGAGCGACATGGGCGAGAGCCCGGCCGACGTCTATCGCCACGCCGCCTTCGTCGCCAGCCTGCCGCGCAACGGCCCCCATGGGCAGACCTTCGCCCAGAGCACCATGGAGGTCGAAGACCGAGGCGGCCTGCGCACCCGCCTGAAGCGGCTGCTCTCGAAAGCGAGCGGGAGCTCGCATTGACCACCGACACCGAGTACGTGCCGGATGACCCGGCAGCCGTCACCTGGGACGTCATCGTCATTGGCACCGGCATGGGCGGCTCAACGGTCGGCTACGAGCTGGCAAAGTCAGGCCAGCGCGTGCTCTTCCTTGAGAAAGGGCTCTTCCTGCAGCCAAACGGCCAAGCCGCTGCCGCGCCCGGTGGGCAAGGCCCCTCCGACGACAGCGCACAAGCGCGACTCCAGGCGGGGCATTGGCCCGAGCGCCTGCAGGGCTCGACGACATTTGGCGACATGCATTTTTATGCCCCCCTGGGCTGCGGGACGGGCGGGAGCACGCTGCTCTATGCGGCCGGGTTGGAGCGGTTTTCGCCCACCGACTTCACACCCCGGGCCAACTACCCCGACGTGGCGGACTCCACCCTGCCCGAGCGCTGGCCCATCTCGTACGAAGAGCTGCAGCCCTTCTACGAAAAGGCCGAGACGCTCTACCGTGTGCGTGGCACGCCCGACCCGCTCGGTTCTGCCAGCACGACCAGCTTGCTTGAGCCGCCAGCGCTGAGCGCGCGCGACCAGCACCTTTGCGAGTCTTTCCAGAGCCTGGGGCTGCACCCGTACCGTGTCCACGTCGGGTACGAGTTTGTCAGCGGTTGCCAGGGCTGCACCGAAGGGCGGTGCCTGCGTTCCTGCAAGAGCGACGCCGCCCATGTGGCCCTGCTGCCGGCGCTGCGCTTGTTCCAGGCCAAGATCCTGGCCGAGTGCGAAGTGTTCCGCCTCGAAGCCGATCGGCACAGCGTGACCCAGGTGGTGGCGAGATGGCGCGGCGCCGAGATCTCGATCAAGGCGCGCGCCGTCGTGCTCGCCGCCGGCGCCTACATGTCGCCGGTGATCCTGCTGAACTCGAAGAACGAGACCTGGCCCAACGGGCTCGCCAACGAATCGGGCATGGTCGGGCGCAACCTGATGTTCCACGTCAGCGATTTCATCGCGGTGGCACCCCTCAAACGCCTGTCGGGCGAAGGCCCCGCCAAGTCCTTGGCGATGAACGACTTCTACGCCTCGGGCGGAAAAAAGCTCGGCACCTTCCAGACCCTCGGTGCCGCCATCGTGCCGGGGCAAATCATGCAGTACATGCGTGACGTCGCCCAGAAAGACCGCGCCTGGTGGAAGAAGCTCGCAAGCCCTCACCCGGTCTGGTGGCGCAAGATATCGAGCCCCGTCATCCGCCTGGTGGCCCTGGTTCTGTATCACGCGTTCAACTTCAAGAACGCAGCGATCTGGGCCACCATTGTTGAAGACCTGCCGTACCGCGACAACCGGGTCATCGCCGACCCGAACGCCAGGAACGGCATGCGGTTCGAGTACCGCTATACCGACGAACTCAAACAACGTGTCCAGGCTTTCAGAAACGTTCTGGCCAAGGCCTTGGCGCCGCATCAGACCATCGTGCTGTCGAGGGACAACAACATCAACTTCGGCCACGTCTGCGGCACCTGCCGGTTTGGTGACGACCCCGCCACCAGCGTGCTCGACAAGAACAACCGGGCCCATGGGCTGTCGAACCTCTACGTGGTTGACGCCTCGTTCTTCCCGTCGAGCGGTGGCACCAACCCGAGCCTGACCATTGCCGCGAACGCGCTGCGGGTCGCGGGCGCGATCCACTCCGCGCTGGCGAACGCGCCACGCGCCTGATCGTGCCTTCACGATCGCACCACCCTGTCAAAGCCCTGGAGGAGAAAATGCGCAAGAAACAAAAGTTGATCAACCTGCTCAACCCCATCCTGGCTCATCTGGGCGTGCGGCTCGAGTTCGCCTCGAAGTACCGCACCTCCATGCCGGTGCCGCTGGATGGCAGCGTCGATCTCTCAAGCCTTCAGGCCTCGCTCACCCCCCGGATTGAACTGGCAGTTCTCGGCTCCCTCGACGACCACTTCTCGGTGCCCGAGAACCTGGCCCGACACGTTCGGATCTTCAGCCTCGATGCCGTCTCACCTGGCAGCGACGAAGGTGCGGTGAACACCGTCGTTCCGCTCAAGGACGTGGTGGCAGCGCAAGCCGGGCCGGCGCGTTTCGTCCAGCGCGTCGTCACCGGCGTGTCCTCGACCCTGGAGCCGAAGAAGGAGCTTGTCGAGGCCTACGCCTTGCAGAACCTCTACCAAGTCAAGCAAGAGCACCACGTGCAGGCGGTCACGCTGAACGATGTGGCCCGCAACCACCAGGTCGACCATTGGGACTACGTGCGCACCGACCTCGAAGG
>NZ_JADMJX010000058.1:14451-16102 GCF_018780185.1 Rhizobacter sp.
CACGCGCTCGTGGTGGGCTTGCTCGGGTATGCGAACGTGGCCGAACGGCTCGTCATGCCGCTGCAACAGAGTCACGCACCGGCGGTTCATGCCTTGCAAAAACTCTTCTACCAAAAAGCGACGAAGCGCTACCTGCCCGTCGAGAGCATGCCCCAGGTGACTCACGGGACAAGCTACTGATCCACGCACGGTTGCCTCAAAAAGGCTCCGGTTTTTTTTGAGGCATGAAAGCAATGCCTCGGCTCGCTCGCAAACGCCCTGACAGAGGACGATCCAACCATGCCTTTCACGCGCACACGCGCAGCGTCACCCCAGGTCTTGATGGTGATGCCCGCCGATCCGTGGTCCGAGTGGACGATGTCGGGCATCTCGCGCGCTTTGTGCCTTGAGCTTCAGCAGCGAGGCGCCCTGTGGGGCGCCGTCGACCCCAACAACCTGCACCGGGGTTCGCTTCAAGGCCCCTCGCCCCTCGCTCCCATTCATCGGCTCGTGAGAAAACTCAAAGACAAGCTCGGCGTCCCCAAGCCGAAACGTTGGGCCGAGGAGAGCGAAGGGAACATGGGAGCGTTCCTTCGAGCCTGCCCTTCCAAGACCAATGTGGTCTATGCATTTCACAGCCCCGAAGTCGACGCAACACTGGATGTGCGGCGGTTTCGCTTCATGGACCTTTCACTCGTCGACGCGTTCAAGTTCGGGAGCTACGGCTATGCAGAAATGCCCAAGGAGTCGTATGACAGCCTCTATCAGAACCAGTACCGGACCATTCACGCCGCCACCGGGATACTGACGCTCTCCAGCTACGCCGCCGATTCAATCGCCAGAGACTTCAAGTACGACCGATCCAACATCTATCCAATCGGGGCGGGCGCTGCGGTGTCGTTTTCGAAACCCCCTTCCCTCGCGACGGAACGCTACAAGAAGGGCGAGGTGCTTTTTGTCGGGCGTGATTGGCTGCGCAAGGGGGGGCCGTTACTCCTCGAGGCCTTCGCCATCGTCAAACAAGCCGTCCCGCACGCCACCCTGACCATCGTCGGGCCCGACATCAACCCTGCCCCTTCGCAAGCAGGCATCAACTTCGTCGGCTTTCTGGCCAAGGACGACGAGGCGCAACGCGAGCGCCTCCAAAGCCTGTTCCTCGAATCCAGTGTGTTCTGCATGCCCTCCGTGTGTGAAACATGGGGGCTGGTTTACTCCGAGGCGGCGATGGCCGGGCTGCCGATCGCGGGCTTCCGTGAATGGGCGCTGCCGGACGTTGTTGAAGATGGGAGGAGCGGGCTGTTGAGCGATCAGCGAAGCCCCGAGGCCTTGGCCGAAAGCCTGATCCGCCTGTTGAGCGACCCCGCCATGGCCGCATCGTTTGGCCGAGAAGGCATCCGCTACGTCAGCGAAGTGTTGAACTGGTCTGCTGTCGCTGACCGTCTGCTCTACGCCGTCTCCGAGGACCGATCGGCCCTCGCGCAACCGGCATGGCTGGCTGGCGACCTGGAACGGGTCAACGCACCGCGCGACCGATGACGAATCACGCTCAGTTCCTGGCGGAAAAGCGGTTTGGCTCGCTGGACGGGCTGCGCGCCATCAGCGTGGTGGCCGTCGTCTGGCATCACACGGCACCCAATTGGGTCAAGGGTGCGTGGGCTCATTTTGGCGCCCA
>NZ_JADMJX010000043.1:0-5438 GCF_018780185.1 Rhizobacter sp.
GCGTCTGGCCGCCGTACTGCACGATCACGCCGACCGGCTTTTCCTTGTCGACGATTTCGAGCACGTCTTCCAGCGTCACCGGTTCGAAGTACAGGCGGTCCGAGGTGTCGTAGTCGGTCGACACGGTCTCGGGGTTGCAGTTGACCATGATGGTTTCGTAGCCGTCCTCGCGCATCGCGAGTGCCGCGTGTACGCAGCAGTAATCGAACTCGATACCCTGGCCGATGCGGTTCGGCCCGCCACCCAGCACCATGATCTTCTTGCGGTTGGTCGGCTCGGCTTCGCACTCTTCGTCATACGTCGAGTACATGTAGGCCGTCTGCGTGGCGAACTCTGCCGCGCAGGTGTCGACTCGCTTGTAGACCGGGCGCACCTTTTTCGTCCAGCGTGTTTCACGCACGGCGTGCTGGTGCGTGCCCAGCAGCTTGGCCAGGCGCTTGTCGGAGAAGCCCTTCTGCTTGAGGAAGCGCAGTTCCTCGGTCGACAGGCTGTCCAGCGTGCGGCCGGTGATCGCCGTTTCAGCCTGGATCAGCTGCTCGATCTGCGCCAGGAACCACGGGTCGATGGCAGTTTCTTCGAAGATCTCTTCCAGGCTCATGCCGATGCGGAAGGCATCGCCCACGTAGAGGATGCGCTCAGGGCCTGCTTCGCCGATCTCTTGAATGATCTCTTCGCGGTCGGTGCTGCGCTCGGTCAGGCCGTCGATGCCGGTTTCCAGGCCGCGCAAGGCCTTCTGGAAACTCTCCTGGAAGGTGCGGCCCATGGCCATCACCTCGCCGACCGACTTCATCTGCGTCGTCAGGCGCGAGTCGGCAGCCGGGAACTTTTCGAACGCAAAACGCGGGATCTTGGTCACCACGTAGTCGATGCTGGGCTCGAACGACGCCGGCGTGGCGCCACCGGTGATGTCATTGCGCAACTCGTCGAGCGTGTAGCCCACGGCCAGCTTGGCCGCCACCTTCGCGATCGGGAAACCCGTCGCCTTGGAGGCCAGCGCCGACGAGCGGCTCACGCGCGGGTTCATCTCGATGACGACCATGCGGCCGTCTTTCGGGTTGATGGAGAACTGCACGTTGGAGCCGCCGGTGTCCACGCCGATCTCGCGCAGGATCGCGATGCTCGCGTTGCGCAGCAGCTGGTATTCCTTGTCGGTGAGGGTCTGCGCCGGCGCGACCGTGATCGAGTCGCCGGTGTGGATGCCCATCGGGTCGAGGTTTTCGATCGAGCAGACGATGATGCAGTTGTCGGCGCGGTCGCGCACGACTTCCATCTCGAACTCTTTCCAGCCGATGAGGCTTTCTTCGATCAGCAGCTCTTTGGTGGGCGACAGGTCGAGTCCGCGCTTGCAGATCTCTTCGAATTCTTCGGGGTTGTAGGCAATGCCACCGCCCGTGCCACCGAGCGTGAAGCTCGGGCGCACGACCATCGGGAAGCCGTTGCCACCGATCTCCAGCTGGATGCGGCGCTGAACGTTGAGCGCCTCTTCCATCGAGTGAGCAATGCCGCTCTTGGCCGAATGCAGGCCGATGCCCGTCATCGCATCCTTGAACTTGAGACGGTCTTCGGCCTTTTCGATCGCCTTCTCATTCGCGCCGATCATCTCGACGTTGTACTTGGCGAGCACGCCGTTCTTGTGCAGGTCAAGCGCGCAATTGAGTGCGGTCTGGCCGCCCATGGTGGGCAGCACGGCGTCGGGGCGCTCCTTGGCGATGATCTTCTCGACCACCTGCCAGGTGATGGGCTCGATGTAGGTCACATCGGCCATCTCCGGGTCGGTCATGATCGTCGCCGGGTTGCTGTTGACGAGGATGACCTTGTAGCCCTCCTCGCGCAGCGCCTTGCAGGCTTGCGCGCCGGAGTAGTCGAACTCGCAGGCCTGGCCGATGATGATCGGGCCGGCGCCGATGATGAGGATGGATTTGAGGTCTGAGCGCTTAGGCATTTGTCTTCTTCTCCATCAGCGCGGTGAAACGGTCGAACAGGTAGGAAATGTCATGCGGTCCGGGGGAGGCCTCGGGGTGGCCCTGGAAGCAGAAAGCGGGTTTGTCGGTGCGAGCCAGGCCTTGCAGCGTGCCGTCGAACAGGCTCACGTGCGTGGGGCGCAGATTGGCAGGCAACGTCTTCTCGTCGACAGCAAAACCGTGGTTCTGGCTGGTGATGCTCACGCGGCCGGTGTCCAGGTCTTTCACCGGGTGGTTGGCACCGTGGTGGCCGAACTTCATCTTGAAGGTCTTGGCGCCGGAGGCCAGCGCGAGGATCTGGTGACCCAGGCAGATGCCGAAGGTGGGGATGCCGGCGTCGATGAGTTCACGCGCTGCGCGGATGGCGTAGTCGCAAGGCTCGGGGTCGCCGGGGCCGTTGCTCAGGAAGATGCCATCGGGCTTGCGCGCCAGCACGTCGGCCGACGAGGTCTGAGCCGGCACCACCGTCACCTTGCAGCCGCGGCTGGCCAGCATGCGCAGGATGTTGCGCTTGACGCCAAAGTCGTAGGCCACCACGTGAAAGCGCGGTGATTTCATTTGGCCGTAGCCGCCTTCGAGCGCCCACTCGGTTTCGGTCCACTCGGTGACTTCACTCTGCGTCACCACCTTGGCCAGGTCGAGCCCATTCATGGCGGGAGCCGATTTCGCCAGTGCGATGGCCTTGTCGGTGTGTGCCGAGGTCAGCGACTCGCCAAGCGGCAGCGTGAAGATGCAACCGTTTTGCGCACCCTTGCTGCGCAGCACGCGCGTCAGGCGCCGGGTGTCGATGTTGGCGATGGCCACCGTGCCTTCGGCCTTGAGGTAGTCCGCGAGAGTCATGTTCTGGCGGAAATTGGACGCCAGCACCGGCAGGTCTTTGATGATGAGACCGGCGGCATGCACCTTGCTCGCTTCAACGTCTTCAATATTGACGCCGTAGTTGCCGATGTGAGGGTAGGTCAGCGTGACGATCTGACGGCAGTAGCTCGGGTCGGTGAGGATTTCCTGGTAGCCGGTGAGCGCGGTGTTGAACACCACCTCGCCAACGGTGTGACCGGTAGCACCGATCGACACGCCCTGGAAGACCGTTCCGTCCGCAAGTGCTAGAAGAGCCTGAGCTTGGTTTGGCAGCAATGGCGGGGGCACACGATTCTCCGATTTGTGCGCGCCCAGCTCTGCTCTTCGAGCACGAGACCGGTTGAGAAAACTGGGGGAGTTTTCGGCAGGAAACAGCGAGAGAGTCGCTGGGCGGTGGGGTTGCGGGTAAACCTTCGAATTGTACCCGAGGGTCGTCACTCGAAGCCCCCCCTAGACAAGTAGGAACGCTGAACGTTTCCAAAGTCCGGCGCCAACCGCAGGAGAAGCGACCCATGGCCGTCACGCGCTCACATAATTCGGGTTGGACAAAACAAGAGGAGTGACAAATGAAGGGCGACCCCAAGGTCATCGAGCTGCTCAATGCTCAACTGAAGAATGAGCTGACCGCCATCAACCAGTACTTCCTGCACTACCGCATGTTGAAGCACTGGGGCCTGGACAAGCTGGCTGCCAAGGAATACGCCGAGTCGATCGGTGAAATGAAGCATGCCGACCGTTTGATGGATCGCATTTTCACGCTTGACGGCCTGCCCAACCTGCAGGATCTGGGCAAGCTGCTGGTCGGCGAAGACACGGTCGAGATCCTCAACTGCGACCTCAAGTCGGAATTGGGCGCGCAGGCGACCATCAAGGAAGGCATCGCCCACTGCGAGGCGGTGCGCGACTATGTGTCGCGCGACCTGCTCCAGGACATCCTCGACGACACCGAGGAACACATCGACTTCCTCGAAACCCAGATCGACCTGGTCGCCAAAGTCGGCCTGCAGAACTATCTGCAGTCGCAGATGGGCGAACTGTCGCCTTGACCTGCGCCTGAACCCTTGCGCGACGCAAGGGCTTGGCGGCAACTTGAATTACGAATCATTCTTATTTATGATCGCGTCCAGCGGCCTGAAGTCAGGGCCTTGGAGCGATCTGATGATTGTTTGTGTCTGCCAGCGTGTTTCTGACCGCGACATCGAGCGACATGCCCGCAATGGCTGCGCCAGTTTTGACGAGTTGCAAATGGACAGCGGCGTGGCGTCTTGCTGCGGACGCTGCACCGACTGCGCCCGCGATGTGTTCGAGTCGGCACGCGCCGCCAGCCACCGGCCGCATGGCTCGGTTCACCACGCGTTGATCCCCTTAGCGGCCTGACTGAACCTCAGGGCCCGTCGATCACAAGGCGGCGATGCCTGCCTTGGCCACTTGGGCGTCTTCGCTCGCCTTCACGCCGCTGACGCCTACCGCCCCGACACACTGCCCTTGCACCAAGATGGGCACGCCGCCCTCCAGCAGGCCACACACCTCGGGCGCGCTCAGGAAAGCATTGCGCCCCTGGTTGATCATGTCTTCGTAAACCTTGCTCTCACGCTGGCCGAGGGCTGCCGTGTGCGCCTTCGCAGGTGCGATGTGTGCGGAGATGGGCGCAGCGCCGTCCAGCCGCTGCAACCACAGGAGGTGACCCCCATCGTCAACGACGGCGATGGTCACGGCCCATCCGTGGCGCAACGCCTCGGCTTCGGCAGCGGCCGCGACCCGCTTGACATCGTCCAGGCCCAGCATTGGCTTGGTCTTCATGTGCACTCCCGTTGTGGTGGGTTCACTCAGCATGCCTCATGCCTGGCCAGGCATGCCTACGGGGATACCGCAACCCGACTGGGGAACTAGAATCCGGCCAGCCGGGTCTGAGCCCGCGTAGCGTTCACATCAAGGAGGTTCCATGAACGACAACCTGCAAACCGCTTACGGCTTGACTGGTTCGGTGAGTACCGTTGACCAGCGCAACCGTGTGCTTCGCAACACCTATTGGCTGTTGGCGCTTTCGATGATCCCCACCGTGCTGGGCTCCTGGGTCGGCATGCAGATGGGTTTCAGCTGGTTTGCCGCCAACCCCTTCATCGGCTTCATGGTGTTCATGGGCGTGGCCTTTGGCTTCTTCTATGCCATCGAGAAGACCAAGAACTCAAGTCTCGGCGTCGTGCTGCTGCTGGCTTTCACCTTCTTCATGGGCCTGATGCTGTCGCGCCTGCTCGGCGGCATCTTGGGCAACTTCCGCAACGGTAGCCAGTTGATCGCCATGGCCTTTGGCGGCACCGCGCTGGTGTTCTTCGGCATGGCCACCTTGGCCAGCACGATGAAGCGCGACATCTCCGGCATGGGCAAGTGGCTCTTCGTCGGCCTGATCGGCATCATCGTGGCCAGCGTTGCCAACATCTGGCTGCAGATGCCTGCGCTGATGATGACGGTGTCGGTGCTGGCCGTGCTGATCTTCTCGGCCTACATGCTGTACGACCTGAAGCGTGTCGTGGACGGTGGCGAAACCAACTACGTCACCGCCACGCTGGCGATCTACCTGGATGTCTACAACGTCTTCGTGCACCTGCTGAGCCTGCTCGG
>NZ_JADMJX010000043.1:5538-16095 GCF_018780185.1 Rhizobacter sp.
TGGCGATCTACCTGGATGTCTACAACGTCTTCGTGCACCTGCTGAGCCTGCTCGGTATCTTTGGTGGCGAGCGCGACTGACGCCTAACGGCAGGTCAGGAAGTTGGGGGCACTTTGGGCCCCTTTCTCTTTTGGTGTTCAGCCTTTTTCGAACACCGCCATGCTCTCGACGTGCGCCGTGTGCGGGAACATGTTGATCGCGCCGGCCGCCACGCAGCGGTAGCCAGCCTGGTGCACCAACAAGCCCGCATCGCGCGCCAACGTGGCCGGGTTGCAGCTCACATAGACGATCCGGCTCGGCGCCTGATAGCCCGCAACCGGCGCAACGGCCAGATCGGCCAAGGCCTTGGCCAAGGCAAACGCGCCTTCGCGAGGCGGGTCGACCAGCCACTTGTCCGCCGCGCCGTATTTGGCCAACTCCTCGGGGGTGATCTCGAACAGGTTTCGCGCCACGAAGCTGGTCTTGGCCGCCAGGCCATTGAGCGCCGCGTTCTCGCGTGACCGGGCCACCAGCGTCTCGCTGCCTTCGATGCCCAGCACCTCACGTGCTTGTGTGGCGATCGGCAGCGTGAAATTGCCCAGTCCGCAGAACCAGTCGATCACCCGCTCGGTCGGCCCGGCTTCCAGCAGACGCAAGGCGCGGCTGACGAGCACGCGGTTGATGTGGTGATTGACCTGGGTGAAGTCGGTCGGTTTGAAGGGCATCGTCACGCCGAACTCAGGAAGCGAGTACGCCAGTTGCGGCCCATCGGCATCAAGCAGATGAACCGTCTCCGGTCCCTTGGGTTGCAGCCACCACTGCACACCGTGCTGAGCAGCAAAGTCGCGCAGACGCTGCAAGTCGGGCGCACTCAGCGGCTCCAGGTGGCGCAACACCAGCGCGGTGACCTCGTCACCCACCGCCACCTCGATCTGTGGCAAACGGTCTCGCTGGTCCATGCCGGCGACGAGGTTGCGCAACGGCACCAGCATCGCGCTCAGGTGGGGCGGCAACACCTCGCAGCTGTCCATGTCGGCCACGTAGCTCGACTTGCGCTCGTGAAAGCCCACCAGCACACGTTCTTTCTTGACCACGTAGCGAACCGACAGGCGCGCCCGGTAGCGGTAACCCCAGGCAGGCCCTTCGATCGGGCGCAGCACACGCTCGGCCTTGACCTTGCCCAGGTGCCACAGCGCGTCTTCGAGTGCTCGCTGTTTGGTCGCCACCTGCGCGCCGACATGAAAGTGCTGCATCTTGCAGCCACCACAGGTGCCGAAATGGCGGCACCCCGGCGTCACGCGCTGTGAGCTTTCGCGGCGCAGTGCCACCATCGTGGCCTGCTCCCAATTGTTTTTCTTGCGCTGCACGCTGACAAGCACTTCTTCGCCGGGCAGAGCACCGTCGATGAAAACCACCTTGCCTTCGGCGTTGTGCGCCACTCCTTGGGCTTCGAGGTCGAGCGACTCGACCTTCAGCCATTCATCTGCTGCTGTCATGGGGCCGATTGTCTCAGCCATCGCCCAGAGGGCAATGGCCTTCGTAGGCGCAAGGCCCGACGCAGGTCGGCCCTTGCGTCCGAGTCAGCCGGCAAGCCCGATCAGAAGAGCGAGTCGCGGCTGATGCCGCTGCGCACCATGCGGCGCTTGAGCTTGATCAGCGCCTCTTGCTGGATCTGCCGGATGCGCTCTCGCGTGAGGCCCAGCCGCTCGGCCAGCACCTCGAGCGTCTCGGGCTCACGATCACGCAGACCGTAACGACCGGCCAACACCTCACGCTCGCGCTCGTTGAGTTCTTCCAGGCCGTGCTGCAACAGCACCTCGACCTCGTTGTGCAGCGTCAGGCTGGCCGGGTCACTCGCGCCATCGTCGGCCACGCTGTCGAGCATGGATTCGGAGCCTTCGCGGTCCAGCGGCGCATCGAGGGAAGCCGGTGTCTCCGAGAACTTCAGCAGTTCGCTCACCTCTTGCACCGGGCGCCCCAGGCGGGCGGCGATGTCTTCCACACGCACGGGCTGGTCACCATCGGCGTGCGTCGCTTCGGCTTCGAGGGCACGCCTCGCCTTGAGCACATGGTTGAGCTCGCGCACCACATGCACCGGCAGCCGCACCAAGCGGGCCTGGTGCATGATCGCGCGCTCGATGCTCTGGCGGATCCACCACGATGAGTAGGTCGAGAATCGGAAACCCCGCTCCGGCTCAAACTTGCCGATGGCGTGCATCAACCCGAGATTGCCCTCTTCGATCAAGTCGGTCATCGGCAGGCCACGGCCGAGGTAGTTCTTGGCGATGCTCACCACCAGGCGCAGGTTGCGCTCGATCATCTCTTGCCGCGCGGCAAAGTCGCCCGCGCGGGCGCGGGTGGCGGTCTCGAATTCTTCTTGCGGCGTGAGCAGCGGCGCGCGGCGAATCTCGCGCAGGTAGGTCTGCAAGGTGTTGCCGACCTCGCCGTCTCCGGCGGCAATCTCGATGTTGGCGGGGATATCGTCGGTCGGCGCTTCAGCGCCGTCGGCACCGCCATGCTCTCTTGTCACCTGCAGCACGGATTGCAGGCTCGGCGGAGCAAATGGCAGTGGTGCTGCTGCGGTGTCCGCTGCCAGCCCATTCCCCGTGTGGCGCTTCTTGCTCATGGTGTGGCGCGGTCAGAGACGGGTCGGGGCTTGCGTTGCGCGCGTCAGCGCGGTGGCAGGAGCTTGGCCGGGTCGATCGGCTTGCCCTGCTTGCGGATCTCGAAGTGCAGTTGCACGCGCTCGGCGTCGGTCGAGCCCATCTCGGCAATCTTCTGGCCACGCTTGACGGCCTGCTCTTCCTTGACCAGCAAGGCCTGGTTGTGAGCGTAGGCGGTGAGGTAGGTGTTGTTGTGCTTGATGATGACCAGGTTGCCGTAGCCGCGCAGGCCCGAACCGGCGTAGACCACCTTGCCGTCGGCGGCCGCGCTCACCGGGTCACCGGCCTTGCCCGCAATGGCGAGCCCCTTGGTGCGCGTCTCGTCGAATGCGCCCACGACGGTGCCCTTGGCAGGCCAGAGCCAGTTGATGTCTTCGTCACCTTCGCGCGCCACCGGCGGCGTCGGCAAGACCGGAACCGGCACCGGCGGCGCAGGAGGCGAGGCGGCGGGAGCCGCGGGCACGGTAGCGGAAGCCGCCGGTGCGGGCTGGTTGCGGGGCGCATCCAGCGGGCGTGTCTCCAGCTTGGCCGTGGTCACCGGGCGTGTGGCAACGGCATTGGGGTCAGCACCCGGCGCGACCACGCGCAACACCTGGCCCACCTCGATCACATTGGGGTTCTCGAGGTTGTTCCACTTGATGATGTCTTTCCAGCTTTGCCCTGTCTCCAGGCCCACGCGGATGAGCGTGTCGCCCGGCTTGACCATGTAAAAGCCTGGCTTGCCGGCGTTTTCAGCCCCCGGCAGCACCTTGCCGGCCTCAGCTGGCAGCGCCACCCCGGCCGGTGGGACCACCGCAGTCGTGGCAGCCGGCACCGTGATCGGCCGGTTCAGCACCGAGCGGTCTTCGACCGGCGCGCGGTACTTGTCGGGAGCGGCGCACCCAGCCAGCGCCAGCAGCGCCGCCGCGGACACAAGCCGCACCCACGCAACACAGCGAGCGCCGTGCGCTTCGCTCGATATGCATCCCATCATGGCCAGCGTCATCAATCCATTCCTGATTTTAGAGGGACGAAGTTCACGGCCTCATGCACTGAGCGCTCGTAAGCTTCTTCTGTTCGATCCACCACCACCAGCACCTGGCGGCGCCCGCTCGCATCGTGAACCGGGGCCACCAGACGCCCACCCACCGCGAGCTGCACAAGCCACGCATCGGGCAAAGACTCGCCACCTGCCGCGGCAATGATGCTGTCGTAGGGGGCATTCGGGGGGTGCCCTCGCATGCCGTCACCATACACCAGCCGGATGTTCGTCAAGCGCAAGGGCGCGAGCATCTCGCGCGCCTTGTCGTGAAGAGGCTTCAGCCGTTCGATGCTCATCACCTGACGCGACAGCTGCGCGAGCACCGCCGCCTGGTAGCCACACCCGGTGCCGATCTCGAGCGTGTGCCCGAGCGTGCGGCGGCTGCGCGCACCCGCGCCATTCATCAGCAGCTCGATCATGCGCGCGACGACCGAGGGCTTGGAGATGGTCTGCCCCAGGCCGATGGGCAGGCTGGTGTCTTCATACGACTGAGTCGCCAACGCGGTGTCGACGAACAGGTGGCGTGGCACCTTGGCCAGCGCGGCCATCACCAGCTCGTCGCGCAGGCCCGCGGCTTGCAGCTTGGTGACCATGCGCTGGCGCACGTCGGCCGAATCCAGGCCCAGGCCCGAGGGCCTGACGCTGCGTGCCGAATCGGCAGCGGCTTGGTGCAAGGGCTGCTGTGGCCGCAGCAGCGGGCCCTTCTTGGGCGCAGCACCCAAGCCGTCGAGCTGTAGCGGGAACTTGGGGCGCGGGCGCTCAGGCGCGCTCATGGTTTCACCCACTCGCGCCACGTGGGCAGGCCAGCGTGGTCGGTCAGATCGACTTGCAGCGGTGTGATCGACACGCGGCCGTTTGCCGTGGTGTGAAAGTCGGTGCCGGCCGCGGCATCACGCGCGTCACCGGCAGGCCCGATCCAGTAGATCGGTTCGCCGCGCGGGTTGGTTTGGCGGATCACTGGCTGGCTCGCGTGACGACGGCCGAGTCGTGTGACTTCGCGTGGCAAGGACAAGGCGTCGGCGCGGTTGGGAATGTTCACGTTCAACAGCCACGGGCCGGGCGCGGGCGGAGTCTTCAGCACCTGCTCGACGATCGCACGCGCTACTTGCGCTGCGGCATCCACATGGGCCCAGCCCTTCTCGACCTGCGAGAACGCGATCGCCGGGATGCCGAACAGAAAGCCCTCCATCGCAGCAGCCACGGTGCCCGAGTACAAGGTGTCGTCGCCCATGTTGGCGCCGTTGTTGATGCCAGAGAGCACAAGATCAGGGCGGTGCGGCAGCAGCCCGGTGAGGGCCACGTGCACACAGTCGGACGGCGTGCCGTTGAAGTAGCGAAAGCCGTTCACCGCCGTGAACGCCGACAGCGGCCGGTTCAGCGTGAGCGAGTTCGAGGTGCCGCTCGCGTTCTGTTCGGGCGCCACCACGTCGATCTCGCCCAGCCCTTCGCAGGCTTTCACCAGCGCCGCGAGGCCTGGCGCGAGGTAACCATCGTCGTTGGCAATGAGAATGCGCATGGCCGCGATTGTAAGGACTCGTCACCTGCGTGACGCAGCTGAAGCGACCCCGCTGTTTATCATCCGCAGTCACACAAAACCCGGATGGAGACGAACATGAAGGCATGGCTTTGCGAGAACCCGATCGGCCCCGAAGCGCTGGAATGGAAAGACCTGCCCACGCCCGAGCCCAAGGCCGGTGAAGTGCGCATCGCCATCAAGGCGGCGAGCCTGAACTTTCCTGACCTGCTGATCGTGCAGAACAAGTACCAGGTGAAGCCGCCGCTGCCCTTCGTGCCGGGCTCCGAGTACGCAGGCGTCATCGAAGCCCTCGGCGAGGGCGTCACCGGGCTCAAGGTCGGCGATGCCGTGGCAGTCTTCGGTGGTGGTGGCGGCTTCGGCACCCACATGTGCGCCAAGGCGTCGATGCTGATGCCCCTGCCCAAGGGCTTTGCCTTCGACGACGCGGCGGCCTTCTTGTGCACCTATGGCACCACCCACCATGCGCTGATGGACCGCGGCGCGCTCAAGCCCGGTGAAACGGTGCTCGTGCTGGGCGCCGCCGGCGGTGTGGGCACGGCCGCCATCCAGATTGCCAAGGCCGCAGGCGCCAAGGTGATCGCCGCTGCGTCCACCGACGAGAAGTGCACGTTCTGCAAGGAGCTCGGCGCCGACGCGACCATCAACTACAGCAAGGGCAACCTGCGCGATGAGTTGAAAGCCCTCACCGACGGCAAGGGCCCCGACATCGTCTACGACCCGGTGGGCGGCGACATGGCCGAGCCGGCCTTCCGCTCCATCGCCTGGCGCGGCCGCTACCTGGTGATCGGCTTTGCGCAAGGTGGCATCCCGGCACTGCCGCTCAATCTCGCACTGCTCAAGGGCGCCTCCATCGTCGGTGTGTTCTGGGGCGAGTTCGCGCGCCGCGAACCCAAGAACAATGCGACCGCCCTGGCCGAGCTTGCAGCCTGGTACGCGCAGGGCAAGATCAAGCCGGTGATCGACACCCGTTTGCCGATGAGTTCGCTCAAAGAAGCCTTCACCCGCATGGGCAGCCGCCAGGTGCGCGGCAAGCTGGTGCTCGTCAACGAGTGAGGGCAAGCGCGGCGCACCGCCGATAATTCCTCACGCGAGTTCGTCGCGTGGAGGACTCCCCGGTGCGCCGACTGCTGCTCAAACTGCCTCTGCTGGCCCTGTGGCCGGGCGCGACCGTCGCACAGGGCCGCAGTGAACCGCTGCGCTTCGGCGTCATCACCACCACCACGGTCGAAGACTCCCGCGCCGCATGGGAGCCGTTTTTTGCCGACATGCGCAATGCGACTGGCTTGCCCATCCAGGGTTGGTACGCGCAAAGCTACCTCGACGCCGCCGAAGCGCTGGTCACCAACAAGGTGCAGCTGGCCTGGGTGTCGAGCAAGGCGGCGCTTGACTGCATTGATCGCGCCAAGGTCGAGGTCTTCGCCCAGTTGGTCGACTCCAATGGCTCGCTGGGTTACCGCGCGCTGATCGTCACCCGGCGCGACTCGGGCCTGAGTTCCATCGAACAACTGCTGGCACGGCCCAGGACCCACGGTTTCGCCTTGGGTGAAGACATCTCGACCAGCGGCCACCTGATGCCTTCGTATGCGCTCTTCGTGCCCCGTAACATCAAGCCCGAAGAGCAGTTCAGCCCGCTGCTGCGTGGCACCCATGCGCAGACGCTCGACGCCGTGCTGGGCGGCAAGGTGCACGCCGGCACCTACAACACCGAAGAACTCGATCGTCTGAAGATCCGCCAGCCCGCCCAGGCCGCGCGCCTGCGGGTGCTGTGGGAATCGGCACTCATCCCGAAAGACCCGCTGCTCTGGCGCACCGACCTGCCGCTGTCGCTGCGCACACGCCTGTCGTCGTTCCTGTTTTCGTATGGCAAGACGGCCGATGAAAGGAACCGCCTGAAGCAGATGTTCGACCTGGCAGGCTTCAAGGCGTCCAGCAACCAGCAGCTCAAGTTCGTGCTCGAGATCGAAGACTTCAAGCTGCGCTCCGAAGTGCTGCTCGACCCGCGCCTCACCGAAGCCCAGAAGAACGAGCGCCTGCTCGACCTGCGCGACCGCTACGCCCGCCTGGCGCGCGCCCTGCAAAGCAGCCCGAGCGGGTCGCGCCCCTGACATTCGCGGGATACAAGTGGCGCAACGAGTGCGCTACGATGCGTTCCCCCTCCTGAGAGCATCCCCGCGGCATGGCTATCAAGGTACTGATCGTTGAAGACAATCCGGTCGCCCGCAGCTTTCTTTGCCGCGTGGTGCGCGAAAGCTTCAGCGACACCATCGTCATCACGGAAGCCGGTGACCTCGAAACCGCCCGCCGCCAGGTGGGTGTGGTCGACCCGCTGCGCGCCGAACTGTCGGTTGACCCCTTCAAGCTGGTGCTGGTCGACCTGGAGCTGCCCGATGGCAACGGCATGGAGCTGCTGGCCGAGCTGGCCCGCTACCCGGCCACCAAGATCGTCACCACGCTGTACTCCGATGACGACCACCTCTTCCCCGCCCTGCAATGCGGAGCCGATGGTTACCTGCTGAAAGAAGACCGCTTCGAGGTGCTGGTCGAAGAGCTGCAGAAGATCGTGCGGGGCCAGCCGCCGCTGTCGCCGGCCATCGCGCGCCGCCTGTTGAGCCACTTCAGGCAAGGGCCTGGTGGCATGGGCGGGCTCGCTGAGCCCGGCTTGGCCGGCACCTCGGGCTTTCAGAGCAGCCGCCCGATGCCGCTCGGCCGTGGCGCCCCACTCGACCACGAGCGCCTGACCCCGCGCGAGAGCGAGGTGCTGACCTACCTCAGCAAGGGCTTCACCATCAAGGAAATCGCCAACCTGATGGGCATCAAGTGGTTCACCGTCAATGACCACATCAAGTCGATCTACAAGAAACTGAACGTCTCGAGCCGCGCCGAGGCCGCCGTGCTGGCGAGCAAACAAGGCCTGGTCTGACGCCACTTCGGCTCCACTGCCCAAGCCACCATGGACATGCGACTGCGTGGTGCGCCCTCCTCTCCCCACACGGCGGGTGACCCGGCGAGCAGCAGCTTCAGCCTGGGCCCCGACGCCAGCCACCTCGACTCCGGCCTGATCGACCGCAGCTTCGGCGGCGACGAGCCTTTGTCGCGCTGGATGGGCTGGCGCTTGCGCCTGCTGGTGGTGGCGGCCCTGCTGGGCTGCGTGGGCGTGCTGCTGCTGGCGCGCTGGCTGGCCGAGTCGCCGCATCTCGACGCCACCTGGAAAGCCGGTGCCCAGGGCCAACTGGAGTTGGTGTCGTCCGCCGACCCGATGCTCACGCCGCACGAGGGCCGCGCCTTGCTCGGTGTGATCGGCGGCGACAACAGCATGGCCGTGGTGGACGCTCTCACGCTGCGGCGCTCGTCACGCTGGCTCACCGATGACATCGAGCGCGAGCGCCACCGTGCCATGCACGAGCAGCTGTCCACGGCAATGGCGCAAGGCAAGGTCAAGCTGTTCTTCTCCGAAGGCGAGATGGCCGAGGTGTCGCTGCCACGGCGTGGCCTCGGCTCGCTCGGAGCGATGTTCTGGCTGCTGTCGGGCCTGGCCCTGGTGCTCTACCTGGTGGCGATGGTGGTGGTTTTGGCGAAGCCGACCGCACGCAACCTGCTGTACGCGCTGGCCGCCTTGTGCCAGTCGGGCAACCTGGCTTTCATCGCCATCGAATCGACGATGGGCCTAGCGCTGCCGCTGCCCTTGCCGCGCTGGAACATGCCGGTGCACATGAGCCTCGACCTGCTCACCGCTGCGGCCGTGGTGCACGTCTCGGCGCTGCACCCGCGCCGCATCCCGGGTGCGGGCGTGGTGTCGTGGCTGAGCTGGGTCAGCGTGGCCGCGCTGATCGTGCTGATCGGCAACGCCGAGCTGGGTGCTGCGTGGTGGTGGCTGCAGGGCAGCGTGACCCTGTATGGCCTCGTGGCGGTTGCCTTGCTGACCTGGTCGCACCACATCGAGCCACATCCGTTCGCCATCGTCATGCGGCGCTTTGGTGTGCTGGCGGTCGGTACCTGGGTGCTGCTGACTTTGACGCTGGCCGCCTCCAGCAATGCACCCCAAGTTCAGCAGCAGATTGCCGCGGCGGGGCCGACGATCTGGGCGGTGTTTCTGGCCTCGCTGCTGTTGTTGCTGCCTTTTCTGTCGAAGTCACAGCAGGTGATGCGCGAGTTCTCCCTTCTCGCGGCCATCAGCACCGTGGCCACGGCGCTCGATCTGTTGTTCGTTGCCGTGTTCTCGTTTGGCCAATTCGCTTCGCTCACGTTGGCACTGTTCTTGTCGCTGGGCCTGTACTCAGGTGCGCGCCAGTGGCTGCTCAACCAGCTGCGCAACCAGAACGTGCTCACCACCGAGCGCATGTTCGAAAAGCTCTACCGCATCGCCCGCGAAGTCGAAGCCCACCCCGAGCGCACGCCCACCTTGCTCACCCAGTTGTTGCGCGAGTTGTTCGAGCCGATGGAGGCCGTGGTCATCGACCAGCGCAGCCCGTCCACCCGCGTGACCGGTGGCGGCTCAACACTCATCATCCCCGTGCCCCAGCTGATGAATGGCGAAGACGGCGATGCCAGCTCCATCGTCATTCGATTTGCGCACCATGGGCGCCGCCTGTTCACCACCGAAGACGCACGCCTGGCCGAGCGTGTGGTGGAGCAACTGCGCCGCGCGGTGGCCTTCGACAAGGCCGTTGAACAAGGTCGCAGCGAAGAGCGGCTCCGCCTGGCGCAAGACCTGCACGACGACATCGGCGCACGGCTGCTGACGCTGATGTACAAGGCCCAGTCGCCCGAGATGGAGAACTACGTTCGCCACACGCTGCAAGACCTGAAAACGTTGACGCGCGGCCTGGCGGCGCCCAATCATCCCCTCTCGCACGCCGCGGCCGAGTGGAAATCTGACCTCACGCAGCGCCTGACCGCTGCGCACATCTCGCTCGGCTGGAACTTCAGCGCCGACCGCGACATCTCGCTCACCGTGGTGCAGTGGTCGGCACTCACCCGGGTGATGCGCGAGCTGGTCAACAACGTCATCGCGCACTCGCAGGCGCGACGCGTCGACATCGAGTTCGTGCTCGACGGCGACCGCGTGGACCTGACCGTCACCGACAACGGTGCGGGGCGCAACCCGCAAGCCTGGGCGCATGGCCTGGGGCTGGGTGGCGTGCGCAAGCGCGTCAAACAGCTGGGCGGCGAGGTCGATTGGCGCGAAGTGCCGGCTGGCGGCATCTGCTGCCGCGTTTGCATCCGGCAGTTGTCTGAAAAGACCTGAGGCCACAACCGCGGCCCCAAAACAAAAGGCCCCCGATCACTCGGAGGCCTTGTTTTATTTTGGGGTGGCTGATGGGGCTCGAACCCACGACAACAGGAATCACAATCCTGGA
>NZ_JADMJX010000054.1 GCF_018780185.1 Rhizobacter sp.
CCTGGAGCGCACGGTGCACTACGTGAACCGCGTGGGCCTCGACTACGTGAAGAAGAAGATTCTTGACGACCACGAGGGCCGCAAGAAGCTGTGGGCCGACCTGCAAGCCGCGCTCGAAGGCGAACCCGACCCGTGGTTCGAATTCGACAAGGCCGCCGTCGACACCCGCCAGTTCACCCCCATCACAGCCTGAGCCCGTCATGAGTCAATGGAAATCCATCTGCCCCGTCACCGACATCCCGGTGCTGGGCGCCCGCCGCGTGGAGCGTGCACAAGGTGTTGCCGTCGCCGTCTTCCGCAACAGCGAAGACAAGGTGTTTGCCCTGCTCGACCGTTGCCCGCACAAGGGCGGCCCTCTGAGCCAGGGCATCGTCTTCGGTGAAAGCGTGGCCTGCCCGCTGCACAACTGGACCATCGGCCTGGCCGATGGCTGCGCCCATGCGCCCGATGAAGGCTGCACCACGCCGTTCAAGGTGAAGGTGGACAACGGCATGGTCCACCTCGACATCGAAGAGCTGAACCAGCTGGCGCTCGAGCCCGCCTGAGGCGCAGGAAGAGTCACAGGACACACGATGATCTTTGGTCGCAAGAACCGCAAACCCATCTCCATTCCCGTCAAAGAGGTCAAGGAATGGAAATACACGACCTGCAACTACTGCTCGACCGGCTGCGCGATTGAAATCGGCCTGAGCGAGACCGGAAAAATCGTCACCAGCCGCGGCCACGCCGGGGCCGACGTCAACCGCGGCAAGCTGTGCATCAAGGGTTTGCTGGAGCACGAGCTGTTCACCTCCCCCGGGCGCGGCACCATGCCGCTGATGCGCGACAAGGCGCACCTGCCCTTCCAGCCGGCGAGCTGGGACGTGGCGCTCGACAAGACCGCGGCCAAGATCAAGGAGATCCAGGCCAAGTACGGGCGCGATTCGTTTGCCATCGTCTCCACCGGCCAGCTGCTCACCGAAGAGTTCTACACGCTGGGCAAGCTGGTGCGCGGCCAGATCGGCACCAACAACTACGACGGCAACACCACGCTGTGCATGGCCTCGGCGGTGTCGGGCTACAAGCGCTCGTTCGGCTCTGACGGCCCGCCCGGTTGTTATGGCGACTTCGAGCACACGCACTGCCTGATGGCCTTCGGCTCCAACCTGCCCGAGCAGCACCCGATCATTTACTGGCGACTCAAAGAAGCGCTGGAGAAACGCAAGTTCCCGCTGATCGTGGTCGACCCGCGCGTGACCATGCTGGCGCAGTTCGCCGACATCCACCTGCCCATCACGCCCGGCACCGACACCGTGCTCATCAACGCGATGATGCATGTGATCTTCAAGGAAGGCCTGCAAGACGACGACTACATCGCCAAGCACACCAAGGGCGTGGAAGACCTGCGCGCCCTGCTGGCCGACTACGACCCCAAGACCGCACAGCACATCTGCGGCATCGACGAAGACCGCATCCGCACCGTGGCGCGCATCTACGCCAAGGCGCCGACGGCGATGAGCATCTGGACCATGGGCATCAACCAGTCGACCCATGGGTCTGACGGCGTGGTCGACATCAACAACCTGAACCTCATCACCGGCAACATCGGCATTCCCGGTGGCACCAGCCTGTCGATCACCGGTCAGTGCAATGCCATGGGCACGCGCGAGTGGTCGTCGTGCTCGGGCCTGCCGGGCTACCGTGCGCTCGAGAAAGAAAAAGACCGCAAGAAGGTGGCCGAGTTCTGGGGCATCGACGAGAGCTTCTTCCCGCCCGCGCGCGGCCTCGCGCAGACCGACATCTTCCCCGCCATCGAGACCGGCGAGATCAAGGGTTTGTGGCTGGTCGCCACCAACCCGATGACCTCAATGCCCAACCAGCCGCGCATCCGCAAGGCGATGGAGAACCTCGAATTCCTGGTGGTGCAAGACGTGTACGAAGACGTGGAGACCAACAAGTACTCGCACGTCTTCCTGCCCGCTGCCGTGTGGGCCGAGAAGGAAGGCTGCCACACCAACACCGAGCGCCGCGTCAACCTCACGCGCAACGTGTTGCCCGCCTACGCCGACAGCAAGCCCGATTTCTGGATCTTCAACGAGCTGTCCAAGCGCTTCCAGGACCGCAACCGGATCCACTTCCCGCCCACACCGGAAGAAGCCTTCGACGAGATGCGCGAGCTCTCGAAAGGCGAAGGCCGCACGCTCGACATCTCGGGCATGAGCTACGACCGCATCGAAGCCGCACGTGGCATCCAGTGGCCCTACAGCGAAGCGCAGGCCCTGGCCGACACCGCGGCCATCGGGCCGGCGGAAGCCTTCGACATGCAGCGTCGCCAAGACTTCCTGGGCAACCCGCGCCTCTACACCGACGGCAAGTTCCAGACCCCCGATGGCCGCGCCAACCTGATCCCGGTGCGCTTCGTCAACAACAACGAATGCCCTGACGCCGAGTACCCGTTCTGGCTGAACTCAGGCCGCGTGGTCGAGCACTTCCACACCCGCACCCGCACCGGGAAGATCGGCAACTGCAACAAGTTCAGCCCGACGCCCTACATGGAGATGAACCCCGATGCCGCGGCTGACCTCGGCATCGAGCACCAGAGCTACGTGCGACTGGTGAGCCGCCGCGGCGACGCGGTGGTGATGGTGCAACTCACGCAGCGTGTGGGCCGCGACATGGTGTTCATTCCCTTCCACTTCCACGACTGCGTCAACCGCCTCACCCTGGGCCTGCTCGACCCGCACTCGCGCCAACCCGCGTTCAAGCAAAACGCCGTGCGGGTTGAAAAGGTCGATCAGCAAGAGGCAGCCCGCTTGAACTTCGAGCGCCGAGCGTTCTAACCGATTGATGCCCGCATGAAACAAGACGCCCTTCCCATCGATTCGCTCGTGAAAGACGCCATCGCGAGCGCGGCCCGCCCACGCAAGATCTGGGAGATCCGCACCGAGGAGCAGAGCTACGCCTTCCTCAAAGACAACAACATCGCCGAGAAGAACCGCTACGGCCAGAAGATCGACCTGATCGAGCACACCGAGAAGAAGTTTCCGGTGGGCCGCTCGATGTTCATCAACGAGAACCCGGCGGTCGGCACCAACCCCAACCGCAACAAGCAGCATGGCTTCTTCTTCACCGCCGACAACTGCATCGGCTGCCACGCCTGCGAAGCCGCCTGCGCCGAAAAGAACGAAACGCCGGCCCACCTGGCCTTCCGCTCGGTGGGTTATGTGGAAGGCGGCAGCTTCCCCGACTACAAGCGCATGAACATCTCGATGGCCTGCAACCATTGTGATGACCCGGTGTGCCTGAAGGGCTGCCCGACCCGCGCCTACACCAAGCACACCGAATACGGCGCCGTGCTGCAAGACCCCGAGACCTGCTTCGGCTGCGGCTACTGCACCTGGGTGTGCCCGTACAACGCGCCGCAGCTCGACCCGGTGAAGGGCCAGGTCTCCAAGTGCAACATGTGCGTGGACCGGCTCGAAGTGGGCCTGAAGCCCGCCTGCGTGTCGGCCTGCGTGGGCAACGCGCTCGACTTCGGCGTGATCGAGAAGATCCCTGAGGGCCGCGAGCAGGCCCGAGTCGAGATCCCCGGCTTCCCGTCGCCCGAGATCACCCGCCCCAACATCCGCTTCCAGCAGATCAAGGAGCTGCCGGACGAGATGAAGCGCACCGACTCGATGCCCTTGAAGTACCACAAGGACGAAAAAGGCCGCTACCGCCCCGCCATCGACCAGAAGAAGGGCCAGGCCAGGCACTGGAACCTGCAGCGCCTGAGCTCGCGCGAAAACCCGCTGGTGCTGTTCACGCTCGCGGCACAAGCCTCGGTTGGCGCCTTTGCCTTGCAGTTCGTCGGTGCACAGCTGGGTCTTGCCGGCTTCGCCGAGTTCGCGCAATCGGCGATGTATGCGCCGCTGGCCATCCTCAACTTCCTGCTGGTGTCGTTCGGCCTCTTCATGTCGACCATGCACCTGGGCAAGCCCAAGCGCTTCTACCGCGGCTTCAACAACCTGCGCCACTCGCCGGTCTCGCGCGAAGGCCTGGGCATTGCCATCTTCATCGGCTTCCTGGGTCTGCACATCCTGTTCAGCCTGCCGGGCAACACGCTGGTGCAGTCGCTGGTGAGCGGCCTCTTCGGCATCGACCTGGGCATCTGGGCCGACGCCGCGAAGAACCCGGCCCGCGCCGTCGGCGTGCTGGCCTTGCTGGGCAGTGCCGCCGGCCTGTACTACATGTACCGCTGCTACCGCATCAAGGCGCGCCCGTTCTGGAACCACTGGCAAGTGGGCACGGCATTCGTGGGCACCGCGTTGTCGCTGGGTTCGCTCCTGGCTGGCGCCGTGACGCTGGCCACCCTCGGCTTGACCGGCCAGAGCCTGCAAGGCGCGGCGCTGGTGTTCGGCTGCACGCTGGCGCTGGGCCTGCTGATCGAAGGTGTGGGCCATGTGGCGCATGCCCGCGACATGGGCCGTGCCGAGCATGAAGGCGGTGCGTCGTATTACATCCAGAGCACGACCTTCGGCCACACCTTCACGCTGCGCAATGTACTGCTGGGCCTGAACCTGGCGCTGGCCTGCGCCCTGCTCGCATCGATGGTGTTCAACGGCACCGGCTTCTTCACCTTGCTGGGCTGGGCTGCGGTTGCGGCAGTGGCGGTGACCACCAGCGTGATCGGCCGCGCGCTCTTCTACGTGCTGGTCATCCCCACCACCATGCCGGGCGCCTTCTTCTGGAAGAACAAGGGTTTCGAAGACCATGCCCGCGATATTGGCCTGGCCAACCTGCCGCAGGTAGGCGTGGCGCCGTTGCGGCACTATCCTTGAGCCTATGAGGCTTGAAGATGTGATCGGAAAAACCTGCGTCATCGGTCTGTCGTACTTCGATCTGGACGGCGAACTGATGAAGCAGGCGCAATACGCCGGGTCGGTGGTGAAGGTCGATGCCGAAAACGGCATCTCGGTGCAACTGCGCCACGTTGACGCCAGCGTCGAGCGGGCGGAGTTCATTCTCCCGCCCAACCTCGACGCCTGGTTCAAGGCGCCCCCAGGCCACTACCGCCACGCACCCACTGGCGTCGACATCGAGAACCCCGACTTCGTGGTCACCTGGGACATCCACCGCACCCAGCAAAACACCGCCGAAGGCCAGCACGAATGGTGGGACTGGGTGCCCAACGTGCAGCCGCCGCAGGTGGGCTCGCTCGCATCATGAGCATCGCCCCCTACATCAAGGAGATCGGCCGCGGCAAGGAAGGCGCGCGTTCGCTGAGCACCGAGCAGGCGCACGACCTGATGTGCAAGGTGCTCGACGGCCAGGTCACCGACCTGGAGCTCGGCGCGTTCGCGATGGCCATGCGCATCAAGGGCGAGACGGTGGACGAGACCGCCGGTTTCCTGCAAGCCGCCACAGCGCGCTGCCTGCCCATCACCACCAGCCAACCCGCGGTGGTGCTGCCCTCGTACAACGGCGCGCGCAAGCTGCCCAACCTGACCACGCTGCTGGCCTTGCTGCTGGCCCAGGAAGACGTGCCGGTGCTGGTGCACGGCATGCCCGAAGACCCGGGCCGCGTCACCACCGCCGAGATCTTTCACGACCTGGGCCTGCCCATCGCACGCGATGCGGGCGACGTGGCCGCCGCCTGGCAGCGCCGCGAGCCGGTGTACATCCGCACCGACGCGCTGTGCCCGCCCCTGGCCCGCCTGCTCGACGCACGCTGGACCATCGGCCTGCGCAACTCGGGCCACACCATCGCCAAGCTGCTCGACCCCTGCCCCACCGGCACCGCGCTGCGCGTCGTCAACTACACCCACCCCGAGTACGGGACCATGCTCACCGAGTTCCTTCAGAACACCGTCGCCAATGCACTGCTGATGCGTGGCACCGAAGGCGAGCCAGTGGCTGACCCGCGCCGCCTGCCCCGGCTCGACGTGTTCATCGATGGCTTCTTGCGCAACGACCTGTCGGTGCCGGCACACGACGGCGTGCTGCGCGAGCTGCCGGTGCTGCCACGCACCTGCGACGCAGCCACCACCGCGATGTACATCCAGTCGGTCATCAGCGGCGAGAAGCCCGCGCCCGGGCCGCTCATGCAGCAAGTGGCCTGCCTGCAAGCCTCGCTCGTGGCGCTGGCCCACGCCCACCCCCGGGAGAAATTGGCTTGAAGCATGTGGTGACCCTTGTCGGCGCCGGCCCGGGCGACCCCGAACTGCTGACGATCAAGGCCGTGCGCGCGATCCGCCGCGCCACGGTGCTGCTGGTCGACGACCTGGTCGGCGAGGCGGTGCTGCGCTACGCGCGCCGCTCCACGCGCATCATTCACGTGGGCAAGCGTGGCGGCTGCGCCAGCACGCCGCAGGCCTTCATCGAAAAGCTGATGGCCGCCGAAGCCCTCAAGGGCGAGCGGGTGGTGCGGCTCAAGGGCGGCGACCCGTTCGTCTTCGGGCGTGGCGGTGAGGAGGTGGAGCACCTGCGAGCGCTCGGCATCGAGGTCGACGTGGTCAACGGCATCACCTCGGGCCTCGCCGCCGTCACTGCGCTGGGTGTGCCGCTGACCCACCGCGACCACGCGCACGGCGTGATCTTCGTGACCGGCCATGCGAAGGGCGAGGACGCCACCATCGACTGGCCCACGCTCGCTGCCGCCGCCGCACAAGGCCTCACGCTCGTGATCTACATGGGTGTGTCGCAGGCCGGCCACCTGCAGCAAGGCCTGTTGCAGGGCCTGGGCAGCCACACGCCGGTGGCGGTGGTGCAGCACGCGAGCCTGCCGCAGCAACGCCACGCCGTGGGCCTGCTCGGCGACCTGACGGGCCTGATCGAACGTGAAGGCCTGGGCAGCCCCGCCATCATCGTGGTCGGCGACGTGGTCCGCGGCGTGGCCTCTTTGGCGCGCGAATCGGCCCATGAACCAGGGGTGACCCGGGCGGCCTGAGCTCCCTCTGGCGCCCCATAATCGGCGCGCACAAAAAGAGAGGGATGCATGATCAAGCTCGACAAACTCAACCAGCTGTCCGAATCGCACGGCGAGCTGCGCCCCGGCCACGGCATGGTCAGCGGCGTGATCGCGCTGTCGCTGGGCATCCTGTGCCTGCTGGGGGTGATTGCCTTCCACTTCCCCGAGTACCTGACGACGCCCGAGCTGCGCAAGAGCTACAACGTCGACATCATCCGCAAGGTGATGCTCGCCGCGCTGGTGCTTTCGGGCTCGCTCGCCTTGTTCAACATCATCCGCGGCCGTGCGCGCTGGTTGTCGGCATCGGCCTTCGTGATCGTGGCAATCACCGTGCTGCTGGGCGCACACGCCGTGCCGGTGGACCCCAACTTCCCTGACAACACGCCCTACATCGGGCTCGACTGGTTCATCCTCGACCTGCTGGGCTCCACGCTGATCTTCATCTTCATCGAGAAGCTCTTCGCCCTGCGCAAGGACCAGCCCGTCTTTCGCCCCGAATGGCAGACCGACTTCCACCACTTCATCGTCAACCACATGGTGGTGGGCTTCGTCCTGCTGGCCACCAACCTGCTGGTGCACAAGCTCTTTGGCTGGGCGGCGAATGACGGCATCCGCGGCTGGGTGGCGGGGCTCAACTTCTGGGTGGCGCTGTTCCTCATCGTTCTGGTGGCCGACCTGGTGCAGTACTGGACGCACCGCGCCTACCACGAGCTGCCACTGCTGTGGCGCCTGCATGCGGTGCACCACAGCGTGAAGAGCATGGACTGGCTGGCCGGTTCGCGCCAGCACATCCTCGAGTTGCTGATCACCCGCACCCTGGTGCTGGCGCCGATCTATGTGCTGGGTTTCAGCAAGCAGGTGATCGACGCCTACATCGTGATCGTCGGCTTCCAGGCGGTGTTCAACCACGCCAACGTGAGCGTGCGGCTCGGGCCGCTGCGCTACCTGATCGTCACGCCCAACTTCCACCACTGGCACCACTCGCAAGACGATGAGGCCATCGACAAGAACTACGCGGCGCACTTCGCCTTCCTGGACTACCTGTTCGGCACCGCCGTGAAAGCCGACCGCACCTGGCCGGCCCAGTACGGCGTGGTCGGCGACTACGTGCCCAACGGCTTCTGGAAGCAGCTCAGGTTCCCGTTCACCTGGAAGGGCTGAGCACCCGCGGCGCCGCCGCGGCCAGCACCGCGGCGAACACGACCACCGACACGAGACCCACGGTCAGCGACGAATATTCGGCAATGATGCCGATCAACGGTGGGCCGGCCATCATCCCCAGGTAGCCGAGCGACGCGACCACGGCAATGCCGTGCGCCGGGTTGGCATCGACCTTGGCCGCGGTACTGAACAGCACCGGCACCACGTTCGCAAAGCCCAGGCCGACCAGCGCGAACCCCAACACGCTGACCACCGGGTTGGCGATCCAGAGCACGGCCGCCATGGACACGGCAGCCAGCGCCGCGCTCGAACTCATCAGCACGGGCGGGCTGACACGCTCACGCACCCAGTCGCCAGCGAAGCGCGCCGCCGCCATCGCTGCGCTGAAACTGGCATAGGCCAAGGCCGCGAAGCCCGGCTCGCTGTGCAGCTCCTGCGTCATGTAGAGCACGCTCCAGTCGTACATCGCACCTTCGGCAATCAAGCCGAGCGCGGCCAGAATGCCCAGCAGGGCGAGCACCCCGCGTGGCACCGCAAAGCGCGGCCTGTCGTCGGACGTGCCGGCGACAGTGCGCAACATCACTGCGCCCGCGGCGACGATCGCAAGCAACGACCCCAGGGCCATGCCGAACAGGTGCGCGTTCGGCTCCACCTGGCGCGTCAGCAAGGCGCTGCCCAGGGCCGCCCCGGCCATGCCGCCCAGGCTGAACATGCCGTGAAAACCGCTCATCAGGCTGCGCCCGCCCAGGCGCTCCAGATCGCTCGCCGCCGCATTGATGGACACATCGAACAGGCTCATGCCGATGCCGAACACCACCATCAAGGCCAGCAGCACCGCATAGTGGTTCGACACCAGCAGCGCGCCCACGCTGAGGGCGCACAGCACACCCGACACGATCGTGGCGCGGCGCGGTCCGTGACGCCCGACGATGCGCCCGGCCTGTGTCAGCGTGCCCACAGCACCCACACCGGCCGCCAGCATGGCGATGGCCAGGGCCTGCTCGCCCAGCGCGTAGTGCAGCTTCACGGTGGGCACATGCACGCCCCAGGTGGCAAAGAGCGCGCCCGCCACGAAGAACTGCAAACGCACCGCCCAGGTGGCCTGGGCGTGCTGTGGAGGTGATGAGGTCATGGGGCGAGGCTCGGACTGAAGCGCGCGATTCTAGGAAGCCTCGCGATAATCCGCCGATGCAGAGATTTGATGCGGTGGTGATCGGCGCTGGAGCCGCGGGCTTGTTTTGCGCTGGCGTGGCGGGGCAACTGGGCGTGAAGGTGCTGCTGATCGACCACAGCGTCAAAGTGGCCGAGAAGATACGCATCTCGGGGGGCGGCCGCTGCAACTTCACCAACCGTGACACAGGGCCGGGCAACTTCCTTTCGGCCAACCCGCACTTCTGCCGCTCGGCACTGGCGCGCTACACGCCGCAAGACTTCATCACGCTGGTGCAGCGCCATCGCATCCCCTGGCACGAAAAGCACAAGGGGCAGCTGTTCTGCGACGAATCCGCCGAAGACATCATCGGCATGCTGCTGCGCGAATGTGAGCAGGGCAACGTGACCCGCTGGCAGCCTTGCGCCGTGCAGGCCGTGCGGCAGGCCGGAGCGGGCTTTGAGCTCGACACCGAGCGGGGCGTGGTGCGAGCCAGCCGCGTCGTCATCGCCACCGGCGGCTTGTCGATTCCCAAGATCGGCGCCACCGATTTCGGCTACCGGCTGGCCAAGCAGTTTGGCCACCGCCTGATCGAAACACGGCCTGCGCTCGTGCCCTTGACCTTCGATGCTGCGGCGTGGGCACCCTTCGTCGCGCTGGCCGGCTTATCGCTGCCGGTGGACATCCGCTCGGGGAAAGGCCAATTTCTGGAAGACCTGCTGTTCACCCACCGCGGACTGAGCGGCCCGGCCGTGCTGCAGATCTCGAGCTTCTGGCTGCCCGGTTCTCCCCTGAAGATCGACCTCGCCCCCGGCACCGACCTGGCTGACCACCTCTCCCGCAGCAAGCTCGGCTCCAAACGCAAACTGGCCACTGAACTCGCCTCCCTGCTGCCCGCCCGCCTGGCCGACAGCTGGTTGGCCCGCCAGCCCGGCCTGGGTGACCGCCTGCTCGCCGATACCCGCGACCGCGACCTGCAGCAACTCGCCCAGGGCCTCAAAGGCTGGGAGCTGACACCCTCCGGCACCGAGGGCTACCGCAAGGCCGAGGTGACCGCCGGCGGCGTCGACACCCGGGAGCTCAGCTCCCAATCCATGGAAAGCAGCAAGGTCCCCGGCCTGCATTTCATTGGGGAAGTGGTCGACGTCACCGGCTGGCTCGGCGGTTACAACTTCCAGTGGGCATGGGCCAGCGCCGCTGCCTGTGCCCGGGCAATGGCAGTTTCCAAGCCCTCCGAGAGCGCTCGCTAACGAGAATCTTGCGCCGCCCTGGCGGTCTGCTTATAATCGCGGTCTTTGCTGGCAAAAACCCGCGCTGCGATTCGTCCAAGCCTTTGGCTGGATTCCGGAACCTCCGACCAGAGAACCGGGCGAACACCGAGCGCATCAACTTCTGGATCTATGACTTCTATTCGCGTCAAAGAGAATGAGCCGTTCGACGTGGCTCTGCGCCGTTTCAAGCGCACGATTGAAAAGCTGGGCCTGCTGACCGACCTGCGCGCCCGCGAGTTCTACGAAAAGCCCACGGCCGAGCGCAAGCGCAAGAAGGCTGCAGCAGTGAAGCGCCACTTCAAGCGCATTCGCAGCATGCAGTTGCCCAAGCGCATGTACTGAGCTTTCACGCGCAAGCGTCTGAGGCCCGCCGAGCCCGCTGGAAAGCGGGCTTTGTCATTTCTGCGGGCATTGTCGTTTCTACCTTTGATCGGAGCCCCGATGAGCCTCAAAGACCAGATCACCGAAGACATGAAGACCGCCATGCGCGCCAAGGACTCGGCGCGCCTGCTGACCATCCGCGGCCTGCTCGCTGCGCTCAAGCAGAAAGAAGTCGACGAGCGTGTGGTGCTCGACGACGCGGCGGTCATTGCCATCATCGACAAGCTCATCAAGCAGCGCCGCGACTCGATCACGCAGTTCACCGCCGGCAACCGCCCTGACCTGGTCGAGAAGGAAACCGCCGAACTGGGCGTGCTCGAAACCTACCTGCCCCAGCGCCTGAGTGCCGACGAGGTGGCTGCCGAAGTGGCCAAGATCGTCGCCAGCCTGGGCGCCAGTGGCCCTGGCGACATGGGCAAGGTGATGGGTGCCGTGAAGACCGCATTGGCCGGCAAGGCCGACATGGGCGCGGTTTCGGCCGCGGTGAAACAAGCCCTCAGCCGCTGAAGAGGTACACGACATGACTGCACCGCAAGTCCAACAGCTGAGCGCCGATGTCTGCGTTGCCCCGCAACTCGAGCCCGCCGCCATGGCGTGGGCCGCGCAGAACGGTTTCAAGAGCGTGATCAACAACCGCCCCGATTTCGAGGGCGGCCCCGATCAACCGACCCATGCCGTGATGGAAGCGGCCGCGAAGGCCGCCGGTTTGCAGTACGCCTTTCTCCCGGTGGATGGCGCCTACCAGTCGCCCGAAGAGATCGCGCGCTTCGCGGAGTTGCTCAAGGCACTGCCCAAGCCGATTCTGGCGTTCTGCCGATCGGGGGCACGCTCGGGCAAGCTGTACCGCGCCGCCACCGGCAGCTGAGCCAGGCAGAGAGCCTCGGGCCATGCGCCTCAAGCTCAAGGTCTTCCTGCTGGCCGTCATCCCGCTGCTGGCGTCAGTGGCACTGATCGCCTGGGCTGTGCGCCAGCAAGAGCGCGACCTGTCGGCCCGCGAGCGGGCCTTGGTCGAGTCGGCCTACATGGCGTCCAAGCAGGCGGAACTGCGCCATTACGTCGACCTGGCCCAGAGCATGATCGCGCCGCTCTACCAATCGGGCCGCGACGACGAAGCGACCCGCCGCGAAGCCATGCGCCTGCTCGCGACACTCGACTACGGCGCAGACGGCTACTTCTTCCTGTACGACATGAGCGGGATCAACCTCATGCACCCGCGCCAACCCGAGCTGATGGGCCGCAACCTGTGGGAGATGCGCGACGCCGAGGGCCAGCCCATCATCCAGCAGCTCATCGGCAAGGCACGTGAAGGTGGCGGCTATGTGCAATACGTCTGGCAGAAGCCTTCGACACGGCAGATCACTCCCAAACTGGGGTACGTGATCTCGCTGCCGCGCTGGAACTGGATGCTCGGCACCGGCCTGTACCTCGACGATGTGCACACCACCCTGGCCCAGCTCGAGCAGCAGGTGAGCGACAACGTCAGCGCCACCCTGTGGTGGATCGGTGGCATCACGCTGCTGGGCATCGCCGTGCTCGGCGCCTGCGGCCTGGTGCTGAACGTGAGCGAATCGCGCGAGGCCGACACCAAGCTGCGATTGATGGCCCGCCAGGTCGTCAAGTCGCAGGAAGACGAACGTGCACACCTGTCACGCGAGCTGCACGACGGCACCAGCCAGACCTTGGTGTCGATCAAGCTGCTGATGGAGTCGGCGCTGGCGCAGCTGGGCACGGGCCACCCGCCGCTTCCCGCCACGCTGACCAAGGCGCTGAGCCGGCTCAACGGCGCGCTGCATGAGGTGCGCAACATCTCGCACCGCCTGCGACCGGCCGAACTCGACGTGCTGGGCCTGCCGGCCGCGCTCGAGCAGATGGGCCGCGAGTTCAGCGAACACAGCGACATGGCCTTCGACATGCGCATCGGCGGGCGCGCCATCCAGCTGCCCGACGAGATCAACACCGTGCTGTTTCGCATCACCCAGGAGAGCCTGACCAACATCGAAAAGCACGCCGCTGCGTCCCAGGTGCAGTTGCGCCTGGTGTTCGGCGCACAGGGCTTGCGGCTGCGCATCATCGACGACGGCAGCGGCTTCGACGAGCAGGCGGTGCGGCTCGACCCGCGCCGCGGTATCGGCCTGCGCAACATGCGCGAGCGGGTCGAATCCATCGGCGGGCGCTTCAGCGTCACCTCGCACAGTGGCCGCACCCAGGTGGTGGCCGATGTTCCCGCCAGCGCGCTGCGCCACTTCGATGCCCGACAACGCGAGGCCGCCTGATGACACCCGCGAACCCAACCCTGCGGGTGCTGATCGTCGACGACCACCCGCTGGTGCGCGAGGGCCTGAAGGCACGCCTGGCCCAGCTGCCCGGGCTCGACGTGGTGGGCGAAGCCGGCAACGCCGAAGAAGCGTTTGCCCTCGTCGAGCGGCAGACACCGCACCTCCTGCTCATGGACGTGGGCATGAAAGAGGTCAACGGCATCGACCTCACGGCCCGACTGCTGGCCCGCCATCCCCACCTGCTGGTGCTGATGCTCAGCATGTATGACAACCCGGAATACGTGAACCGCGCGATGCAAGCGGGTGCCCGCGGCTACGTGCTCAAGGACGCGCCCTCGGACGAGATCGTCAGCGCCATCGAGGCCATCACTGCGGGGCAGACCTACCTCAGCCCGAGCATCAGCGGCCGCATGCACCGCTCCCAGACGCCGCGGCCGGTGCTGTCGCTGCGCGAAAGCCAGATCCTGGCCGGACTTGCCAAAGGGCATGCCAGCCGGCAACTCGCGCAGGAGCTCGGCCTGAGCGTGCGCACGGTCGAAACCCACCGCCAGAACATCCGGCGCAAGCTCAGCCTGGAAGGCCAGGCCGAGCTGATCAAGTACGCCGTGGAGCACTGCCGCGACTTCAACCACCTCCCCGCGGGCACGTAAAACCACGTAGCGGAAAAACCCGTGGCGCGTCAGGGCCGCTTGCGTTCTGATAGCGAGTTACCCGAATCCAAAATCCGGAGACTCCCGTGTCCTTCTTTCTTTCACTCTCAAAGCTGATCGACCGGCTCAATGAGTTCGTCGGCCGCTGGGTGGCCTGGCTGGTGCTGGCCGCCGTGCTCATCAGCACCGTCAACGCCGTCGTTCGCAAGGCCTTCAACTACAGCTCCAACGGCCTGCTTGAAATCCAGTGGTACCTTTTCGCAGCCGTGTTCTTGCTGGCGGCGGGCTATACGCTGATGCGGCAAGAGCACGTCCGCATCGACGTGATCTCGGGTCGATTCTCCAAGCGCGTCCAGATCTGGATCGACATCGTCGGGCTGTGCGTCTTCCTTCTCCCGTTCGTCGTTGTCGTGATGGGGCTGGTCATGCCGTTGGTGATCAGCTCCTACCAGTCGGGCGAAATGTCCTCCAATGCCGGCGGCCTGATTGTCTGGCCCGTCAAGGCGCTCTTGCCCTTGGGCTTGGCACTGCTCGGGATCCAGGGCATCTCCGAGCTCATCAAACGAGTGGCGTTCCTGAAGGGCCTCATTCCCGACCCGACCCGCAAACAAGGCGTCAAGACACCGGAGGAAGAACTCGCTGAGTTCCTGCTCCAGAAAGAAGTCGCCGCTCGCGAACAAGCCGCCCTCGGGAGCAAGACATGATCGAGTTCATCACGGCCAACATGGCCCCGATCATGTTCACGAGCCTGATCGTGTTCCTGCTGTTCGGCTACTCGGTGGCCTTCTCGCTCGCAGCCTGCGGCCTGTTCTTCGGCTTCATGGCCATCGAGCTGGGCGTACCCGGCATGGCCTCGCTGATGCAGGCCCTGCCCTTGCGCATCTTCGGGATCATGCAGAACGACACGCTGCTGGCGATCCCGTTCTTCACCTTCATGGGGCTGATACTTGAACGATCGGGCATGGCTGAAGACCTGCTCGACACCATCGGCCAGCTGTTCGGCCCGATCCGTGGCGGCCTGGCGTTCGCGGTGATCCTGGTGGGCGCGATGCTGGCCGCCACCACCGGCGTGGTCGCTGCGTCAGTGATCTCGATGGGCCTGATCTCGCTGCCCATCATGCTGCGCTACGGCTACGACCGTCGACTGGCCAGCGGCGTGATTGCCGCCTCGGGCACGCTGGCGCAGATCATCCCGCCCTCGTTGGTGCTCATCATCATGGCCGACCAGCTCGGCAAGAGCGTGGGCGACCTGTACAAGGGCGCATTCATTCCCGGTTTCGTGCTGACCGGCCTGTACCTGGGCTACGTGGCCATCGTCGCCATGTGGCGCCCCCAGTGGGCGCCGGCGCTGCCCAAGGAAGCCCGCACCATCCGTGAAGACGACGGCTCGGCCGGCTTGCGCTCGCTGGGCGTGCTGACGCTGTTGTCGGTAGGGCTGGCGGTGGCGTTCGCCAAGTCTCGCCCGGAAGGCACCGCGCTCGACGAGAAGATCGTCACCTCGATGTGCGTCGGCGTCGGCGTGGCCTTCGCGCTGGCTGTCATCAACAAGGTGGCCCGGCTGCGCTTGTTGTCAAACATGGCCGAGCGCGTCACCTTCGTGCTGATCCCGCCGTTGGCGCTGATCTTCCTGGTGCTGGGCACGATCTTCCTCGGCATTGCCACTCCCACCGAAGGCGGTGCGATGGGCGCCACGGGTGCCTTGATCATGGCCATGGCCCGCCGCCGCATCGACCTGAAGCTGATGCGCCAGGCCATGGACACCACCATGAAGCTGTCGTGCTTCGTGCTCTTCATCCTGATCGGCTCGACCGTGTTCAGCCTGTCGTTCCAGGGTGTGGACGGCCCCAAGTGGGTGGAGCACCTGCTGACCGGCCTGCCTGGTGGTCAGGTGGGCTTCCTGATCGTGGTCAACATCCTGATCTTCGTGCTGGCGTTCTTCCTCGACTTCTTCGAGCTGTCGTTCATCGTCATCCCGCTGCTCGCGCCGGTGGCCGACAAGCTGGGCATCGATCTGGTCTGGTTCGGCGTGCTGCTGGCAGTGAACATGCAGACCTCGTTCATGCACCCACCGTTCGGCTTTGCGCTGTTCTACCTGCGCAGCGTGGCACCGCACGACGACTACACCGACAAGATCACCAACAAGCCCGTGGCCAAGGTCACCACGGGGCAGATCTACTGGGGCGCGGTGCCCTTCGTCATCATCCAGCTCATCA
>NZ_JADMJX010000087.1 GCF_018780185.1 Rhizobacter sp.
GCAGTTGCTCTGCACCGAGCAGTCGCCGCAGCCTTCGCAGACCAGCTCGTTGATGACGACGCGCTTGTCCGGCTCGGCCAGCGTGCCGCGCTTGCGGCGGCGGCGTTTCTCGGTGGCACAGGTCTGGTCGTAGATGATCGCGGTCGTGCCCTTCAGCTCGCGGTACTCGCGCTGGATGCGGTCGAGCTCATCGCGGTGAAACACCGTCACGCCGTCGCTAAGCGCCACGCCGTCGTACTTCTCGGGTTCGTCGGTCACGATGCACAGCGCGCTCACGCCTTCGGCCTTCAGGCTGTGCATGATCTGCAGCACCGAGTGGCCCTCGGGTCGCTCGCCCACGCGCTGCCCACCGGTCATTGCGACCGCATCGTTGTAGAGGATCTTGTAGGTGATGTTGACGCCCGCCGCGATGCTCTGGCGGATGGCCAGGCTGCCGCTGTGGAAGTAGGTGCCGTCGCCCAGGTTCGCGAAGATGTGCGGGTCGGTGGTGAAGGGCGCCTGGCCGACCCAGGGCACGCCTTCGCCGCCCATCTGCGTGAAGGTCGAGGTGCTGCGGTCCATCCACACCACCATGTAGTGGCAGCCGATGCCTGCCACCGCGCGTGAGCCCTCGGGCACCTTGGTGCTGGTGTTGTGCGGGCAGCCGCTGCAGAAGAAGGGCAGGCGGTCGCCGCTGTCGACCTTCATGGTTTGCAGTGCGCGGTCCTTGGCCTCGATCAACGCGAGACGGGCGTCGATGCGCGAGGCGGTGTCGGCATCCACGCCCAGCTTCTTCAGCCGCTTGCCGATCGCCTTGGCGATGATCGCGGGCGTCAGGTCGGCCTGCGCGCGCAGCAGCCAGTTGCTGCCGGGGTTGGGTTGCGACCACTCGCCGCCGCTCTGGTCGCCGTCGCTCTCGTCGAACTTGCCGAGCACGTTGGGCCGCACGTCGGGGCGCCAGTTGTAGAGCTCTTCTTTGAGCTGGTATTCGATGACCTGGCGTTTTTCTTCGACCACCAGGATCTCTTGCAGGCCTTGCGCGAAGTCGCGTGTGATGGTCGCTTCGAGCGGCCACACCACGTTGACCTTGTGCAGGCGGATGCCCAGGCGGCGGCAGTCGTCGTCGGAGAGGCCCAGGTCGTGCAGCGCTTGGCGCGTGTCGTTGTAGGCCTTGCCCGAGGCGATCAAACCAAAGCGGTCGTTCGGCCCGCTGATCACGTTGTGGTTGAGCTTGTTGGCGCGCACATAAGCGAGCGCGGCGTACCACTTGTGGTCCATCAAGCGCGCTTCCTGCTCGAGCGGCGCGTCGGGCCAGCGGATGTGCAGGCCGCCTTCGGGCATCACGAAGTCTTCGGGCAAGACGATGTTCACGCGGTCGGGGTCGACGCTGATGCTGGCCGACGATTCGACGATCTCCTGGATCGTCTTCATGCCCGCCCACACGCCCGAGAAGCGGCTCATCGCAAACGCGTGCAAGCCCATGTCAAGAATGTCTTGCACGCTGGACGGGAAGAACACCGGCAACCCGCACGCCTTGAAGATGTGGTCGCTCTGGTGCGCGGCGGTCGAGCTCTTGGCGATGTGGTCGTCGCCGGCCAGCGCGATCACGCCGCCGTGTTTGGCGGTGCCCGCCATGTTGGCGTGCTTGAACACGTCGGAGCAGCGGTCGACCCCCGGGCCCTTGCCGTACCAGATGCCGAACACACCGTCGAACTTCTTGGATTGGGGGTAGAGGTCGAGCTGCTGCGTGCCCCACACCGCGGTGGCGCCGAGCTCTTCATTCACGCCGGGCTGGAATACGATGTTCTGCGCTTGCAGGTGTTTCTTGGCTGCCCACAGCGCCTGGTCGTAGCCACCGAGCGGCGAGCCGCGGTAGCCGCTGATGAAGCCGGCGGTGTTGAGCCCCGCCTGCGCGTCGCGTGTGCGCTGCAACATGGGCAGCCGCACGAGGGCCTGCACCCCGCTCATGAACGCTTGGCCCGTGGGCAGCGAATACTTGTCGTCGAGCGTCACGCTCTCCAGGGCTTTGCGGATGGATTCCGGCAGCGGTGCGTTCATGGTGTT
>NZ_JADMJX010000113.1:0-2222 GCF_018780185.1 Rhizobacter sp.
TGGAGCGCCGCGCGATGCGCCAGGAGCAGGATGACGAACGCCTGAAGTCCGAGAAGCAGTCGCAGGCCACGCCGTTGCGTGTCGAGAAGGTCGCGCGTGACCGCCTGGCCATGCGCAACGCCACGCCAGCGGTCACGCAGTACGTGACCTACGCCCCGGCGGCCTCAGGCGTGGAGGCTGCGCGATGAAGAGCAACCACAAGGCCGGCGCCGTCAACGTGCGCAGCGTGATGTATTCGACCAGCCCGCTGCTGGCCTCGAAGACGCCGCCGTGGCGCTCGAAGTTCCTGGTCGGCCTGGTGGGGCTGGGCTTCTGTGTGCTCGCTGGTCGCGCGGTGTATGTACAGATCGTCGGTAATGACTTCTTCCTGAAGCAGGGCGAGATCCGCTACGCGCGCACGCTCGACCTGTCGGCCAGCCGCGGGCGCATCACCGACCGCAACGGGCTGATCCTCGCGTCCAGCGTGCCGGCGCCGTCGCTGTGGGTGATCCCGAAAGACTTCGAGGCCGACAAACACCAGCGCGCCAACCTCGCCAAATTGCTCGGCATGACGAGCACCGAGCTGGCGGGCCGCCTGGACGACAGCCCCAACTTCGTGTGGCTGCGCCGCCAGGTGGATGAAGCCGTGGCGCAAAAGGCCATGGGCCTGGGCATCAAGGGCTTGTTCCAGGTGCGCGAGTTCAAGCGCAAGTACCCCGAGGGCGAAGCCGCCGCGCACGTGGTGGGCTTCACCAATGTGGAAGAAAAGGGGCAAGAGGGCGTCGAGCTCGCGTTCCAGAAAGACCTGCAGGGCCGCAACGGCAGCCGCCGCGTGGTGAAGGATCGCCTGGGCCGCGTGGTCGAAGACATCGGCGAGAGCGTGCAGCCGGTCGACGGCCGCGACATCGAGCTGTCGATCGACTCCAAGGTGCAGTTCTACGCCTACCAGCGCATCCGCGACGCGGTGGCGCAGCACAAGGCCAAGGCCGGCAGCGTGGTGGTGCTCGACGTGCAAAGCGGCGAGGTGCTGGCGCTGGCCAACTTCCCGAGCTACTCGCCTGGCGACCGCAGCAACCTCTCCGGTGCGCAGTTGCGCAACCGCGCCCTCACCGACACCTTCGAGCCCGGCTCGACGATGAAGCCCTTCATCATCTCGCTCGCGCTGGAGACCGGGCGGGTCACGCCCAACACCGTGATCTCGACCGCGCCGGGCCGGCTCACCATCACTGGCTCGACCATCAGCGACGCCCACCCGCACGGCGACCTGACGGTGGCCGAGGTGATCCAGAAATCGAGCAACGTCGGCACCGTCAAGATGGCGATGCAGATGCAGCCGCGCGAGATCTGGGAGATGTACACCCAGGTCGGCCTCGGCCAGCGCCCGCAGATCAACTTCCCCGGGGTGGTGACCGGCCGCCTGCGCCCCTACAAGACCTGGCGCCCGATCGAGCAGGCGACCATGAGCTATGGCTACGGCCTGTCGGCGAGCCTGTTCCAACTGGCGCGCGCCTACACCGTGTTTGCGCGCGACGGCGAGCTGATTCCGACCTCCATCGTGAAGAACCAGCACCTGCCCAGCGACGTGCAGACGCCGGGCTTGCGCGTGATGTCGCCCAAGACCGCCAAGGCCGTGCGCGAGATGCTGCACATGGCCGCCGGGCCTGGCGGCACCGGCCCCAAGGCGCAGGTGATGGGCTATTCGGTGGGCGGCAAGTCGGGCACGGCACACAAACAAGAAGGCAAGGGTTACGCCGACAAGAAGTACCGCTCGTGGTTCGTGGGCATGGCGCCGATCAACAACCCGCGCATCGTGGTGGCGGTGATGGTCGACGAGCCGAGCGACGGCAAGTACTTCGGCGGCGACGTGGCTGCGCCGGTGTTCAGCCAGGTGGTCGAGCAGACGCTGCGTTCGATGGGTGTGCAACCCGATCTGGAAGTCAAACAGCAGATCGTCACCCAGAAGCTGCCTGCGGTGGAGGAGAGCTTCTGATGTCCGGACTCACTCAACTGCGTGATGTGGGCAGTGCCGTGGCTTGGCTGCGCAGCCGCGGCGTGCACAACCTCGGCACCGACAGCCGTCGCCTGCAAGCAGGCGACGCCTTCATCGCCTGGCCGGGGTACGCCAACGACGGCCGGCAGTTCGTGCCCGCCGCGCTGGCGGCCGGGGCTGCTGCGTGCATCGTCGAAGCCAAGGGCGCCGAATCGTTCGGCTTCGACGCGACCCGCGTGGCCACGATGGCGGG
>NZ_JADMJX010000113.1:2322-6593 GCF_018780185.1 Rhizobacter sp.
GCGATCGAGGCCTCGTCGATCGGCATCGTCGAGCAGCGCATGGCCGGCACGCAGATCGCCGTGGCCTTGTTCACCAACCTGACGCGCGACCACATCGACTACCACGGCGACATGGACACCTACTGGGCGGCCAAGGCCCAGCTCTTTGCCTGGCCGGGGCTGCGCGCGGCGGTGCTCAACATCGACGACGAGCGCGGCGCGGCGCTCGCCCCGCAGCTCAAGGGCCTGGACGTGTGGACCTACAGCACGAGCAAGTCGGCCCGTCTGCTGGCCAGCCGCATCGCTTACCGCGATGGCGGCCTGGCCTTCACGCTCAACGAAAACGCCGAAGCCGTCGAGGTGCGCAGTGGCTTGATCGGCGACTACAACGTCTCCAACCTGCTGGCCGTGATCGGTGGCTTGCGCGCGCTCGGCGTGCCCTTGGTCGACGCGGCCCGGGTGTGCGCGCAACTCACCGCGGTGCCGGGGCGCATGCAATCGGTGGTTTCGGGTGCGGGCCCGGCCGTGGTGGTCGACTACGCCCACACGCCCGATGCACTGGAAAAGGCCTTGCAGGCCCTGCGGCCGCTGGCGCAAGAGCGTGGTGGCCGGCTGTGGGGTGTGTTCGGCTGCGGCGGCAACCGCGATGCGACCAAGCGCCCGCTGATGGGCGCCATCGCCGAGCGGGTGGCCGACCAGGTGGTCGTGACCAGCGACAACCCGCGCAACGAAGTGCCGGGCGAGATCCTCAAACAGATCGCCGCCGGCATGGCGCGGCCCGAGCGCGCCGTGGTGATCGAAGACCGGCGCGCCGCGATTGCGCATGCCGTGATGCAGGCGCAGCCGAACGACGTGATCCTCATCGCCGGCAAGGGCCACGAGCCCGACCAGGAGATCGCGGGCGTGAAGTACCCGTTTTCCGACGTGCAGGAAGCACAGACCGCGCTCGCGGGGAGGGTGCTGACATGATGACGCTGGCCCAAGCGCACGCGCTGCTGCCGGGCTCGACCCTGATCGGCGATGGCCGGGTCGAGATCGCCCGTGTGCACTCCGATTCGCGCAGCCTGCAACCGGGCGACCTGTTCGTCGCCTTGCGCGGCGAGCGTTTCGACGCCAACGACTTCTTGCCCCAGGCCCGCGAAGCCGGCGCGGTGGCGGCCCTGGCTGAGCGCGGCATCGCCGAAGCCGGTTTGTCAGGCCTGCAAGTCACCGACAGCAAGCAGGCGCTGGGCGAGCTCGCCGCCGCCTGGCGTTCCTGCTTCGACCTGCCGCTGATCGCGGTGACCGGCAGCAACGGCAAGACCACCGTCACCCAGATGCTGGCCTCGGTGCTCAAGGCCTGGTGGGGCGAGGGTGCGTTCTCGACCCAGGGCAACTTCAACAACGACATCGGCGTGCCGCTCACGCTGCTGCGGCTGCGGCAAGACGAGAAGCTGCACCACCGCGCCGGTGTGGTCGAGCTGGGCATGAACCACCCGGGCGAGATCGCCTCGCTCGCGGCCATGACGATGCCCAGCGTCGCGCTGGTCAACAACGCGCAGCGCGAGCACCAGGAGTTCATGGCGACGGTCGAAGCCGTGGCGCGCGAAAACGGCAGCGTGATCGAAGCGCTGGGCCCGGCCGGTGTCGCCGTGTTCCCGGCCGACGATGCGTTTGCGCCGCTGTGGCACCAGCTCGCCGGCAGGCGCCCGACGCTCACCTTTGCGCTGCGCGGCGAGGCCGACGTGACGGCCGACGCCGAGTGGGCGCACGACCACTGGTCGCTGATGCTGCACACGCCCGCCGGCTTTCACGCCGTGCAGTTGCGCATTGCCGGCTGGCACAACGTGAAGAACGCCTTGGCCGTCACCGCCTGTGCGCTCGCGGCGGGGTGCCCGCTTGACGCCATCGTGCGCGGCCTCGAAGCCTTCGAGCCGGTCAAAGGCCGCTCGCAGCTGAAGAAGGCCCGTGTGCAAGGCGTGCCGGTCACACTGGTCGACGACACCTACAACGCCAACCCTGACTCGGCCCGCGCGGCCATCGAAGTGTTGGCTTCGCTGTCCGGGCCGCGCTGGCTGGTGCTGGGCGACATGGGCGAAGTGGGCGACCAGGGCCCGGCCTTCCACCGCGAGGTCGGCGCGTACGCGCGCACCCACGGCATCGACCACGTGTGGACGGCAGGCTCGCTAAGCCGCTACACCACCGATGCTTTCGGTGGCGAGCACAAGGGCCACGGCCGCCACTTCAACAGCGTGGCCGAGCTGTTGGCCGCGCTGAAAGCCGCCCCCGATTGCGCCTCGGTGCTGGTCAAGGGCTCGCGCTTCATGAAGATGGAACAGGTGGTGGCGGCGCTGGTCGAGGCGAGCACGCCGCCCGCTGCTGAAGCACAACAACAAGGAAACAAACACCATGCTGCTTAGCCTCGCCCAGTGGCTGCAGGGCCTGTACCCGGAGCAACTGGGGTTTCTGCGCGTGTTCCAGTACCTCACCTTTCGTGCGGTGCTGGCGGCCATGACCTCGCTCTTGATCGGCCTGGCCTTCGGGCCGTGGGTGATCCGCCGCCTCGCCGAGCTGAAGATCGGCCAGCCGATCCGCGAATACGGCGTGCAGGCGCACATCGCCAAGAGCGGCACGCCGACCATGGGCGGCGTGCTGATCCTGATCGGCATCGGCGTGAGCACGCTGCTCTGGTTCGACTGGAGCAACCGCTTCGTCTGGATCGTGATGCTCGTGACGCTGGGCTTCGGCGCCATCGGCTGGGTCGACGACTGGCGCAAGGTGGTGCACAAGAACCCCGAAGGCATGCGCTCGCGAGAGAAGTATTTCTGGCAGTCGCTGATCGGCCTGGTGGCGGCGCTGTACCTCGCCTTCAGCGTGTCTGAAACCTCCAACCTGCGGGTGCTCGAACTCTTCCTGCGCTGGGTGCAGAGCGGGTTCTCGAACGACCTGCCGCCCAAGGCCGACCTGCTGATTCCCTTCGTCAAGAGCGTGAGCTACCCGTTGGGCGTGTTCGGTTTCATCATCCTCACGTATCTCGTGATCGTGGGCACCAGCAATGCGGTGAACCTGACCGATGGCCTGGACGGCCTGGCCATCATGCCGGTGGTGATGGTGGGCTCGGCACTCGGTGTGTTTGCCTACGTGACCGGCAGCTCGGTCTACAGCAAGTACCTGATCTTCCCGTACATCCCCGGGGCCGGTGAGCTGCTGATCTTCTGTGCCGCGATGGCGGGCGCGGGCCTTGCCTTCCTGTGGTTCAACACCCACCCGGCGCAGGTGTTCATGGGCGACGTGGGCGCGCTCTCGCTTGGCGGCGCGCTGGGCACCATCGCGGTCATCACCCGCCAGGAGATTGTGCTGTCCATCATGGGCGGCGTGTTCGTGGCCGAGGCGCTGTCGGTGATGGTGCAGGTGAGCTGGTTCAAGTACACGAAGAAGAAGTTCGGCACCGGCCGGCGCATTTTGAAGATGGCGCCGCTGCACCACCACTTCGAAAAATCCGGTTGGAAGGAAACGCAGGTCGTGGTGCGTTTCTGGATCATCACCATGCTCTTGTGCCTGGTGGGTTTGGCGAGTCTGAAACTCAGATGAATCATCTGCGAGGTGTCTCTGTTCTGGTGCTGGGCCTGGGTGAATCGGGCCTGGCGATGGCGCGCTGGTGCGCAGGCCATGGAGCCAGCGTGCGGGTGTGGGACTCGCGCGAGCAGGCGCCGCAAGACGCCGCCCTGGCCGAACACGTGCCGCACGCGCAGCGCCTGAGCGGTGCGCTGGCCGATGACGCGCTGCAAGGTGTGCAACTGGTGCTCAAGAGCCCCGGCCTCGCACCGACCGACGAGCGCATCGCGGCGTTGCTGCACACCGCGCGCCAGACCGGCGTGCCGGTGCAGGGCGAGCTCGACCTGTTCGCCCGCGCCCTGGCCGATCTGAAGGATGCGCGGGGCTACGCGCCCAAGGTGATCGCCATCACCGGCACCAATGGCAAGACCACCACCACGTCGATGACGGCGCAGCTGGTCGAGCGGGCCGACAAGCGTGTCGCCGTGGCCGGCAACATCGGCCCGACGATGTTGCAGACGCTGGCCGATGTGCTGGCGGCGGAGCCGGTGCCTGAGGTGGTGCCCGAAGCGCAAGTCTCCGTTCGCCCTGAGCTTGTCGAAGGGTCGGTGCCAGAAGAGGCAGGGCTTCGACAGGCTCAGCCCGAACGGAGTGAGGGTGATGAACTGGGCGCGGGTGAGGAGCGCGGCGCGGTTGAGGAACCCAGCGCGGGTGACAGCGAGTCTGCAGAAGAGTCCGCTGAAGGTGCGTCGGAAGAA
>NZ_JADMJX010000113.1:6693-15990 GCF_018780185.1 Rhizobacter sp.
CAGCGCGGGTGACAGCGAGTCTGCAGAAGAGTCCGCTGAAGGTGCGTCGGAAGAACCCGTTCGCCCCGAGCCCGTCGAAGGGCCTGCCGCCGCTGAGGCGATGCCACCCGAAGACGACACCCCCACCGGCGGCGGCCCGCCCCCGCACCTGATCCCGCCACCCCCGCCCGGCCCGGTGTTCGAGCACCTGCCCGAAGTCTGGGTGCTGGAGCTCTCCAGTTTCCAGCTTGATGGTGTGCAAGGCTTCGAGCCGAGCGCCGCCGTGGTGCTCAACGTCACGCAAGACCACCTCGACTGGCACGGCAGCATGGAGGCCTACGCGGCTGCCAAGGCGCGCATCTTCGGGCAACACGCGGTGATGGTGATCAACCGCGACGACGCGTTGGTCGAGAAGATGATCCCGGCGCCGATCCCCGGCAAGGGCCGTTTCGCCAAACCCGTCGAGCGCCATGTGGTGCGCTTCGGCCTGGATGCGCCTCAACACCCCGGCGACTTCGGCCTGCTGGTCGAGAACGGCATCGCCTGGCTGGTGCGCGCGATGGAAGCCGACGAGACGATCAAGAAGCCCAAGAAGGGCGCGGTCGTCGAACCCGAAGACCTGCACATCCAGCGCCTGATGCCGGCCGATGCCCTGCGCGTGCGCGGCCGCCACAACGCGGCCAACGCGCTGGCCGCACTGGCACTCGCCACCGCGGTGGGCTGCCCGCTCGCGCCGATGTTGCATGGCCTGCGCGAGTACGCCGGCGAGCCGCACCGCGTGGAGTACATCACCTTGGTCAACGGCGTCGAGGCCTACGACGACAGCAAGGGCACCAACGTCGGCGCAACGGTCGCGGCACTCAATGGCCTGGGCGACGACAAGGCGCCGGCCAAGCTGGTGGTGATCCTCGGGGGTGACGGCAAGGGGCAGGATTTTTCGCCGCTCGCCACACCGGTGCAGAAACACGCGCGTGCCGTGGCCACGATCGGCCGTGACGCCGAGGCCATCGAGCAGGTGTTGCGCTACACCGGCGTGAGCGTGCAACGCCACGACACGCTGGAAGCTGCGACGCGCTGGGCCTTTGCCCGTGCGCATGCCGGTGACGCCGTGCTGCTGAGCCCGGCGTGCGCCAGCCTCGACATGTTCCGCAACTACGCACACCGTGCCGAGGTGTTCGTGAACGAAGTGCAGGCCTTGGCGGCAGAAAACGGGGAGGTCGTGTGACGGCGCTCGCAGCACGCCTGGGCTTCGACGCGCTGAAAGAGCGCATCGCCGCGTTGCTCAAGCGCGGCGGTGGCACCGCGGTGCCCATCCGCGACTGGAACGGCACCACCGGCCAGCCGACCAAGCTGCAGGGTTTCGACCAGGCGTTGATCTGGGTGGTGGTGGCCTTGCTCGCGCTGGGCCTGGTGATGGTGTATTCGGCCTCGGTCGCCCTGCCCGACAACCCGAAGTTCGCGCGCTATGCGCAGACGCACTTTCTGATGCGGCATGCGATGTCGCTCGTGGTGGCGTTCGTGGCCGCGGTGGTGGTGGTGCAGTTGCCGGTGAGCCTGTGGGAGAAGTCGGCACCCTGGCTGTTTGCCGGTGCGCTCGTGCTGCTGGTGGCGGTGCTGATCCCGCACGTGGGCAAGGGCGTGAACGGCGCACGCCGCTGGATCCCGCTCGGCTTCACCAACTTCCAGCCCTCCGAGCTGGCCAAGCTGGCCATCGCGCTCTATGCCGCCAACTACATGGTGCGCAAGATGGAGGTGAAGGAAAACTTCTTCCGCGCGGTGATGCCGATGGCCGTGAGCGTGGCCGTGGTGGGCATGCTGCTGCTGGCTGAGCCCGACATGGGGGCGTTCCTGGTCATCGCCACCATCGCGATGGGCATTCTGTTTCTGGGCGGTGTGAACGGCCGCATGTTCTTCCTGATCACGGCGGTGCTGGTCGGTGCTTTCGTGTTGATGATCAGCTTCAGCGAATGGCGGCGCGAGCGCATCTTTGCCTACCTGAACCCCTGGGACGAGAAGTACACGTTGGGCAAGGCCTACCAGTTGTCACACTCGCTGATTGCCTTTGGCCGCGGCGAGATCTTTGGCCAGGGCCTGGGCGGCAGCGTCGAGAAGCTGCACTACCTGCCCGAGGCGCACACCGACTTCCTGCTCGCCGTGATCGGCGAGGAGCTGGGCTTCGTCGGCGTGGCGGCGGTGATCTTTGCGTTCTTCTGGTTGTCGCGCCGCATCTTTCACATCGGCCGCCAGGCGGTGGCGCTCGACCGTGTGTTCGCCGGCCTGTTCGCCCAAGGCATCGGCATCTGGATGGGCGGCCAGGCCTTCATCAACATGGGCGTGAACCTGGGCGTGCTGCCGACCAAGGGTCTGACGTTGCCGTTGATGAGCTATGGCGGCTCGGCGATCCTGATGAACATGATCGCGTTGGCGATCGTGCTGCGCATCGATATTGAAAACAGACAACTCATGCGCGGAGGTCGCGCATGAGCAAGCACCTCATCATCATGGCCGCGGGTACCGGGGGGCACGTCATTCCAGGCCTTGCCGTGGCCAAGGAAATGCAGCAGCGCGGCTGGACGGTCAGCTGGCTCGGCACGACCCACGGCATGGAAAACAAGCTGGTGCCGCCGAGTGGCATCCCGATGGACAACATCACGTTCAGCGGCCTGCGCGGCAAGGGTGTGCTGCACACGCTGACCGGTGGTTTTCGCCTGCTCGGTGCGTTCTGGAGCTGCCTGCAGATCATCCGCAAGCGCAAAGCCAACGCGGTGCTCGGCATGGGTGGCTACGTGTGTTTCCCCGGCGGCCTGATGGCCTCGCTGCTGGGCAAGCCCCTGATGCTGGTCAATGCCGATGCAGCGCTGTTGATGAGCAACAAGAGCCTGCTGCCGGTGGCCGACAAGGTGGCCTTCGGCTTTGATGGCGACGCGGCACGCCAGACCAAGCGTGGTGTCGTCACTGGCAACCCGGTGCGCACCGAGATCGAGAACCTGCCCACGCCGCTCGAGCGTTTCGAGCACCGCAGCGGCCCGCTGCGGGTGCTGGTGGTCGGTGGCAGCCTGGGCGCCTCGGCCTTGAACGAGGCCTTGCCCAAGGCGATGGCGCTGTTGCCAAAGCCTGAGCGCCCGCTGCTGACCCACCAGACCGGCACCGCCCACCACGAGAAGGTGCGTGCCGCCTATGCCGCGGCGGGGGTCGACGCCGTGGTGCTGCCGTTCATCGACAACATGTCCGAGCGCCTGGCCTTGTGCGACGTGATCGTCTGCCGTGCCGGCGCGGTGACGGTGAGCGAGCTGTGCGCCGCCGGCGTGGCCAGCGTGCTCGTGCCCTTGGTCGTGAGCACCACCAGCCACCAGCGCGACAACGCGCAGTGGTTGGCCAACCAGGGGGCAGGCATCCATTTGCCACAAACCGAACTGACTCCCCAGCGCCTGGCGGAGATGCTGAAGAGCCTCACACGCGATGCGCTGTTGAACATGGCGACCAAGGCGCGTGCCTTGGCGCGCCCTCGTGCGGCAGCGCACGTTGCAGACGAACTGGAAGGGCTTGCCGCATGAAAGCGATTCGAGCGCCGGGCCGCCCCAAGCCGAATCGCATCCCCTCGGGGGATCGGTCGATGTACTCATCGGACGAGGGGTCGTCATGAAGCACGCCGTTAAACACATTCACTTTGTCGGGATCGGTGGCGCCGGCATGAGCGGCATCGCCGAGATCCTGCACAACCTCGGCTACACCGTCTCGGGCTCCGACCAGAGCGACAGCGCGACCTCGCGCCGCCTGGCCACGCTCGGCATCAAGGTGTTCGTGGGCCATGATGCAGCGCACATCGCGGGCGCCGAAGCGGTGGTGACCTCCACCGCGGTGAAGTCCGACAACCCCGAGGTGATCGCCGCGCGCGCCAAGCGGGTGCCGGTGGTGCCGCGCGCGGTGATGCTGGCCGAGCTGATGCGCCTGAAGCGCGGCATCGCCATCGCGGGCACGCACGGCAAGACCACCACCACCTCGCTCGTGACCAGCGTGCTGGCCGAAGCCGGGCTCGACCCGACCTTCGTGATCGGCGGCAAGCTCAACGCAGCCGGCGCCAACTCGCGCCTGGGCTCGGGTGACTACATCGTGGTCGAGGCCGACGAGTCGGATGCCTCGTTCCTCAACCTGATGCCCATCCTGTCGGTCGTGACCAACATCGATGCCGACCACATGGACACCTACGGCCACGACCTCACGCGGCTGAAGGGGGCGTTCGTCGAGTTCTTGCACCGCATGCCGTTCTATGGCGCGGCGATCCTGTGTGGCGACGACCCCGGTGTGCGCTCCATCATCCCGATGGTCTCTCGCCCCGTCATCACCTATGGCTTCGGGCCCGACGCGCAGGTGCGCGCCGTCAACGTGCAGGCGCTGGTCGGTGGCCAGATGCGCTTCACCGCGCAGCGGCGCAACGGTGTGGTGATGCCTGATCTGGAGATCACGCTCAACCTGCCGGGCGAGCACAACGTGCTCAACGCGCTCTCGGCCGTGGCCGTGGCCACCGAGCTGGAGCTGCCTGATGAGCCGCTGGTCAAGGCCCTGGGGGAGTTCCGCGGCGTGGGCCGGCGCTTCCAGCGCTACGGCGAGCTGAGTGCGCGCAGTGGCGGCAAGTTCACGCTGATCGACGACTACGGCCACCACCCGGTGGAGATGGCGGCGGTGATCGCGGCCGCGCGCGGTGCCTTCCCGGGCCGCCGTCTGGTGATCGCCTTCCAGCCGCACCGCTACACCCGCACGCGCGATTGTTTCGAAGACTTCGTCAAGGTGATGGGCACGGCCGATGCGGTGCTGCTGGGCGAGGTGTATGCCGCCGGCGAGGCGCCGATCGTCGCCGCCGATGGCCGCTCGCTCGCCCGTGCACTGCGCGTGGCCGGCAAGGTCGACCCGATCTTCGTGGACGACATCGCGCAGATGCACACGGTGATCGCCGAGCAGGCGCGTGATGGCGATGTGGTGATTGCAATGGGCGCCGGCACGATCGGCGCCGTGGCCGGCCAGGTGGCCGAGTTGTTGAAGGAGGCCCCATGAGCATCAACGCGAAATCCATGGGCAAGGTCGCCGTGCTGATGGGCGGCACCTCGGCCGAGCGCGACATCTCGCTGATGTCGGGCGAAGGGGTGTTGGCCGCGTTGAAGTCGCAAGGCGTCAACGCCCATGCCTTCGACCCCGCCAAACAAGACCTGGCCGAGCTGAAGAAGCAGGGCTTCGAGCGCTGCTTCATCGCGCTGCACGGCCGCCACGGTGAAGACGGCACGGTGCAAGGTGCGCTCGAGCTGCTGGGCATCCCCTACACCGGTTCGGGCGTGATGGCGTCGAGCATCGCGATGGACAAGGTCATGACCAAGCGCCTGTGGCTGGCCGATGGCCTGCCGACGCCGCGTTATGTGTGCCTCGCAGCCGACAAGCAGAGTCGCGAGGACGTGCGCGCCGTGCCCGATGAAATCGGCCTGCCGCTGATCGTGAAGCCGCCGCACGAGGGCTCATCGATCGGCGTGAGCAAGGTGCAGGGCTACTCCGACATGGCCGAGGCGGTGGCACTCGCAGCGAAGTACGACGCCGAGGTGCTGTGCGAAGAGTTCATCGACGGTGAAGAGGTCACCTGTCCGGTGCTCGGCGAGGGTGCGAATGCCGTCGCCTTGCCGGTGGTGCGCATTGCCGCACCCGAAGGGGCGTACGACTACCAGAACAAGTACTTCACCGACGTGGTCCAGTACCACGTGCCGAGCGGTCTGCCTGAGGCCGAAGAGCGCGAGATCCAGCGTGTCGTGGTGGCGGCGTACCGATCGCTGGGTTGCCGTGGCTGGGGGCGTGCCGACCTGATGATCCGCAAGACCGACCGCAAGGCGTTCTTGCTGGAGATGAACACCTCGCCGGGCATGACCTCGCATTCCCTGGTGCCCAAGTCGGCCGCTTCGGCCGGCATGCCTTACGAACAGCTGTGCCTGCACCTGCTTGCGGGTGCGGCACTCGACACACCGGCCGCGAAGAAGGCCTGACGAACGATGCGCGTGCAAGCCGCCCTCCGCAACCCCATGGCGCCTGCCATGCCGGCCGAGGTGCGCCTGCTCAACATCACGTCGTCGGCGTTGTTCGTGCTGGGCGCGGTGCTGATGGCAGTGTTGGCGCTGCTGTGGTTGATCCGCCAGCCGGTGTTCAACATCCGCGTCGTCAAGGTCGAGGGCGAGGTCACGCGCAACAGCGTCTCGACCATCCGTGCCAATGCCTTGCCGCAGCTCGCCGGCAACTACTTCACGCTCGATCTGTCGCGCGGCCGGCAGGCCTTCGAGGCCGTGCCCTGGGTGCGCCAGGCCATCGTGCAGCGTGTGTGGCCCAACCGGCTCGCGGTGAAGCTCGAAGAGCACCGCGCCGCGGCGCTGTGGGCGACCAAAGAGGGCGAAGACCAGCTCGTCAACCAGCAAGGCGAGGTGTTCCAGGCCAACCTGGGTGACGTGGAAGACGAAAGCCTGCCCACCCTGCAAGGGCCCGAGGGCAGCTCGGCCGAGGTGCTGGCGATGTACCGCCAGCTGGTGCCGGTGTTCCAGCAGATCGACATGAACATCGACACGCTGGCCATGAGCAGCCGCGGCTCGTGGCGCGCAGAGTTCGACAGCGGTGCCGAGATCGAGCTCGGCCGCGGCAACGAGACCGAGCTGGTGGCGCGCAGCGAGCGTTTTGTCGCCACCGTGTCGCAGGTGATTGCGCGTTACCAGCGCCCGCTGGTCTACGCCGACCTGCGCCACAACGAGGGTTACGCCTTGCGCCTCAAAGGCATCACGACCACGGTGGCCACCCCACCGGGCAAAAGGAACTGAGGGAAACATGGCCAAGGAATACAAGGATCTGGTCGTCGGCCTGGACATCGGCACCGCCAAGGTGATGGCGGTGGTGGCCGAGGTGCTGCCCGACGGCGAACTGCGGGTGGCCGGTTTGGGCATCGCCGCGGCGCACGGCTTGAAGCGCGGCGTGGTGGTCAACATCGACGCCACGGTGCAGAGCATCCAGCAGGCGCTGAAAGAGGCCGAGATGATGGCCGACTGCAAGATCACGCGTGTCTACACCGGCATCACCGGCAGCCACATCCGTGGCCAGAACAGCACCGGCATGGTGATCGTGCGCGACAAGGAAGTGACACCGGTCGACGTGACGCGCGTGGTCGAGACGGCCAAGGCGATCAACATCCCCAACGACCAGCGTTTGCTGCTGGTCGAGCCGCAAGAGTTCGTGATCGACGGGCACGAGGTCAAGGAGCCCATCGGCATGAGCGGTGGGCGGCTCGAGGTGAAGGTGCACATCGTGACCGGCGCGCAGAGTGCGGCCGAGAACATCATCAAGTGCGTGCGCCGCTGCGGGCTGGAAGTGGACCAGCTGGTGCTCAACCCCAGCGCCTCCAGCCACGCGGTGCTGACCGCCGACGAGAAGGACCTGGGCGTGGCCCTGGTCGACATCGGCGCCGGCACCACCGACGTGGCGATCTTCACCGACGGGGCGATCCGCCACACCGCGGTGATCCCGATTGCCGGTGATCTGATCACGAGCGACATCGCGATGGCGCTGCGCACGCCGACCAAAGACGCCGAAGAGATCAAGGTCGAGTACGGCGTCGCCAAGCAACTGCTGGCCGACCCGAGCGAGCAGCTCGAAGTGCCGGGCCTGGGCGACCGCGCACCGCGCATGTTGTCGCGGCAAGCCTTGGCCGGTGTGATCGAGCCGCGGGTGGAAGAGATCTTCTCGCTGGTGCACCAGGTGATCCGCGACAGCGGCTACGAAGAGCTGCTCTCCAGCGGCATCGTGCTGACCGGCGGTGCGGCGGTGATGCCGGGCATGGTCGAGCTGGGCGAAGACATCTTCCTCAAACCCGTGCGCAAGGGCATCCCCACCTACCACGGCTCGCTGCACGACATGGTGGCCAACCCCAGGTCGGCCACGGTGATGGGGCTGCTGGAAGAAGCGCGGCTCGGGCGTGCGCGTGGCATCAAGGCCGCGCAGCAGGCGGGTTCCGTCAAGACACTTTTCGGCCGGGCCAAAGACTGGTTCCTCGGCAACTTCTGAACAGACAGGGAGCAACCATGAAAACAACCATCAACCACTGTCTGTGCAAGCCGCCGCACGCGGGCCACGATCCGCCCCCGGCCCGACCTCAGAAGACCATGCGACCAGGGTGAGTCAGCGTGGCGACACAACAAAGATCGACTGAAGACACACACAACGGCAACTGCAAACAGGATTGGAGTCCAACATGGCCATCGAAATGATTGAAGAATTTGACCTCGGCACCCAGATCAAGGTGATCGGCGTGGGCGGCGGCGGCGGCAACGCGGTCGACCACATGATTGCGCAAGGCGTGCAGGGCGTGGAGTTCGTCTGCGCCAATACTGACGCGCAGGCACTCAACCGCTCGAGCGCGCACCACCTCATCCAGCTGGGCAGCACCGGCCTCGGCGCCGGCGCCAAGCCCGAAGCCGGCCGCGCCGCCGCTGAAGAAGCGGTCGACCGCATTCGCGAGTCGATCAAGGGCTCGAACATGCTCTTCATCACCGCCGGCATGGGCGGTGGCACCGGCACCGGTGCGGCACCCGTGATTGCACGCGTGGCGAAGGAGATGGGCATCCTGACCGTGGGCGTGGTCACCAAGCCCTTCGACTTCGAAGGCAACCGCCGCATGAAGGCGGCCGATGCCGGCCTGGCCGAGCTCGAAGCCAATGTCGACTCGCTGATCGTGATCTTGAACGACAAGCTGCTCGACGTGCTGGGCGACGACGTGACGCAAGACCAGGCGTTTGCGCACGCCAATGACGTGCTGAAGAACGCCGTGGGCGGCATCAGCGACATCATCCACATCCCCGGCCTGGTCAACGTCGACTTCGAAGACGTGAAGACCGTGATGAGCGAGCCCGGCAAGGCGATGATGGGCACCGCCATTGCGAGCGGCCCCGACCGTGCGACCAAGGCGGCCGAAGGTGCGGTGGCCTGCCCGCTGCTGGAAGGCATCGACCTCTCCGGCGCGCGTGGCGTGCTGGTGCTGATTGCCGCGGGGCGCAGCACCTTCAAGCTGAGCGAGAGCCGCAACGCGATGAACTGCATTCGCCGCTATGCGGCCGATGACGCGCACGTGATCTACGGCACCGCCTACGACGAAAGCCTGGGCGACCAGCTGCGTGTGACGGTGATCGCGACCGGCCTGTCGCCGGTGAAGCGCCAGCAGCAGGCACCGATGACGGTGGTGCACAGCGCGATCGCCCAGCGCACCGGCACCGACAACATCCCGGTGCTGACCCAGCCGGTGCACAGCGGCCCGAG
>NZ_JADMJX010000024.1 GCF_018780185.1 Rhizobacter sp.
GGGTGAGTTCGTCACCCGCACCATCAAGAAGGTGCTCGACGAAGAAACCACGCGGTTGGAGAACGGCCTCGCGATGCTCGCGACCGTCGGCGCCACGGCGCCCTTCGTCGGCCTCTTCGGCACGGTCTGGGGCGTGTACCACGCGCTGGTCGCCATCGGCATGAGCGGCGCCGGCACGCTCGACAAGGTCGCCGGCCCGGTGGGCGAGGCGCTGATCATGACCGGCCTGGGGCTGGCGGTCGCGATCCCCGCGGTGATGGGCTACAACTGGCTGACACGCTCCAACCGCGTGATCCTCTCCAAGCTCGATGCGTTTGCCTACGAGCTGCACACCTTCGTGTCGATGGGCCAGCCGCTGAGCGCCGATGCGGGCAACGCACCGCCACCGCCGGTGCGCAGCGCTGCAGCCGCCATCGGCCGCCCGCGCGCCGCCTGAGGAGCTTGTCATGGCCTTCGCAAGCTTCGACAACCGCAACGCCAGCGCGCCCATGGCCGAGATCAACATGGTGCCGCTGATCGACGTGATGCTGGTGCTGCTGGTGATCTTCATCGTCACCGCGCCGCTGCTCACCCAAGCCGTCAAGCTCGACCTGCCCAAGGCCAGCTCGCAGCCCAACGTGGCCAAGGCCGACAAGATCGAGTTCGCCATCAACGCCGAAGGGGCGTTGTTCTGGAATGGCGAGCCGGTCACACGCGCCGAGGCTGCCACCCGTTTTGGCGCCGAGAGCAAGAAGCTCCCGCAACCCGAAGTGCATTTGCGCGCCGACCAGAACGTGCCCTACCGCTCGGTCGCCCAGACCCTGGCCGATGCCTCCAAGGCCGGCTTGAGCAAGGTCGGCTTCGTCAGCGAACCCGAGACGCCCTGAGCCATGGAGCGCGACAAACCCGATCTGCAAACGCCACGGCAGGTTGAGCCTGCAACGCCGCCGGAGGTGTTGCGCATCTCCAGCCAGCAGCTGCTCGCGGGTGCCAAGGAGGTGCAGATCGAGCACCACGGCACCTTGTACCGATTGCGGCAAACCGCGCTGGGCAAGCTCATCTTGACCAAGTAGCCCGATTCATTCAACCAACGACCACCGCACCAGCCAGCCCGTCTGCCAGCCCGTGCTTCCAACATCCACGGAGAACCCTGTGCAGACCTTCCCGCAACACTCGCCCGACAGCGCCCCCGCGCGCCCTTCTCTGCTGCCCCTGGGGGCACTGGCCGCCGGCTTCGGCCTCGCCCTGTCGCCCATGAGTGCGGCGATCGCACAGACCGCTGCCCCGGCCGCGCCTGCGGCGGCCTCGGCGCCTGCAACGGGCGTGACCACGTTGCCACAGATCAAGGTGAAGGCTGCCGCAGAACCGAGCGGCAAAGAAAGCTACCAAGCCACCACCACCCGCATCGGCAAGGGCAAACAAGAGCTGCGCGACGTGCCGCAATCGGTGACCGTGGTGACCGAACGGCTGATCGACGACCGCAATCTCGACACGATGAAAGAGGCGCTGAAAAACACCGCTGGCATCTCGTTCCAGGCGGCTGAAGGTGGCGAAGAAGACATCCGCCTGCGCGGCTTTTCGCTGCAGTCCACCGGTGACATCTTCATCGACGGAATGCGCGACCCCGCCTTCTACGACCGCGACTCTTTCAACTGGGACCGGCTGGAGCTGTTGCGCGGATCGGCGTCCATGCTGTTCGGTCGTGGTTCCACGGGCGGTGCGGTCAACCAGGTCAGCAAGCAGCCCAAGCTGATCAACGAAAACGAGCTCGCCTTGACCCTGGGCAGCGGTGACTACATGCGTTCAACGGCCGACTTCAACCTGAAAACCGGGGAAGACGCCGCGTTTCGCCTCGCCGCCATGCTCACCACGGCCGACAACTACGGCAACAAGATCGACAAACACGGCATTGCGCCGACCTACAGCTTCGGCATCGGCACCGCCGACGAGATCACGGTGGGCATGTACTACCTGCAGAACAACAACGGCGTCCACTACGGCCTGCCCTGGCTGACGCCGGGTGCCAGCGGCGGCGACTATCTCTGGCCCAC
>NZ_JADMJX010000074.1 GCF_018780185.1 Rhizobacter sp.
TCTTGCCGCGCAGCGGCAGGATCGCCTGGAACTTGCGGTCACGCCCTTGTTTGGCCGAACCGCCTGCGGAGTCACCCTCGACGATGTAGATCTCGCACAGCGCCGGGTCTTTCTCCTGGCAGTCGGCGAGTTTGCCGGGCAGGCCCATGCCGTCGAGCACGCCCTTGCGGCGGGTCATCTCGCGCGCCTTGCGGGCCGCTTCACGGGCGCGTGACGCGTCGACGATCTTGCCGCAGATGATCTTGGCGTCGACCGGGTTTTCGAGCAGGTAGTCGGTGAGCGCCTTGCTCACCACGTCTTCGACCGGGCCACGCACTTCGCTGCTGACCAGCTTGTCCTTGGTCTGGCTGGAGAACTTCGGCTCGGGCACCTTCACGCTCAAGACGCAGCAGAGTCCCTCGCGCATGTCGTCACCGGTGACCTCGACCTTGGCCTTCTTGGCAAAGTCGTTGTCGTCGATGTACTTGTTGATGACGCGCGTCATTGCCGCGCGCAGGCCGGTCAGGTGGGTGCCACCGTCACGCTGCGGGATGTTGTTGGTGAAACACAGAACGTTCTCGCTGTAGCCGTCGTTCCACTGCATCGCCACATCGGCGGTGATGGTCGTACCCTGGTCGCTGACCTTCTCGCCCACGGCGCCAAAGATGTTGGGGTGCAGGGCCTTCTTGCCGGTGTTGATGAACTCGACGAAGCCCTTCACGCCGCCGGCATAGGCGAATGTGTCTTCGCGGTTGTTGCGCTCGTCGACCAGGCGGATCTTCACGCCGTTGTTCAGGAAGCTGAGTTCGCGCAGCTTCTTGCTCAGGATGTCGTAGTGGAAGTCGATGTTGGAGAAGATCTCCAGGTCGGGCAAGAAATGGACTTCGGTACCGCGCTTCTCGGTGTCGCCAATGATCTTCATCGGTGACACTTCAACGCCATCGCGCAGCTCGACGATGCGGTCTTGCGGAATGCCCTGCTTGAACTCCAGGAAGTGCACCTTCCCATCTCGGCGCACCGTCAGGCGCAGCCACTTCGACAAGCCGTTCACGCAGCTCACGCCCACGCCGTGCAAGCCACCCGAGACCTTGTAGCTGTTCTGGTTGAACTTGCCGCCAGCGTGCAACTCGGTCAGCGCGATCTCGGCCGCACTGCGCTTGGGCTCGTGCTTGTCGTCCATCTTCACACCGGTCGGAATACCGCGACCGTTGTCGGTGACGCTGATGGAGTTGTCGCTGTGGATGGTGACGACGATGTCATCGCAATAGCCGGCCAGCGATTCATCGATCGAGTTGTCGACCACTTCGAACACCAGATGGTGCAAACCGGTGCCGTCCGACGTGTCGCCGATGTACATGCCAGGGCGTTTGCGCACGGCTTCCAGGCCTTCGAGGATCTGGATGCTGCCCTCACCATACGCTGCACTGGAGGCGGCGTAATCGGCAGCCGTGGCGGCCTTCTTGGCTTGGTCGCGCTCGTTGTCATCTTGGGGGAGGTTTTGCACGTCGCTCATTGCTGTCTCTGGCTCTCTGTGTGGGCTTCGCAGCGCGAACTGCGGGCCCCTTCAAAACGCTGAAGCGGGCCACTGGCCCGCTCGGGAAAGGTGCTGTGTGACCGGCGGGTCAGATCCGCATCGGCATCACGACGTACTTGAAGCCGGCCTGCTCGGGCACGGTGATCAAGACGCTCGAGTTGGTGTCTTGCAGTTCCAGCTTGACCATCTCGACGCTCATGTTGGCCAAGGCGTCCATCAGGTAGGTGACGTTGAAGCCGATCTCGATGGCGTCGCCGCTGTAGTCGATCTCGAGTTCTTCCTTGGCCTCTTCCTGCTCGGCATTGCTCGACGCAATGCGCAGGCTGCCGGGCTCGATGTTGACGCGCACACCCTTGAACTTCTCGCTCGTCAGGATGGCCGCACGCTGCAGGCTGGCCAGCAAGGCCGCTCGGCCAAGCGTGATCTGGTTCTTGTGGTTCTTCGGGATCACGCGGTTGTAGTCGGGGAACTTGCCCTCGACCAGCTTGGTCACGAACTCCATGCCG
>NZ_JADMJX010000410.1 GCF_018780185.1 Rhizobacter sp.
TGCCGCGTGTCGGCCCCGACACCGTGTTCACCGAGCTCATGCGCGAGATGAGCGCCAAGAGCCTGGGCGCGGCCATCGTCACCGACGACGCCGGCCAGGTGCTGGGCATCTTCACCGACGGCGACCTGCGCCGCTGCATCGAACAAGGGCGCGACCTGCGCGGCCTCACCGCGCGCGAAGTGATGCACGCGAAGCCGCGCACCGTGCGCCCCAACGCACTCGCCGTCGAAGCCGCCGACTTGATGGAAGAAGCGCGCATCACGCTCGTGCTGGTGGTCGACGGCAGCGGCCTGCTGGTCGGCGCCTTGAGCTTCAACGATCTGATGCGCGCCAAGGTCATCTGATGCGCAGTCTCACCCCGGTGCTCCAGTTCGCGCCCGAGCTGCTGCTGCAAGCGCAAGGTGTGCGCGCCGCGATCTTCGACGTCGACGGCGTGCTCACCGACGGCCGCATCTACCTCAGCGAGCGCGGCGAAGAGTTCAAGGCCTTCAGCACGCTCGACGGCCATGGCCTGAAGCTGCTGGCGCAAGGCGGCATCACACCCATCGTCATCACCGGGCGCGACTCGCCTGCGGTGCGGCGGCGGGTGGCCGACCTGGGAATCGTTCACGCTGCCTATGGCGCCCAAGACAAGCTGGCCGCAGCCGAAACCTTGCTTGCGCAATTGCAGCTCGGTTGGGCGCAGCTTGCCGCGATGGGCGACGATTGGCCCGACCTGCCGCTGATGGCGCGCGCCGCGTTGGCTTGCGCACCGGCCAACGCACATGCCGAGGTCAAGGCCATCGCCCACCACGTGACCACCCCCTTTGGCGGCCACGGCGCGGCGCGCGAGTGCTGCGACCTGCTGCTCACCGCCGCCGGGCGCTACGCCGCGCTGCTGCGCGGCCACCTGACCACGCTCGATGGATCTGCCTGAAGTGGTGTCGCTGACCGCGCCAGCGGCCTTGTCGCCGCCGGCCGCACCCGCGTCGGCGCCACGGGCTCGGCAGCCTTGGCGCTGGCGGGTGGTCGAAGTGGTGTCCTCGTACCTGCCGCTCTTGATGATGGCCCTGCTCGCGCTGGGCACCTGGTGGTTGGTGAAAAACACGCCCGTGGCCGGGGAGGTGCGTGCCGCCGCCCCGCTGCGCCACGAGCCCGACTACGAGATGCGCAACTTCGCTGTGCAGCGATTCACCCCCGAAGGCCCCTTGCGTGCGCAGATCGAGGGCGACGCCATGCGCCACTACCCCGACACCGACACGCTGGAGATCGACAACGTGCGCCTGCGCGCCGTGACCCCCGACGGGCGCGTGACGCTGGCCACCGCGCGCCAGGCCATTGCCAACGGCGCCGGCACCGAAGTGCAGCTGATGGGTGGTGCCGAGATCGTGCGCGAAGCCACGGCCGACGATGCCGCGATCAACTTCAAGGGCGAGTTCCTGCACGCGTTCCTCGACACCGAGCGGGTGCGCTCGCACCTGCCGGTGACGGTGACACGTGGCGGCACCCAGGTGCACGCCGACGGCATGGAATACAGCCACCTCGATCGCTTGATCCAGTTCAGCGGGCGCATGCGCGCGAGTTTTCTTCCCAAGGGCAAGCCATGAGCACTGCACCGCTGTTGTTCGTCACCGGCGCTTCGAGTGGCATTGGCCAGGCGTTGGCGCTGCGTTTCTACCGCGCGGGTTACCGGTTGGCGCTGGTCGCGCGCCGTGCGGCCGAGCTGCAAGCCTGGGCGCAGGCACAAGGCCTGGACACGACGCGCTACGCCGTCTACGGCGCCGACGTGTGTGACATCGACAGCATCACCGGCGCAGGCCGAGCCTGCATCGCAGCCCAGGGCCTGCCCGACGTGGTGATCGCCAACGCCGGCATCAGCATCGGCATCGACACCGCGGTGTTCGGCGACATCGAGGTCATGCGCCGCGTCTACGAGACCAACAACATCGGCATGGCCGCCACCTTTCAGCCCTTCGTCACCGCGATGCGCACGCGCCGCTCGGGCACGCTGGTGGGCATTGCCAGCGTGGCCGGCATCCGCGGCCTGCCGGGGCATGGCGCTTACTGCTCCAGCAAGGCCGCCGTCATCAGCTACTGCGAAACCCTGCGTGGCGAGCTGCGTGACGCTGGCGTGAAGGTGGTGACCGTCGTGCCCGGCTACGTGGCCACGCCGCTCACTGCCAAGAACCGCTACAGCATGCCCTTCCTGATGCAGCCCGACGCGTTTGCCGACAAGTCGTTCGCGGCCATCACCGCCGGTGTGAGCTACCGCGTGATCCCCTGGCAGATGGGCCTCGTGGCCAAGCTGATGCGGCTGCTGCCCGACGCGCTGTTCGACCGCGTGCTGGCCGGGCGGCCACGCAAGCACCGCGCGGGCGAATGACGGCGTGAGCGGGTGGCGCTGGCTGTGGGCGGGCGGGCTGGGCCTGCTCGCGAGTGCCGCCGCGGCCTCGGCGGCGTACCCCGACGGCGTGCGCCCGCAGGCAGTGCGGCTGTCCACCGACGAGCCCGCCCTGCGCATTGACGGCCGCCTCGATGAAGCCGTGTGGCAGCGTGCACCGCTGCACGACACCTTCACCCAGTACCTCCCGGTCGAGCGCTGGCCAGCGCCGCTGCGCACCACGGTGCAGGTGGTGGTCGACGCCAACGGCATCACCTTCGGCATCCGTGCCTACGACCCCGAGCCGGCGCTGATTCGGGCCCCGCTGGTGCGCCGTGACCAGGTGATGCGGGACCAGGACTTCGTCTCCATCGTGCTCGACCCGGTGGGTGCGCGCCAGTCGGCGCAGTTTGTCCGCGTCAATGCGGCGGGCGTGGTGGCCGACGGCATGTTCATCGCCGACACCGACACCGAAGACTTCGCCCCCGACTTCGAAACCGAAGCCGCCGTGCAGCGCGAGCCCGATGGCTACAGCGTCGAGCTGCGCCTGCCGCTGCTGGCGCTGCGCTACCCCTACGCGGGCGGCGGCGCCTGGCGCCTGATGGTGGCACGCAGCGTGCCGCGCGATGCCAGCATGTTGTTGCTGAGTGCACCGCTGAGCAAGGACGCGCTCAACTTCATCAGCGAGCTGCAAGCGGTGGCCGGCCTCGAAGACGTGACCGAGCGGGTGCGCGACCGCGGCTTTCTGTCGGTGCGCCCCGAGCTGACCGCGCGCCGCACCCGCGGCGCGCAGCGCGGCAACGAGCTCTCGCTGGGTGCCGACATCAAATGGCGCCCGCGGGCCGACTGGGTGTTCGATGCCACGCTGAACCCCGATTTCTCGCAGGTCGAGCTCGACACGCCGCAGCTCGCCGGCAACACCCGCTTTGCGCTCAGCGTGCCCGAGAAGCGCCACTTCTTTCTCGAGAGCACCGACGTGCTCGACCTGCCCTTGCCCGCCTTCTACTCCCGCTCGGTCACCGACCCACGCTGGGGCGTGCGTGCCACCTGGCGAGGGGCTGCGGCCGATGCGACCGCGCTCAGCCTGAGCGATGCCGGCGGTGGGCTGATCCTGCAGCCCGGCGCCTATGGCACTGGCGTGGCGTTGCAAGACGAGCGTTCACAGGCCACGCTGCTGCGCGCGCGCTGGCAGGCCACGCAGGCCACGCTGGGTGGCCTGGTGTCCTTGCGTGACTACGGCGACGGCCGCGACAACCGCGTTGCCGGTGCCGACGTGTCGTGGCGTGCCGGTGGCCAAGACCAGCTGCGCATGCGGCTGCTTGGCTCGCAGACCACCGCAATGTTCGACCCCGACGGCGCGTCGCGAACGGCACCGCGTGAAGACGGCCACCACACCTCGCTGTCATGGTGGCGCCGCACACCGGGCTGGAACATCACCGCCGAGCTGAGCGACGTCAGCCCGCGTTTTCGCAACGACAACGGCTTTGTCGAGCAGGCCGGTGTGCGCACCCTCAAGACCGAGCTGATCCGGCGGTTTGGCGAGCGCGAGCTCGCACCGCTGGGTGCCTGGTCGGCGTTCACCGCCTATGAGTTCGAAGCCACGCTGGCGCTGGAGCAGCGTTCCGCCTTGCGCGATGCCGACGCCGGCATCGCCGGTGGAGAGACGGTGCTGCGGCACATCCACCCCGGCCTGTGGTGGGTGGCGGCGCTGAACACCGAAGCCTGGTTGCAGCTGCACCTGAATGCCGAGCGTGCCAAACCTGCCAGTGCTGGCGGGCGGCTGCACCCGTCGCGCAGCCTGGTGCTGGGCTATGGTGTCAACCCGGCGCCCTGGTTCACCCGCTTCAACGCCGAAGTGGAAGCCGGTGAGCGGCTCGATGTCGACGCCGACCGTGTCGGGCGTGGCGCGGTCTGGTTGCTCGAGGCCAAGCTGCGTGGCGGTTTGCCGAACGGCTGGGGCCTGGAGTCGGAGCAGCGTGTGCAGCAGGGTTTCATCCAGGGCCGCGACGGCGCCCGGGCGCTGACCGACACCGCCGCGCAGTGGCTGGGTGTGTTGCACCTGAGTGCGCGCGACTCGCTGCGTGTGTTGTGGCAGCACAGCCGGCTGACACGGGCCGAAGACGCGACGGCAGGGGTGCCGTCGCAGGCCTCGCGCGACACCGCGGCCTCGCTGGTGGCGCAACGGCGACTGGGTGTGGGCCGTGTGCTGAGCGCCGGGCTGAGCCGGCAAAGCCGCGAGCCACTGGGCGCTCGCGAGACCGAGTTGTTCGTCAAGGCCTCGTTCGAGCTGATGCCCTGAGGGCGCCCTGGTCGGCGCCCATGAAAAAAGCGGTGGGTGCTTGCGCACTCACCGCTTCTTGATGAAGCCGCTTCAGTGACGAAGCGGTTCAGCAGCTGGTTTCAGTAACCGCCGCGGCCACCGCCGCCGCCGCCGCCACCGTAGCCGCCGCCACCACCGCCGGAGCGGCCACCGCCACCACCGCCGTAGCCGCCACCACCACCGGAGCGGCCACCGCCGCCACCGCCGTAGCCGCCGCCACCACCGCCGCCGCCGCCGCCGAAGCCGCCGCCACCGGAGCGGCCGCCGCCACCACCGAAGCCACCGCCACCGCCGGAACGGCCACCGCCGCCACCGCCGAAGCCACCCGGACGCTCTTCACGCGGGCGGGCTTCATTGACAACCAGGGCGCGGCCGTCGAGGGCCTGGCCGTTCATGCCGTTGATGGCCGCTTGGGCCTCGGCGTCCGAGCCCATTTCCACGAAGCCGAAGCCCTTGGAGCGGCCGGTGTCGCGGTCCATCATCACCTTGGCAGATGAGACGGTGCCGAACTGTGCGAATGCTTGTTGGAGATCCTCGTCACGAACGCTATAGGCGAGGTTGCCGACGTAAAGTTTATTGCCCATGGAGAGCGCCTTTCTTTCCTGATGACACAGAGAACAAATGTGGAGCTTCTACCTATCCTGAACCATTCAAGCGAAGGCGCTGCATCCATACCGGGAATTTCCATTATCAAGTAATTGCGCAAAGCGGTGCAAATAGTGGAAAGCCCTGCAATACGCTCAAGTTGAAAGTGTTGTTTTCCCAGCGTGGCATTCGACGGCGCTCTGTCGATATGCGCCATCCCTATGATCGCGAGGCCCCACTTGCCGCCTTGGCCCCATGAACACGCGCATCGCCAGCCTGGTTCCCAGCCTCACCGAATTGGTGGTTGAGCTGGGTTTGGGTGATCAATTGGTGGCGCGCACGGGTTTTTGCATTCACCCGGCGCCACGATTGCGCGACGTTCCCAAAGTGGGTGGCACCAAGGATGTGAATCTCACCAAACTGAGGCAGTTGGCGCCCACCCATGTGTTGTTGAACGTGGATGAAAACCGCCTCGATACCGCCCAGGCCCTTGAAAGCCTGGGCGCCCAATTGGTCGTCACCCACCCCTGCGACCCGCAAGACAACCTGGCCCTGGTCGACCAGCTGGCCCAGGTGTTCTCTGCCCAACCGGGTGTGCCGGAGCGTGCGCACCAACTGCGCAGCGCCTTGACGGCCGAATTGGCGCTGACCCAGCCGGCCGGGCGTGAGCCCTGCCGCGTGCTGTACCTGATCTGGCACCAGCCGTGGATGACCATCGCGCGCGACACCTACATCTCGCGCATGCTGGCGCGCATCAACTGGTTGAGCGAGCCGGCGCTGGGTGGCGGCGAGCGCGGCGCCGCCCGCTACCCGGTGCTGCGCGGCGACGAGCCCTGGCTGCGCGGCGTCGAACGGGTGCTGCTCAGCTCCGAGCCGTTCAACTTCACCGACGAGCACCTGCACCAGGCCCAGGCGCTGTGCCCGCAGGCGCGGGTGCAGCGGGTCGACGGCGAGCTGCTCAGCTGGTACGGCCCGCGCGCGCTCGCGGGTTTGCGCTATCTGCGTGAATTGGCCTGCACCTAACAGAATGCCCCATGGACATCTACAAACCCCTGGTCGCGCTGCTCGCCATCGTCAACCCGATCGGCGTGATCCCCTTCTTCATCCATTTCACCGAAGGCTTCACCCGCGAGCAGCGACAGCGCACCATCCGCGTGGCGGCCTTCAGCGCCTTCGTGGTGATTGCGGTCAGCGCACTGGCGGGGCTGAAGATCATCGAGTTCTTTGGCATTTCGCTGGCCTCGTTTCAGGTGGGCGGCGGCACGCTGCTGCTGATCTCGGCGCTGCAGATGCTCAACGCCCAGCCGGCCGAAACGCGGCCCGAAGACGTCAACGAAGGTGACACCAAGGTCGACGCTGGCGACAGCATCGCGGTGGTGCCACTGACCATCCCGCTGCTCACCGGCCCGGCCACCATCTCGACCATGGTGATCTACGCCGACAAGACCCGCCACTGGTGGGAGCTGGCCTTTCTGGTGGGCTACGGCGTGGTGATCGGCATCGCGGTGTGGCTCGCCTTCAGCGCCGCCGGGCGCATCGCCAAGGTGCTGGGCAAGACCGGCATCAACGTGATGACGCGGCTGATGGGTTTGATCCTGGCCGCGCTGGCGGTCGAGGTGATGTCGGACGGGCTGATCAAGCTCTTTCCCATCCTGGCCAGCACGGTGCGTTAGGGGCGCACCGGGAGCGCGTTTCAACTCGGGCAGCCTGTTGCGCACGCCAGCAACACCTGTGGTTCCCGAGTAAGCCTCGCAGAGGGTTCGAAGGCTAGACTCTGCGGCGAACTGCAGAGCGGCCTTCCGTGACCCCCTCCACCTACGACTACATCATCTGTGGTGCCGGCACCGCCGGCTGCCTGCTGGCCAACCGCCTTAGCGCCGACCCGAGCAAGCGGGTGTTGCTGATCGAGGCCGGCGGCAACGACGACTACCTGTGGATTCACATCCCGGTCGGCTACCTGCGTTGCATCGGCAACCCGCGCACCGACTGGCTGTATTTCACCGACGAAGACCCGGGCCTGAACGGCCGCAAGTTGCGCTACCCGCGCGGCAGGGTGCTGGGCGGCTGCTCCAGCATCAACGGCATGATCTACATGCGTGGCCAGGCGCGCGACTACGACCACTGGGGCGCACTCGGCAACGACGGCTGGAGCTGGCGCGAGTGCCTGCCGGCCTTCATGAAGCACGAAGACTTCCACAAGGGTGCCGATGCGGTGCACGCCGCGCCCGGCTTCGACCCCAAAGGCGAGCGCCAGGGCGGCGAGTGGCGCGTCGAAAAGCAGCGCCTGCGCTGGGACGTGCTCGACGCGTTTGCCCAGGCCGCGCAACAGGCCGGCATCCCGCACAGCAGCGACTTCAACCGGGGCGACAACGAAGGCGTGGGCTATTTCGACGTCAACCAGCGCAGCGGCATCCGCTGGAATGCGACCAAGGCGTTCTTGCGCCCGATCGAGAACCGCGACAACCTGCAGGTCTGGACCGGCGCGCACATCTCGCGGGTCTTGCTCGACAAGGCCGAGGGTGGCGAGCTCCGCGCCATCGGCGTCGAGGTCTTGCCCCACGGGGGTGGCGAGCCGATCCAGGTGAAGACCCGCGGTGAGGTGATCCTGGCCGCCGGAGCGGTGGGCACGCCGCAGATCCTGCAGCTCTCGGGCATTGGCGCGGCCAGCCTGTTGCAGCACCACGGCATCACGGTGCAGCACCACCTGCCGGGTGTGGGGGGCAACCTGCAAGACCATTTGCAGATCCGCGCGGTCTACAGCGTACAGGGCGTGAAGACGCTCAACACCCAGGCCAACTCGCTGTGGGGCAAGGCCATGATCGGCCTCGAATACGCCTTCAAGCGCAGCGGCGCGATGAGCATGGCGCCCTCGCAGCTCGGCGCCTTCACCCGAAGCGACCCCGCCCAGCCGCACGCCAACCTCGAATACCACGTGCAGCCGCTCTCGCTCGACGCCTTCGGCGAGCCCCTGCACAACTTCAACGCCTTCACCGCCAGCGTGTGCAACCTCAACCCGACGAGCCGCGGGCAGGTGCAGATCAAGAGCGCGGTACCGACCGAGGCGCCGAGCATCCGCGCCAACTACCTGAGCACCGAAGCCGATCGCCGTGTGGCCGCCGACTCGCTGCGCGTCACCCGCCGCATCGTGGCCCAGCCGGCGCTGGCCAAATACAGCCCGACCGAAGTGAAGCCGGGCACAGAGTTCCAGACCGACGAAGAGCTCGCCCGGCTGGCCGGTGACATCGGCACCACCATCTTCCACCCGGTGGGCACCGCCAAGATGGGCCCCGAGGCCGACCCGCTGGCGGTGGTCGACGCGCGGCTGCGGGTGCATGGGGTGCGCGGGCTGCGCGTGGTCGATGCAAGCGTGATGCCCACCATCACCAGCGGCAACACCAACGCGCCCACGCTGATGATTGCCGAGCGCGCCGCGGGCTGGATTCTCGCCGGCTGATGTTCCTCTTCAATTACACCGACGCGCTGGCCTTCAGCTCGGCCGTCAACCTGATCGTCGGCATCACGCTGCTGCTGGCGTGGCGGCGTGACCGGCGCCAGCTTTTCTCGCGCGACCTCGGCTGGGCCTACCTTGCGCAGATCTGTGTGCCGCTGGCCTACTACTTGATGCGCCAGCCCCAGGTGGCGGTGCAGATCACCGGCATGCTCGCGGTGGTCACCACCGCAGCGCTGTACCTCGCCCTGGTGATGCTGGGCAGCGCGCGGCTGGCGGGTTTTGCGCCCACGCGGGTGCAAAGCGGCGTGGTGTTCGTGTGCCTGTTGCTGGTGGGGCTGGTGCTGATCCAGGTGCACCCGCGGCTGGCGCAGGCGCTCAGCGCCACCCTGCACGTGGCCGCCGGCATCGTGGCCATGGGCTGGTTGTGGCGGCTGGGTGCCGGCGAACGGCTGGTCGGCGTGATGCTGGTGCTGGTGGGTGCGAACCAGTTTTTGTTCGTGGTGATGGGCGAGCCGGGGCTGGGTGTGCAGCTGGCGATTGCCGGCGTGTTGCGGTTGACGCTGGGCTTGTCGCTGTTGCATGCGGCGGTGAGCCGCTCGCTCGACGAATCGCGGCGCTTGCGCCAGCGCTTCCAGCAGCTCACCGAACGTTCGCACCAGGGCGTGGCCGTGGTGCAGGGCGAGGAGCTGACTTACGCCAACCCGGCGCTCTTGCGCATCTACGGCCTGTCGTCGCTGTCGGAGGTGAACACCTTGTGGCGTGACGCCACCATGCCCGAAAAGGAGCGCGCCCAGGCGCGCGAGCGGCACCGCCAGATCGTCGGCGGCGAGCTGGCCCAGGCCAACTGGGACGGGTTGCGCTACCGCTTCGATGGCACGCCGATCCACCTGCGCTTTTCGGCCTGGCGGGTCGACTGGGACGGCAAGCCCGCCGAGCAGGTGGTGGTGACCGACGAGACCGCGCAGCACAACGCCACCCAGGCCTTGTTGCACCAGGCGACGCACGACGAGCTGACCGGCCTGCCCAACCGCAGCGCCCTGCTGCAGCGCCTGCGGGTGCTGTGCGGCAAGCCCGACAACGCGTTTGCGCTGGTGCTGCTCGACGTCGACCGCTTCAAGCTCTTCAACGAAGCGCACGGCCACCCGGTGGGCGACGAAGTCTTGCGCACGCTGGCCACCACGCTGGAGCACACGCTGGCCGGCGAGGCCGAGGTGATGCGCCTGGGCGAAGACGAGTTCGCGTTGCTGGCCCACCGCGCCTCCGACGAAGACGGCGCCAGCGCGCTGACGCAGCGCGTGCGCAAGCGCCTGTCGCGTGCCTTGACCGTACACCGCTACGAGTTTTTTCTCGACGTGTCGATGGGCGTGGCGCTCTACCCCACGACCACCGACAACCCCGAGGCCTTGTTGCGCGCGGCCAATGCCGCCATGCACCAGGCCAAGGCGGTGCCCGGCACCTCGCTGCAGTTTGCGCAAGAGCGCTTCGAGCGCGGCTCGGGCATCGAGCTCGACGCCGAACAAGGCCTGCGCTCCGGCGTCAGCAACGAAGAGTTCGTGCTCTTCTACCAGCCCAAGGTCGAGGCCCGCAGCGGCGCGCTGGTGGGCTTCGAGGCCCTGGTGCGCTGGGACCGCCCGGGCCTGGGCCGCATCGCGCCCAACGATTTCATCCCTGCGGCCGAACGCACCGGCCTGATCGTGCCGCTGGGCCGGCTGATCCTGGCGCAGGCCTGCCAGCAGTTGGCGCGCTGGCAGCGCGAGCTTCAGACGGCGCTGCCGGTGGCCGTGAACGTCTCGCCGCTGCAGCTGCTCGATGCCGGCTTCCCCGGCATGGTGGCCAACACGCTGCAGCAGTACGGCGTGTCGCCCACGCTGCTGACGCTCGAGATCACCGAGAGCGCCGCCGTCACCCACCTGGAGCAGGCGCGCGACCAGATCCGCGAGATGCGTGACCATGGGGTGCAGGTCGCGCTCGACGACTTCGGCACCGGCTTTTCATCGCTCAACCTGTTGCGCAGCCTGCCGGTGAGCGCGGTCAAGATCGACCGCTCGCTGATCGAGCCGCTGCCGGCGGTCGATGCGTCGGCGGTGGTGAAGGCCATCTGCCAGCTCGCCGGGGTGCTGCAGCTCGACGTGGTGGCCGAGGGCATCGAAACCGAGGCCCAGGCCCAGGCCGCGCGCCTGGCCGGCTGCCACGTGCTGCAAGGCTCGCTCTATGCCGTGCCCTTGACGGCCGATGACGCGCAGGGCTGGTTGAAGCGCCGCTGAGGGCGTGAATTTCGGGCGACGGCTCCGCCGCCGGCACCTGTCAAGGACCGGATCGCGGCGCGGCGCGGAGTTGCGCGAAAACTCCCGCTCTGCGCGGCTTTGAAGAAAGCACGGGTGGCCGGGCACGGGCTGGCTGGCTAAAGTGCTGGGTTGTGCTGCTCGGCACGCCTTGCAACCCCGCACTTTTTCTTGCCTGCGATGTCTGGTTCCCTTGCCATCGGTTCAGCCCTGCCGCCGCTCGTTGACGCCCACATGAAGCGGGCCCTCGTCACCGGTGCGGCGCCAGTGCCGCTGGTCAGGCTCAACACCGAGGTGGCGGGCCTCGGCCCCTTTGTCATCGACCACGGCGGGCCGTTCAGCATGACGGTCTACGCAGGCCCGGCGATGCACTTCGCGCTCAACGCCAAGCTGGGCACGCTGCTCGACACCTCAGCCTGAGCTCACGCGGCCGAGGTCACCCGGCTCACCACCGCCTTGGCAAACGCCGAGGTGCTGGCCTTGCCGCCCAGGTCGCCGGTGCGGATGTTGTCGATGTTGAGCGTCTCGTCGATGGCCTTGCGCACGCGCGTGGCCTTGTCGGGCAGCTTCACGTGGTCGAGCATCATCGCCGCGGCCAGCAGCAGGGCAGTCGGGTTGGCCAAGCCCTTGCCGGCGATGTCGGGCGCCGAGCCGTGCACGGCTTCGAAGATCGCCGCGTCGGCGCCGATGTTGGCGCCCGGCGCCATGCCGAGGCCGCCCACCAGGCCGGCCACCAGGTCGGACAGGATGTCGCCGAACAGGTTGGTGGTGACGATCACGTCGAACTGGTACGGGTTCAGCACCAGCTTCATCGCACAGGCGTCGACGATCACGGTGTCGAGCTCGATGCGGCCCTTGTACTTCTTCTCGTACAGCTCGAGCCCCGTCTCCAGGAAGATGCCCGTCAGCGCCTTCATGATGTTGGCCTTGTGCACCAGCGTGATCTTCTTGCGGCCGGTGGCGATGGCGTGCTCGAAAGCAAATTCCAGCAGCCGGCGGCTGCCGGCGCGGGTGTTGATGCCGGTGGCCATGGCGACCGCATGCGGGTCGTCGTCGATCTGCACGTAGTGCTCGTGGCCGATGTACAGGCCTTCGAGGTTCTCACGCACGATCACGAGGTCGATGTTGTCGTAGCGCCCACCGGGGATGATGGTGTGCGCCGGGCGCAGGTTGGCGTAGAGCTTGAACTCTTCGCGCAGGCGCACGTTCGACGAGCGGTAGCCGCTGCCCGAGGGTGTCTCCAGCGGGCCCTTGAGCGCGAGGCGGGTGCGGCGGATGCTGTCGATGGTGGCCTGCGGCAGCGGGTCGCCGGCCACCTCCACACCTCCCAGGCCGGCGATCTGCCGGTCCCACACGAAGGGGGCGCCGACGGCGTCGAGCACTTGCAGGGTGGCGTCGACGATCTCGGGGCCGATGCCGTCTCCGGGGATCAGCGTGGCAGGGATGGGTTGGGGCATGGCGCGGCCTTTGGAAGGGGAGTGCGGCGAGGATAACTGCCGCCCCCCTCATGCAGACGGCATGCCAGTGCCATTCGGGGCGAAGTTCGCCCCCGCATGCGGTTTCAGGACAAGAGCTGTTTGCGTGCCCGGTGCAGGCGCACGAAGAGGTTGTCTTCGCTGATGGCCAGCGCCTCGCACACCGCCTCGGTGGGCTGGTCTTGCAACACCCTCAGCTGCATCACGTCGCGCAGGCCGCTCGGCAGCGCCTCGATGCGGGCCAGCGTGTGGCGCAACTGCTCGCGCTGCGCGGCCACTTCGTCGGGCTGGGGTTGCGGGCATTCCATTGCCAGCGTGGCGTCGTCGAGGGCCTGCTCGTCCAGGCTGTCCAGGCCCACGCGGCTGCGCACCAGGTCGACGATCTTGTGCTTCAGGATGGCGGTGAGCCAGGAGCGCAGCGCGGCCCGCCCGGCAAACGCGGCGCGGCCCGAGATCACGGCTTCGAACACGTCGTGCACCACGTCCTCGGCCAGCATCGGGTCGTGCAGCTTGCGCTGGGCAAAGCGCACCAGGTAGCTGCGGTGCGAAACCATCTCGTGCCACGAGATGGGCATGAAGGGCGTGGCAAGAGCGGCTTGGGCGGTGGCGTTCATGGGGCGTTCCTGGGAGCTGCGAATCGGTGAAGAGACTGTCGCGGCGCCGCCTCGCGCCAGCCTCACCGAACATCACAGGAAGATCACATTTGCGTAAGAAGCCGATGGCAGAACCGACAATCCCGCCATGCCCGCCACCATCCTCGTCGCCGAAGACCAGACCGACATCCGCGAGCTGATCGCGATGAACCTGCGCAACGCCGGCTACGAGGTCACCACCGTCGTCGACGGCCCGGCCGCGCTGGCGAGCCAGAACGAGCAGGCCAGCGACCTCTTGATCCTCGACTTGATGATGCCGGGGCTCGACGGGCTGGAGGTCTGCAAGGCACTGCGCGCACGAGGCCGCAGCTCGCCCATCCTGATGCTCACCGCCCGCGCCACCGAGCTCGACCGGGTGCTGGGCCTGGAGCTGGGCGCCGACGACTACCTGACCAAACCCTTTTCACTGGCCGAGCTGCTTGCGCGCGTGAAGGCCTTGCTGCGCCGTGCCGACCTGCTGCGCGCCGCGCAGTCGGGCGGCCCCGCCCAGCCGGGTGCGCTGCGCAATGGCGACCTGGAGATCCTGCCGACCAAGCGCCAGGTGCGTTACCGCAGCGAGCTGCTCGACTTCACCGCGCTGGAGTTCGACCTGCTGCTGCACTTCGCCAGCCACCCGGGGCATGTGTTCTCGCGGGCGCAGCTGCTGAATGCGGTGTGGGGTTACACGCATGACGGGTACGAGCACACGGTCACGACGCACATCAACCGCTTGCGGGCCAAGCTGGAGGCTGACCCGATGCGGCCACAGCTGATCCTGACGGTGCGCGGGGCGGGCTACAAGATGCGGGAGCCACCGCTGTGAGCTCGGCGGAATGAGCGTCCGCCTCAAGATCGCCCTCACGATCTTCGCCACCGGCTTCGTCACCGCGCTGGCGGTGCTCGCCACCGTCGTCTTCGCCTTCCAGCGCTTCGAGCACGAAACCACCTACCAGCGGGCGTCGGCCTTTCTGGGCCGCGTGGTTGCGACCTACGACAACCTGTTCGAGATGCACGAGCGGTACCCCGAAGACTTCACGCTCTTCCTGAAGAACCTCGTGCTGTTCGAGCCCGACACGCAGCTCTACCTGCTCGACCCCGAGGGCACGGTGCTCGCGAGCACCGGCTCGGTGCAGTTGCCCCCGGGCTTCAAGGTGGCGATGGGCCCGGTGCGCCAGGCCGCCAGCACACCGGGCATGGCCTATGTGATGGGTGACGACCCCGAGCGCATGGACGCCGACGCCATCGTCACCGCCCGGCCGGTGGGCCGGCGCGCCATCCGCTCGGGCGAGCCGGTGGCCGGCTACCTCTACCTCGTGTGCCACAAGGAGGGCTTGCCGGCCACCCGCTGGCAGGTGCTGCGCGCGAGCTTTGCGCAACCGGCGATGTGGCTCATCACCGCCATCGTGGCGCTCACCACGGTGCTCGCAGCGCTGGTGATCGGCTCGGTCACCCGGCCGCTCAAGCGCCTCACGCAGGCGGTGGCAGCGCTGTCTGAAAAAGGCCTGCAAGAAGGTGCGGCGCACGCGCAACCGCTGCTGCCGCCCGCGACGCGAGACGAGTTCGGCCAGCTGACCCAGGCCTTCGGCGCGATGCTCGCGACCCTGCGCAAACAGTGGGATGCGCTGCGCCGGCTCGACCACTTTCGCCGCGAGGCGGTGAGCAACCTGTCGCACGACCTGCGCTCGCCGCTCACCGCCACCACCGCCTGCCTGGAGACGCTGCAAGCGCGCTGGGCCGGTGATGCGACACGCCAAGACGACCATCGCCTCGCCGAAGTGGCGCTGCGCAACACCCGCAACGCGGCGCGCATGGTGCAGTCACTGGGCGACCTGGCCACGCTCGACGAGCCGGCGTTTCAGCTGCGCCGCGAGCGGGTCGATTTGCACGAGCTGCTGGCCGACATCGCCGCACGTTTTGCCGAGCCGGCGGCCCAGCGCGGCGTGGCGCTGACGGCGCTGCACGACGGCGAGCACCCGGTGGTGGCCGAGGTCGACGTCGAGCTGTTCGAGCGTGCGGTCGCGAACCTGGTCGACAACGCGCTCAAGTTCTGTGGCGCGGGCTGCCACATCACGGTGCAGGCCGAAGAAAGGGGGCACGAGGTCGTGGTGTCGGTGCGCGACACCGGGCCGGGCATCGCCGAGGCCGACCTGCCCCACCTTTTCGACCGGTTCTACCAGGCCCGTCAGAGCGTGGCGCCGGCCACCGGCGAGGGGGGCAAGGGCCTGGGCCTGGCCATCGTCAAGCGCATCGTCGAGCTGCATGGCGGCAGCGTGGCAGTGACCAGTTCCCTGACACACGGCACCGAGGTGAAGTTGGTGCTTCCGTCCGCGACGAGCCCCAAGTTGGCGCGTGAAAACCCCTAGTGTGTGCATGAAGGCACCGTCCTAAAGTCCGCCCACTCGCGGCTGGCAGCGGAATCTGCCGGGCACTGGCGGGGGTCTGAGGAGACATATACAAGGCAGCCACAGTACATAACTCGCAGGCTGCGACAGAGGCCGGTGCCCAAGAAGCACACGTGCCGATGACATCATGCAAGGGCGTCAGGGAAACCTGACGCCCTTTGTGTTTTTTCTGGGCGCACCCTCCTTGGACCTGATCACCGTCACCCTCGCTTCGCTGTTTGCCGGCTTCGTCGATGCCATCGTGGGCGGGGGCGGCCTGATCCTGGTGCCGGCCTTGTTCAG
>NZ_JADMJX010000158.1 GCF_018780185.1 Rhizobacter sp.
GCCCGCCTGCACCACATCGCCGCCGAGCCTGCGCACTTGGCGCATCAACTCGGTTGGCCCCCCAGCCACACCCCGAGCACCGACGACCTGCTGCTCGCCGCCAAGCACTTGGGCCTCAAGGCCAAGCTCAGCCGCAGCCCCATCGACCGCCTGAGCCTCGCGCCACTGCCCGCGCTGGCCTTGATGAAGGACGGCCGCGTGGTCGTGCTGGCCCAATGCGACGGCCAGCGTGTGCTGATGCAAGAGCCCGGTGGCCGCCCCGTCATCGAGCCGACCAGCGTCTTCGAAACGCAGTGGAGCGGCCAGCTCATCTTCATCACCAGCCGCGCCTCGCTGGCCGGTGCGCTGGCCACCTTCGACTTCAGCTGGTTCATCCCGAGCCTCGTCAAATACCGCCGCCTGCTGGGCGAGGTGCTGGTCGTCTCGCTCTTCCTGCAGCTCTTTGCGCTGGTGAGCCCGCTCTTCTTCCAGGTGGTGATGGACAAGGTGCTGGTTCATCGCGGCATGTCCACGCTCGACGTGCTCATCATCGGGCTCGTGGTGGTGGTGCTGTTCGAGAGCGTGCTCACCATCCTGCGCACCTACGTCTTCAGCCACACCACCAGCCGCATCGACGTGGAGCTGGGCGCCCGCCTGTTTCGCCACCTGTTGCAGCTGCCGCTGGCCTACTTCCAGGCGCGACGTGTCGGCGACTCGGTGGCCCGAGTGCGCGAGCTGGAGAACATCCGCAGCTTTCTCACCGGCAACGCGTTGACGCTGGTGCTCGACGTGCTGTTCTCGGTGATCTTCATCGCGGTGATGTTCCTCTACAGCGTGCCGCTCACGCTGATCGTGCTGGTGAGCCTGCCGCTGTACGTCGGCCTGAGCCTCACGCTCGTGCCCATCCTGCGAGCCCGCCTGAACGAAAAATTTGCCCGCGGCGCAGAGAACCAATCACTGCTGGTCGAAACCGTCACCGGCATCCAGACCGTGAAGGCCAGCGCGCTGGAGCCCGCCATTGCCAAACGCTGGGACGACCAACTCGCCGCCTACGTCTCGGCCAGCTTCAAGACCAGCACGCTCGCGAGCTACGGCCACGAAGGCATCAACCTGATCGGCAAGCTCATCAGCGCCGCCACCCTCTGGTACGGCGCCCGCCTGGTGATGGACCAGCAACTCACCGTGGGCCAGTTCGTCGCCTTCAACATGTTTGCCCAGCGCGTGGCCCAACCCATCATGCGCATGGCCCAACTGTGGACCGACTTCCAGCAGACCGGCATCTCGATGGCCCGCCTGGGTGACATCTTGAACACCCGCACCGAAGTGCCGCCGACCGCCGCTGCGCAGCTGCCGCCGCTCAAGGGCCGCATCCAGTTCGACCAGGTCACCTTCCGCTACCGCCCCGAAGCGCCCCCAGTGCTGCATGCCCTGAGCCTGGAAGTGCGGGCCGGTGAAGTGATCGGCATCGTCGGGCGCAGCGGTTCGGGCAAGAGCACGCTCACCAAGCTCGTGCAGCGCCTCTACACCCCTGAACAAGGCCGCGTGATGGTCGACGGCATCGACATCAGCCTGATCGACGCCGCCCAGCTGCGCCGGCAGATCGGTGTGGTGCTGCAAGAGAACCTGCTCTTCAACCGCAGCGTGCGCGAAAACATCGCCATCACCGACCCCGCCGCACCGATCGAAGCCGTGATGCAAGCCGCCCAATTGGCCGGTGCGCACGAGTTCATCAGCGAGCTGCCCGAGGGATACGACACGGTGGTGGGCGAGCAGGGCAGCAGCCTGAGCGGCGGCCAACGCCAGCGCATTGCGATTGCGCGCGCCTTGTTCACCAACCCGCGCGTGCTGATCTTCGACGAAGCCACCAGCGCGCTCGACTACGAGAGCGAAGCCATCGTGCAACGCAACATGGCCCACATCTGCAAGGGGCGCACCGTGATCATCATTGCCCACCGCCTGAGCAGCGTGCGCCAGGCCCACCGCATCATCGCGATGGACAAGGGCCGCATCGTCGAACAGGGCAGCCACGACGAG
>NZ_JADMJX010000030.1 GCF_018780185.1 Rhizobacter sp.
TCGCGCACCAGAGTTCGAGCCCCTCGTCACTGAAGCGCGCCACGGCACAGCGGGGTTCGATGGCGGCGTGGGCGGCCATGGGCGCGTCGAGCCGCAGGTCGACCGTCCACGGGCCGTCTTGCACCTGGCCACTGTCTTGCGTGAAGCGCCCGCGCGCCAGCGCGGTGTCGATGTCGACCATCGTGTTGGCATCGGGCGCGCGCGCTGGTGGCTGCCAGCGGGGCGCGGCGGCCGCGCGCATCGCCAGCAGGGCCGCGGGGTGACGGGCCACCAGAACCGGGCCATCGAGTTCGGGCAACTCAAGTTGGGCCACGAAGCCGGGCACGGCACTCACGGCCGCCTGGTTCCAGCCGAGCAGCCGCGGGCCCAGCTCGCGGCGCCACGCCGGGCGCAACACCGCGGCGTGCAGCATGCCGGGCAGGCGAACGTCGGCGGCGAAGACCGGCGCGCCGGTCACCAGGGCATGGTGCTGGGGTTCGGCGATGGCGGCCGGCCGACGCAGCGCCGGCGGCGTGATGCCGCGGGAGCGCATCTCGTCTCGCAAGCGGGCGCAGGCGGTGGTCAGTGGCACCAGCAGCTCGCGGATCGAATCGCTGCCGACGGTGGCTTTGACACGCTGGATGTCGGCAGTGCCCGCCACGCGCACCTCGATCGCGTCGTCGGGCAGCCCCAGTTCCCGCGCGGCGATGCGGCGCAGGCCGCCCAGCACGTTCTGCCCCATCTCGGCGCGCGGGCTCCACAGCACGAATCGGCCTGCCGGGGTGAGCTGGATCCAGCCGATGGCATCTTCCAGCGTCGGCGCGGGCCGTTTCGGGATGGGCGGGATCAACGAACACGCCCCCAGGCCGAAGGCCACGGCGATGCCACCACTGCCGATCAGCAGCGAACGGCGAGACAGGGTGGGTGTCATCGTGCGCTCCCTGCTGCGATCTGCGCCGCGCGGTGGATGGCGGCGCGGATGCGCTCGTAGCTGCCGCAGCGGCACAGGTGGCCGGCCATCACGGCGTCGATCTGCGCATCGGTTGGCCGCGAGTGCTGCGCGAGCAGCGCCGCCGCACCCATGATCTGCCCGCTCTGGCAGTAGCCGCATTGCGCCACAGCGAGTTCCAGCCAGGCCTGTTGCACCGGGTGCAGGGTGTCGGCCGAGGGTGCGAGGCCTTCGATGGTGGTCACGCGGTGGCCTGCGGCGGCGTGGCACGGAGTGATGCAGGCTCGCACGGCCTGGCCGTCCAGGTGCATGGTGCAGGCGCCGCACACGCCCTGGCCGCAGCCAAAGCGCGTACCGGTGAGTCCACGCTCTTCGCGCAGCCACCACAACAGTGGATGGGCCTGCTGTTCGGGCGGCAGGGTGACGGTCTGTTGGTTGAGTTGCAGTTCCATGCGTTGCACGGTACGCAGCCGCCCAGGGTTTGTCGTTATCCGAAGTTAATTCGAGCCTGCGCTACCGTGCGCGCATGGACGATCAGATGTCACGCGCTTTTGTCGAGCAGCTCGCAGGTGGCCCGGTGCCGGAGTGGGACCACTTCGCGAACCACATCAAGACCCGAAGGTTGGCCGCAGGCGATACGCTGTTTGCGAGCGACGTGCCCTGGCCGTGGCTGAGCGTGGTGCGCAGCGGCCTGGTGAAGCTCGTCTACCTGCGTGAAGACGGCAGCGAGCGCATCAAGTCCTTCATCGCCGAGGGGGGCTTCTTTGCCAGCCTGGCCGGGTTGGCTGCCACTGGCCGCACCACCTTTTCGGCCGTTGCCATGGAGCCGGCGGTGGTCGACCAGCTGAGCTACCCGCAGATCCTGGCGTTGGGTGACAAGCACCTGGCCTGGCAGAAGGCCTTGCGCGTGGGCATCGAACATTACGGCTCACGCAAGGAAAAGCGCGAACGTGAGCTGCTGACGCTGAGCCCCGAGGCGCGCTATCGGCTGTTCATGCAGGAGTCGCCCGAGCTGCTGGCCCGCGTGCCACAGAAAGACCTGGCGCTCTACCTCGGCATCACACCGGTGGCGCTGTCGCGCATCC
>NZ_JADMJX010000040.1 GCF_018780185.1 Rhizobacter sp.
CGGCGTGGCCTTCCTGAAGAGCCCTGTCGGCCGCATGTTCCACCAGTTCTTCGGAGAGAACATGCTGCGCGCCGACGTCTGCAACTCGGTCGACGAACTCGGCCAGCTGCTCGACCACACCGGCCCGATCTACGAGAGCGAGCGCAACGCGGCGCGCATCTTCAACGCCGACCACTGCTTCTTCGTGACCAACGGCACCAGCACCAGCAACAAGATGGTGTGGCACCACGCGGTGGCGCCGGGCGACGTGGTGGTGGTCGACCGCAACTGCCACAAGTCGATCCTGCACGCGATCATCATGACGGGTGCGGTGCCGGTGTTCCTGCGGCCCACGCGCAACCACTACGGCATCATCGGCCCCATCCCGCAGAGCGAGTTCTCGCCGGCCGCCATCAAGAAGAAGATCGCGGCCCACCCGCTGCTGAAGCACGTGGACGCAAAGGCCGTCAAGCCGCGCATCCTCACGCTCACGCAGAGCACCTACGACGGCGTGCTCTACAACACCGAGACCATCAAGCACTCGCTCGACGGCTACATCGACACGCTGCATTTCGACGAAGCCTGGTTGCCTCACGCCGCCTTCCACACCTTCTACGGCACCTACCACGCGATGGGCCGCAACCGTGTGCGCCCGAAAGACCAGCTGGTGTTCGCTACCCAGTCCACCCACAAGCTGCTGGCCGGCATCAGCCAGGCTTCGCAGGTGCTGGTGCAAGACTCGCAAACACGCAAGCTCGACCGCCACCTCTTCAACGAGGCCTACCTGATGCACAGCTCCACGAGCCCGCAGTACGCGATCATCGCGAGCTGCGACGTGGCGGCCGCCATGATGGAAGCGCCCGGCGGCCACGCGCTGGTGGAAGAGAGCATTCTCGAAGCGCTCGACTTCCGCCGTGCCATGCGCAAGGTCGACAAGGAGTACGGCAAGGACTGGTGGTTCAAGGTCTGGGGCCCTGAAAAACTTGCCGCCGACGGCGTGGGCAACAGCAGCGATTGGGTGCTCAAGGCGGGCGAAAAGTGGCACGGCTTCGGCGATCTGGCCGAGGGCTTCAACCTGCTCGACCCGATCAAGAGCACGATCATCACGCCCGGGCTCGACATGTCGGGCAAGTTCGCCAAGACCGGCATCCCGGCGAGCATCGTCACCAAGTTCCTGGCCGAGCACGGCGTGGTGGTCGAGAAGACGGGCCTGTATTCGTTCTTCATCATGTTCACCATCGGCATCACCAAGGGCCGCTGGAACACGCTGCTCACCGCCTTGCAGCAGTTCAAGGACGACTACGACAAGAACGCACCGCTGTGGCGCGTGTTGCCCGAATTCGTGGCCCAGCACCCGCGCTACGAGCGCATGGGCTTGCGCGACCTGAGCCAGGCGATTCACGAGGCCTATGCCAAGAGCGACATCGCCCGGCTCACCACCGAGATGTACCTCTCGGAGCTGGAGCCGGCGATGAAGCCGAGCGATGCCTTTGCGCGCATCGCCCACCGCCAGACCGAGCGGGTGGGGATCGACGACCTGGAAGGGCGCATCACCGCCTCGCTGGTCACGCCGTATCCGCCGGGCATCCCGCTGCTGATCCCGGGTGAGCGCTTCAACAAGAAGATCGTCGACTACCTGCTGTTCGCGCGTTCGTTCAATGCGCAGTTCCCGGGCTTTGACACCGACGTGCACGGGCTGGTCGAAGAAGACGGCGACGCCGGGACGCACAGTTACTTCGTGGACTGCGTGAAGGACGATTGAGCGCCTGATCACCTACCACCGTTCGGGCTGAGCCTGTCGAAGCCAGCGCCGTGCACTGCGCACCCTTCGACAGGCTCAGGGCGAACGGGGATCGGAGGTCAGTGGGTCACCCGCCCGCACGGCGGCGCTGGTATTTCGTCAACGCGGTTCGCGCCCAGGCCGTCAGGTCGCGGGTCGAGAACGCGATCACCTTCAGTCGCAGCGTGATCGACAGCAGCACCAGCACCGGCAGCACGATGGGCCCGGCAAGCACGCCGA
>NZ_JADMJX010000330.1 GCF_018780185.1 Rhizobacter sp.
CTGCTGCTGAGAAGTAGGCGCCGTCATTCCCGCGCAGGCGGGAATGACGGCGGTGTGTCAGGGACTGACGAGTAATTTGTCAAAAGCCGCCATCTCGACCGGCCGGCTGAACAGATAACCCTGCGCCAGGTGGCAGCCCACGCTGTTCAGGTAAGCCGCCTGCTCAGGCGTTTCGACCCCCTCGGCCACCAGCACCATGTTCAGGCTGCGGCCCACCGAGACGATGGCTTTCACCAGCTCGGCGCTGCGTGAGTTGCCGGGCAACTCGTTGACGAAGCTGCGGTCGATCTTGAGCGTCTGCACCGGCAGGCGGGTCAGGTAGCCGAGCGCCGAGTAGCCGGTGCCAAAGTCGTCGATCGCAATCGTGATGCCCATGGCCGCCAACGCCTCCAGGCTGTGGCGCACGCCGTCGCTGCCATCGAGCAGCAGGCTTTCGGTGATCTCCAGCTCCAGCCACTGCGGCTGGCAACCGGTGGCACTGAGCGCGCCCTGCACCGACTCGACCAGGTCGGTGCCTTCGCCGAACTGGCGTGCCGACAGGTTGACGGCGATCTTCAACGGCTCGCTGCGCTGGCGGTTCCAGCTCACCACGGCGGCGCAGGCCTCGTGCAGCGCCCAGGTGCCCATTCGCACGATCAGGCCTGTCTCTTCGGCCAGCGGGATGAAACTCAGCGGCGAGACCATGCCGCGCTGCGGCTGGCACCAGCGCATCAGCGCCTCGGCGCCGACCAGGCGCTGCGTGCCCAGCTCGAACTTGGGCTGGTAGTGCAGCAGCAGCTCGCGCCGCTCGACCCCGTGGCGCAACTCGCTTTCGAGCGCAAGCCGGTGCGAGGCCTGGGCGGTGAGCTGGGGTGAATAGAACTGCACGTTGTTGCGCCCGCGCGCCTTGGCGTGCGAGAGCGCCGAGTCGGCATGCTGCAGCAGCGCCTCGGCGGTCTGCCCGTCACTCGGGAAGAGCGCCGCGCCAGCACTGACGGTGACGAACACCTCGGTGCCGTTCAGGTTGAACGGCGAAGACAAGGCCAGCAGCAGCTTGCTTGCCACGCGCGCCAGCGCGTCGGCCTGGCGCACCTCGGGCACGAGCACGGCGAAGGCGTCGCCACCGAGCCGCGCCACGATGTCGGTCTCGCGCATCGAGTGCTGCAGGCGCGCACCCACCAGCTTGAGCAGGCCGTCGCCCGCCGCATGGCCGAGCGAGTCGTTGACCTTCTTGAACTGGTCGAGCCCGAGCATCAGCATGCCGAACTCGGCCTGGCCGTTTGCGTGCGCCAGCGCCTGCTGCATGCGGTCGAGCAGGCCGCTGCGGTTGGGCAGCGCCGTCACCGGGTCGAAGAAGGCGAGCGAGTGCACCTGGCGGCGGTAGTCGCGCAGCTCGGTCACGTCTTGAATTGTGCCGAGCAGGCGCTGCGGCAGGCCGTTGTGGTCGTACACCAGCTTGGCGCGGCCGTGCAGCTCGCGGCGTTCGCCACCGGCGTCGATGTGGTAGTCGTAGCGCAGCGAAGGCAGGCGCTGGCGCACCGCCTGCTCGAAGAGCTCGACCACGCTCGCGCGCTGGTCGACGGGGATCAGCGCGGCGAGCTGGTCCAGATCGGCGGGGGCATCGGCCGGCAGGTTGACGATGCGCAGCGCCTCGGCCGAGTAGCTCGCACGACGTGCGCGGAAGTCCCACTCCCAGGAGCCGAAGTTGGCCATCTGCTGGGCTTCGTCGAGCCGGGCTTCGGAGTCCGACAACGCGGTCGAGAGCTGACTGCGCTGTGTCACGTCTTGCAGCGCCACCACCGACTGGCGCACTCCACCGGCCAAGTGGTATTCATTGACGGCCACCGCGCGCACATGGCGCAGCGCCCCGCCGGGCAGCACGCAGGGCAGCTCCATCTCGATGCGGCGCTGTCGCGCGGCCACGGCGTCGCGCCAGCGCGTGAGCAGCTCGGCGTGCCGGCCGCGGCGCACCAGATCGAGCAGCGCCTGCTGCGTCAGCACGTGGTCGGCTGCGTGCCCCAGGATGGCCAGGGCTTCGGGCGACGCGTGGAACTCGGTCAGCCCGTCCCAGCACAGGTAGCCGATCGGGTCGAGCTCACGCGCGGCTTCTGCATACAAGGCATCGATGACGCTTGCGGGCAGCAGCGCGCCAAGGGCTTGTGGGTCGGAGTGCATGGTCAATTTCGGGAGGGACATGGCCACTGGACTCGCAATGGTCGGGCCAATACCGCGTCTTGCGCCAGCGTTTTTGCATGCCCGTCCGAAGGGAAACGGCCTCTGCGTGAGTTGGGTCACGGCCCGTTTCCGATGTGTCACATGGATGACAGGGCAAGGCATGGAAGTCCTTGAGTGACACCGCCAAACAATGCGCAAAGAATGGTCAGTGCCCGTTCACTCCCCATCGAGCCTGCCGTGACGACACCGCGACTGCTGCAACCCCTCACCTTGCGCGGGCTCACGCTGCCCAACCGCACGGTGATCGCACCGATGTGCACCTACTCGGCCACCGATGGCATGGCGAGCGACTTCCACCTGGTGCACCTGGGCCGCTTCGCGCTCGGTGGCGCGGGGTTGGTGATCGTGGAGGCGACCGCAGTGCAGCCGCAAGGGCGCATCAGCCACGGCGACCTCGGTCTGTGGCACGACGGCCAGCTGGAGCCGCTCGCGCGCATTGCCGCATTCTTGAAACAGCACGGTTCGGTCGCCGGCATTCAGCTCGCGCACGCGGGGCGCAAGGCCAGCATGCAACGGCCCTGGCATGGCAACGGCCCGATGAACGAGAACGATGCGGCGCGCGGCGAACACGCCTGGAGCGTGATCGCTCCCAGCGCCATCGCGGTCGAGCCCGGCTGGTTGATGCCGCGCGAAATGACGCTCGACGACATCGAGGTGCTCAAGCGCGACTTCCGCCTCGCCGCCGAGCGTGCGTTGCGCGCGGGCTTCGAGGTGCTGGAGCTGCATTGCGCGCACGGCTACCTGATGCATTCCTTCCTGTCGCCCATCACCAACCAGCGCAGCGATGCCTATGGCGGCGACCGCGCCAGCCGCATGCGCCTGCCGCTGGAGGTGGCCACCCTGCTGCGCGAGGTGTGGCCGCAGGTGCTGCCGATGTTCGTGCGCATCTCGTCGGTCGACGCGGTAGAAAACGGCTGGTCGATCGACGACAGCATCGCCTTCGCGAAAGCGCTCAAGCACATCGGGGTCGACGTGGTCGATTGTTCGTCGGGCGGCATCACGACCTCGCCCACCGCGTCGGCGGTGCCACGCGACTATGGCTTCCAGCTGCCCTACGCGCAGGCCGTGCGCGAGGGCGCCGAGATTGCCACCATGGCGGTGGGCCTGATCGTCGACGCGCAGCAGGCCGAGCAGGTGCTGCAAGACGGCCAGGCCGATCTGGTGGCGATTGCGCGCCAGGCGCTGGAAGACCCCAACTGGCCGGTGAAGGCGCTGACCACGCTGCGCTCTGGTGAGCCGGTGGCGGAGCGCTTTTCGCACTGGCCGAACCCTTATGGCTGGTGGCTGTCACGGCGCGCCAAGCTGATCGACAAGCTGGGGCCGTGGCAACGCTGATCGGCACATTCACAAACAACGGAGACAACCCATGAAGACCTTGAGCAAGCATTTCGCCATTGCAGCCCTCGCCCTCGCCGCTGCGGGCAGCGCCCACGCGCAAGCCAACTACCCGAACAAGCCGATCCACATCGTCGTCACCTTCACCACCGGCGGCGCGCCCGACATCCTGGCCCGCCTGATCGGCGAGCGGCTGCAGGCGACCTGGGGGCAGTCGGTGATCATCGACAACAAGCCCGGTGCCGGCGGCAACACCGGTGCCGACTCGGTGGCCAAGGCCGCGCCCGATGGCTACACGGTGGTGGTGGGCACGGTGGGCACGCACTCGATCAACGGCGCGCTCTACAAGAAGATGCCCTACGACATGGTGAAAGACTTCACCCCGATCACCTTGCTCGCCACCACACCCAACATGCTGGTGGTGCACCCCGACGTGCCAGCCAAGACGCTCAAAGAGTTCATCGCGCTCGGCAAGAAGGACGGCAAGATGAGCTTCGCCTCATCGGGCGCGGGCACCTCGATCCACGTCTCGGGTGAGCTGTTCAAGACCATGACCGGCATCGACATGGAGCACATCCCGTACAAGGGCCGCGCCAGCGCCATCCCCGACCTGCTCGGCGGCCGCGTGACCATGATGTTCGACAACATGCCCTCCAGCCTGCCGCTGGTAAAAGAAGGCAAGCTGCGTGCGCTCGGCGTGACCTCGGCCAAACGCTCGGCCGCCGCGCCCGAGATCCCGACCATCGCCGAACAAGGCCTGCCCGGCTTCGAAGCGGTGTCGTGGTTTGCGCTCTTTGCGCCGGCCAACACACCGGCACCCATTGCCGACAAGCTGCAGGCCGAGGTGAGCCGCATCCTCAAGTCGCCCGAGGTCTCGCAGAAGCTGCTCGCCATCGGCCTGGAGCCGGGCGGTGGCACGCCGGCCGAGCTGGCCGCGTATCAGAGGAGCGAGATCACCAAGTGGGCCAAGGTGGTGAAGGACTCAGGCGCTACTGCCGACTGAAGACGCCGCCACCGGCGCGAGCGGCGCAGCGAGCGCTGGCGCACTGCTCGCGGTGCGGATCACCACACAGTTGCGGCCCTGGGCCTTGGCCGCGTAAAGCGCTTCGTCGGCGCGGCGCAGCAGGCTGCTGAGCGTGTCGCCCGGCACCATCAGCGTGACCCCCACGCTGATGGTCACGCCCCGGCCGGGTGTCCAGCGCGACACGTCGAGCGCCGCCACCTGGGCACGGAACACCTCGGCCGCAGCCACCGCTTCGTCGAGCAGCGCGCCCGGCAGCACGGCCACGAACTCTTCGCCGCCAAAGCGCGCCAGGCAGGCTGCCGGGCGGCCGGCGCCCGAGTGGTCGATGCTGCGCACGGCCTCGCCCACGACGCGCAGGATCTGGTCGCCGGCCAGGTGGCCGTGGTTGTCATTGATGGCCTTGAAGAGGTCGATGTCGCCCAGCAGCAGTGCGCAGTTGGGCGCGGCGCGGCCGAGCTGCGCCTCCAGCTCGGCCAGCGCGGCGCGGCGGTTGGGCAGGCCGGTGAGTTCGTCGGTCATCGCCAGGCCGCGCATCGCCACGCTGGTGCGGCGATGCCGCCAGACCAATACGCCCAGCACCACCAGCAACACCGCGGCGAGTGCAATCGCCACCGTCAGCAGCCGCCCGGCCAGGCGCTCTTGCGCGAGCGAGTGTTCGGTGGCTTTCTGGGCCTGCTGCAGCAAGGCCATTTCGCGGTCGCGCGCGGCGGTGTCGTACTCGATCTTCAGGGTGGCGAACCGCTCGTCGAGCTGGCGTGTGAGCAGCTGTTCGGTGGCGTTCTTGAAGCGCGTCTGCTGCTCGAATGCAGCACGCCAGTCGTTCTGCTCGGCCAGCGTGGCGGCGAGGGCACCGTGTGCGGCGGCCTGCTCGGCCAGGGCATCGGCGCCGGTGAACACCTGCAGCGCACCGGTCAGCGCCGACACGCTCTCGGGCAGGCGGCGCAGCAGGCGCAGGGCAATGCCGCGCTGCAGCAGGATCTGCGCGTGCAGACGCGCATCGGGCACGCTGAGCTGATAGTCCGAGGCCTGGTCGAGCAGGACCAGCGCGGCCTTCGGCTCGCCACGCGCGTTTTGCACACTGGCCAGGCCGCGCAGCGCATAGGCCACGCCGCGGGTGTAGTCGAGCTCGCGGCTGAGCTTGAGCACGTTGTCGAAGGCGAGCTGGGCGGCGTCCCAGTCGCGCAGGCTCTCCAGTGAGCGGCCCAGGTTGTATTGCGTCACCGCCTGCTCGCGCCGCAGCCCGGCCTCGGCCTGCGCCTTGAGCGCCGACTCGTAGTAGTGGCGCGCCTGCGCATGGTCACCCATGCGGTTGTAGAGGATGGCGATGGTGTTCTCGACCGTCAGCGTGTACAGCGGCAACTGCATGCGCTCGTACAGCGCACGCGCACGCTTCAGGTCGATCAGGCCGTTGGCGAACTCGCCGCGCACACCGCGCAGGTGGCCGCGCTTGTACAGGCCGTCGGCCAGCAGTTCGTCGTCTTTCATCTGCTCGGCGAGCTGCACCTCTTGTTCGTAAGAGGCCAGCGCGCGGGTGTTGTCACCGGCGCTTTCGTGCAGCTCGCCTTCGCAGCCGTAGAGGCCCGCTTCCAGTCCCTTGCGCTTGAGCAGGGGCACCAGGGCGCGGCCCTGGGCGATGTGCTGGTTGGCGACCGCCAGGTCTCGCTCCGACTGGTAGTCGCACAGCAGCAAGTGGGCGCGCACCTGCAGGTCGGCGTCGGGCTGCCGGGCCAGCAGCTGCAGCGCCTGCTCGGCCAGCGTGCGGCTGCGCTCGGGGTCGACCTTGACCTGGGCCTGGCTCTGCTCGACCAGCGTGCGCGCGTCGGCCACAGGGTCGCTCGCCGCGTGCGCGAGCGAACAGGTCAGCAGGAACAGGGGCAGGAGGATCTGTGAACGCACGGGCTGGGGTGGGTCGGCAAATCGGGATTGGCCAGCATTGTCGCCTCGGGCCGGCAGGGTCCAGAATGCCACTCCATGATCACCGAAAGCGACATCAGCCTGGCCGTGCCGGCCGACGCCGTGGCGATTGCCGCGCTGTCGCGGCGCGCCATCGAGCAAGGGCTGGAATGGCGCTGGACACCCCACCGGGTGATGAACAGCATGGCCGACGCCGACACCAACGTGGTGGTGGCGCGGCGCGGCGCCGACATGCTGGGTTTCGCGATCATGAGCTACGGCGACGAGCACGCCCACGTGCAGCTGCTCGCCACCCAGCCCCGCTGCCGCCGCCAGGGTGTGGGCAGCGCCTTGCTCCACTGGCTGGAGCTGACGGCGCGTGTCGCCGGCATCACCAGCCTGCGCCTGGAAGCCCGCTCCGACAACGCCGGTGCAACCGCCTTCTACCGCCACCACGGCTTCGAGGTGGTGGATCAGCGCAACGGCTACTACCAGGGTGTGGCCGACGCCGTGCGCATGGCCAAGACGTTGACCACGCCAACCCCTTAAGCCGCGGCCGCCAGCAGCTCGCCAAAACGCGCGGCGTCAATGTTGGAGCCGCAGACCACCAGCGCCACCCGTTTGCCGTCGAGCCGCTCGCGCAGCGGGCCGAGCAGTGCGGCCGTGGCAGCGGCCGCGGCAGGTTCGGCCACTAGCTTCATGTCGGTGAACAGGTGCCGCATCGCGGCGGTGAGTGCAGCGTCGTCGACCCGCACGATCTCGTCGACGAAGCGCTTGCACACGCCGTAGCTGTAATCGAGCGCATACGGCGCGCCCAGGCTGTCGGCGATGGTGTCGACCCGATCCAGCTGCACCGGGTGGCCGGCCGCGAAGCTGCGGTACATGGCATCAGCACCCAGCGGCTCCACACCAAACACCTGGCAGCGCGGGTTGATCTGTTTCACCGCCGCGGCAATGCCGCCACACAGCCCGCCGCCACCCACCGGCACCACCACCGCGTCGAGCCCGCGCACCTGGCGCATCAGCTCCAGGCCGATGGTGGCCGTGCCTTCGGCGGTGCGTGGCCCGTCGAAGGGGTGGACCATGCTGCGGCCTTCGTCGGCCACCAGCTTCTGCGCGATGGCAAAGGCCTGGTGGATGGTGTCGGTGAAGATCAGCTCGGCCTCCTGCTCGCGGCAGGCGGCGATGCGCGCCGTGCTGGCATGGCGCGGCATCGCGAGCTTGGCGTGGGCGCCGACCGCACGCGCCGCAAACGCCACCGACACCGCATGGTTGCCGGCGCTGGCCGCGACCACGCCGCGCTGGCGCGCCGGCGCGTCGAGCGCCTGCAGGCAATTGAGCGCGCCGCGCAGCTTGAAGCTGCCGGTGCGCTGAAACAGCTCCAGCTTCAACCACACCTCGGTGCGCGGGTCGAGCGCCTGCGCGATGGCGCCGGTCTGCCAGCGCCACACTGGCGTGGGCAGGATGTGGCCCGCCAGGCGCGCGGCGGTGTGTTCGATTTCATGGAGGCGGGGGTAGGCAGCGGCCGACGCCACGGCGTCAGGGGCAAGCAAAGACATGGGAGTTCTCCGTTCGACTCGATTGAGGGCGCGCAAGCGGCGCGCCAAAACGCGAAGGGGATCGCCAAGCACCGGCCGAAGCCGCAGCTCAACGATCCCGGCGAATTCGAATCGGGCGAAGGGCGCGCTCGCGCGCCGGAAAGAAGCTGGACGCGAAGCGCAACACCCAGGCGCGCAAGGTCTGCGCGAGCGTGTGGGTGAAAGAAGTGCGGTGCATCACGGGGCTGATGATGGCACAGCCTGGCGCATCGGAGCAACCCGCGGTGGCGATGGGGGCTTGGCCAGCACACTGCGGTCGCGCCCGGCTTGCTTGGCGGCGTACATGGCCTGGTCGGCGCGCTCGATGGCGGCGGCCAGCGTTTCGCCCGGCTGGACCACGGCGATGCCGGCCGAGAAGCTCACGCGCAGGGTCGCATCAAAGGCCTCGAAGCGCAGCTCGGCCGTCTGCCGGTGCACGCGCGACAGCACGCCCATGGCCGCGTCGGCCGGCGTTTCGGGCAGCATCACGATGAACTCTTCACCACCCCAGCGGCCGAGCGTGTCGGTGTCGCGCAGGGCCACGCTGGCGCAGGCGGCGAAGGCACGCAACACCTCGTCGCCCTGCGCGTGGCCATGCTGGTCGTTGACCCGCTTGAAGTGGTCAATGTCGATCAACGCCAGACACAAGGGCCGGCCGCTGCGCTCGGCGCGTTGGGCCTCCAGCTGCATCAGCTCAAGCACATGGCGGCGGTTGTGCAGGCCGGTCAGTTCGTCGCGGATGGCGAGCTGGCGGTTCTGCTCCAGCGCCTGCTCCAGCTCGACCCGGTGCATGCGCAGCTTGTGGCGCAAGGTGCTGAGCTGGCCCGCCAGCACCGCGATCGAAGGCAGCAGCACCGCCATCAGCAAGAAGTGCATCACTTCTTCTTCGGCCGGGTAACGCTGCGGCCACAGCCGGTGCGCCCCCGCCATGGCAAAGCCCAGCAGCAGCACGGCAAACAGGCTCAAGCCCACCACCTGGCGCAGCTTGAGCGCAAACATGCCAAAGCTCAGCGTCACCGCCAGCGCCAGCATGCTGGCGCCGCGCACCGGCCCGCACATCAGGTAGGCGCCCACCGTGCTGAACACGCTGAACACGCCCTGCGGCAAGGTCAGCGCGGGGTCGGACTCGAACCAGCGCTGGTTCAGGCCACTGCGCACCAGCGCGTAAAAGATCAGCACACCGCCCAGGCTGAACACCACCCAGAGCCAGGCCAGGCGACCCTCCAGCATGCCCAGCCAGACACCGACACCGGCGATGGCCGCCAGCACGGCGTCGAGCAGCAGCGTCAACAGCACCTGCGTGGCACGCACACGCTGGCGCTTGTCCTGGCCGAGCAGGAGCGTCGCCACGCGGCATGAAAGAGCGGAACCCATGCACGGGTATCGGCATTCGGAGGCCGCAGCTTGAGCCGTGCGGCAACCGAGCGGTCAGGTCAGCTGCTCGACGAAGCGCGCTCGGCCAGCGCCAATGCCCTGTCGATGGCGGCGTTGAGCCTGCCCACGTTGATGGGCTTGGTGATGTACTCGGTGAACCCCGCTGCCAGGCTCTGCGCGCGGTCGCGTGGCATCGCGTTGGCGGTCACGGCGATCACCGCGATGTGCGCGGTCTGCGGGTCGTTGCGCAGGATCGCCTGCGCATCGGTGCCGCTCAGGCCGGGCAGGTTGATGTCCATCAGGATCACCTGCGGCAGGTGCGCCCGCGCGAGTTCGATGCCGAGCTGCGCGTCGGGCGCCGAGAGCATGTGCAGGTCGCCGCGAAAGGCCACGATCTCTTCCACCAGGCGCAGGTTGGCGGGGTTGTCTTCCACGTACAGCAGCAGCGGCATCGCCGGCTGGCCGTTCAGCGCATGCGGCAACAAGGGCGCGCGGTCGGTGTCGGGCGCTCCGGCGGCGGCGCTCTCGTGGGCCTGCTGCAGATCGACCCAGAATTCGCTGCCCTTGCCGGCCGTGCTGCTGACCCCGATCTTGCCGCCCATCAGCTCGACCAGCCGCTTGGTCACCACCAGGCCGATGCCCGAGCCTTCGACGTTGCCGGTTTCCTGGCCCAGCCGGTTGAAGGGCTGGAACAGCGCGGCCACCTGTTCGGGGCGCAGGCCGGCCCCGGTGTCGCGCACCAAGACACGCACCCTGTCGCCCGCGATCACTGCACACTCGACCACCACCGCGCCGTTGTCGCGGTTGTATTTGATGGCGTTCGACAGCAGGTTGAGCAGCACCTGCTTGAGCCGTGTGCGGTCGGCCACCACGCTCAGGCCGTTGGCGGGTGGGAACAGCATGTGCAGGCCACGCTGGCTGGCCGCCGGTTCGAGCATGGTGTGGCACTCTTGCAGCACGTCGGCGAGCACCACCGGCTCGAGCGAGAGCATCAGGTTGGCCGACTCGATGCGGGCCAGGTCGAGCACCTCGTTGATCAGGCTCAGCAGGTGCGTGCCGGCCTTCAGGATGTGCTGCGTGAACTCGGTCTTCTTGGTCGCCGACAAGGAGATGCCCTCGGTCGACAGCAGCTGCCCGAAGCCGAGGATGGCGTTGAGCGGCGTGCGCAGCTCGTGGCTCATGCTGGAGATGAACTCCGACTTGGCGCGGTTGGCCCGCTCTGCGGTTTCGGTGGCCGACACCAGCTCCTTGTTCGAGGCTTCGAGCTGGGCCGTGCGCTCCTGCACGCGCAGCTCGAGCTGCTGGTTCAGGCGCATCACTTCCTGCTGCGCGGCGCGGCGGTCGTTGACCTCGCGGGCCACCTCGCGCAGCGCGGCCTCGCTCTGCAAGGCGCTGCGCTCGACCTCGGCCATCATGTTGTTGAACGACTCGGCCAGCGTGCCCACCTCGTCGTCGCTCAGCTTTTCGACGCGACGCGAGTAGTCTCGCTGGCCCACCACCTCGCGCGCCACGTCGGCGATGGCCAGGATGGGCCGGGTGACCACCCGTTGCAGGCGCAACGACACGAACCAGGCCACCGCCATGGCCACCGTCAGCACCGCCAGCGCGATCGCGGCGTAGTTGAGCACGTGGTCATAGAGCTCGTAGTCGGCGCTCAGGTAGACCGTGCCGAGCAGTTCGCCGTTTTCGAGCACCGGCGAAAACACCGCCAGTTCGCGCGGCCCCACCCGAACCCCCTGCGGCTCCGGGTGCGCAGGCAACACCGCCGACGCGCCGCTGGCCGAGTAGCTGGCAAACAGCTGGCCGCGCTCGTCGTACACCGCTGCGGCTCGCACCTGTGGGCGCGAGCGCAACAAGGCCAGGTTGTTGGTGGCCACCTTGGCGTCGTCGAACGCCAGCGCGGGCGCCGATGTCTGCCCCAGCAGCTGCGCCTGCGTGGCCATGTCGCTGACCCAGGCCTCGTGGTAGGCCCGCAAGTCGTAGGCAATCATCGCGCCCAGCGCCACGAGCAGCGACACCAAGGTGGTGAGCAGCACCACGCCCACCAGCTTGGCCTGCAGCGAGCGGGTGCCGCGCGGCTCGGTCACAACATGCTCTCGCGAACCCGCCGCGCCACGCCGATCAGCCGCGAGCTGATCTTCAGGCTGCTGGCTTCGGTGCTGCGCGGGGCGACGTCAAAGCGCACCTTGTCGTCGACCACCACGAAGTTGATGGCACTGCCGGCCTCGAAGGCCTCTTCGGTCTCGGTGACGGTCAGCACCGACCTGTCACGCACCTGCGCGAGCAGGCTGGCGGCGCGCGGCGCGGCATCGCGGCCGATGAACAGCAGGTGCACCCCCGTCGGCGGCTCGTCGGGGCCCAGCTTGCGCGCCACTGCCGGGCGGCCGTTCACCTGGCGGCTGGCCACCACGCGGGCCAGCTCGTCGGCCAGCGCGTCGGCGCCGACCACGCCGATCACGTAAGGGGACTCGGCGCTCGCAAAGGCCTGCGGCGGCCAATCGATGAAGCCGAGAAACTTGTAGAGGTAGGCCGCCTTGACCTGGTGTTCTTCCGCCACACGCGCGGCTCCTCGCTCGGCCTGGGCCCAGGCGCCGGCGTGCACCCCGATCAGCAGCAGCAGGCCAGCGAGCAGGCGCCTCGCGCCCGTCGACTTCAACAACCGGGTGGGGTGGGCAAGGTCGTAGCTCACAACTCGACCCTCAGCCACGCCATGAAGCTGCGGCCAAACTCGCTGCGCGTGGGCGCGGCGCCATATTCGGGGTGGGAGGCGCCGAACAGGTTCTGGCCGACGAGCGCCAGCTCCACTTCGCGTGTGATGCGCCAGCCGTAACGCGCATCGACCGCGGTGTAGGCCGGCACACTGAGCCGCGGCAGTTCCCCCACCCGGCGCAGCCAGACGTCGAACTCCTGGCCTGCGGCCGGGTTGAACGCCGAGCGCAGCGACCAGTGGTGGTCGGGGTCGTCACCCATGTTGCTGGGGCCCACCGGGTCGGTGCTCTCGGGGCGCAGTCGCAGGTCTTTTTTCAGCGTGCTCAGGCCCGCGCTCAGGCGCCAGGCGGGCAAGGCCTGCCAGGTCGCCCAGCCCTCAACCCCCCAGGTCTTGCCGTCGATCTGGTTCTGCACCAACGCGTTGGGCGGGCGCTGCCCGCTGCGCAGGCCGCGCCAATCGTGCAGAAAGGCGGTGGCGGAGTAGCTCCACTCGGTGCTCGGCTGCGCGCGGTAGCCCAGCTCAAGCACGTTGGCCACCTCCGACACGAAGTCGGGGCCACCGGCAATGGCGTAAGGCGGGCCGGCAGCCGGCAGCCGGATGTCGCGGTCCAGCCGCGCCGGTGCCCGCACCGCCCGCGACAAGGCGCCCCACACCAGCTGGTTCGCCGCCGGCTGCCAGGCCAGGCGCAGGTTGGGCAGGGTTTCGGTGCCGGTGTAGCTGTTGTGCTCGAACTTGAGCCCGAGCGTGAGTTCGAGCGTGGAGCTGAGTGCCAGCGCGTCCTGCACGAACAGGTTGGTCCAGCGCAGCGTGCGGCTGGCGGGCACGAAGGCGAAGAACAAGCCCGGATCGATGGTGTCCTTGGAGCGCCGGTAGCCGCCACCCCAGACGATCTTGTGCTCGCCGATGTTCAGGCTGTGCTGCATCTCCAGGTCCGCCAGGGTGATGCGCGGTTTGTAGAGCAGCGCGTCATCGCGCTCGGTGCGGTCGAGGTAGGCCTGCACGCGCAGGTCGCTGCCGCCGTCCAGCCGCCGCGTCCAGCGGCCCAGCAGGTTGGCGCCCGAGGTCTCGATGGGCGTGAGCTCGAAGCTGCCGCCCACGAAGCCGCGGTGTTCGGCCCGCGTGCGGTAGGTGTCGCCTTGCAGGGTGAAGGTGTCGGCACTGCCGGCCCAGTCGGCCCGAAAGCCGAGTTGGTGGCGCTCGTTGGCGTCGGGCACGTCGTTGCCGACGGCGGTTTCGGTGTTGTCGGGCCGGTTGGTCCGTGCGTACAGGCGCACATGCCCTGCCTCGCCCCAGGCCGCGCCGTAGCGCACGGCGGCACCGCGCTCCTGGTTGCCCGCGCGCACCACGGCGAGCAGGCCCTGGGTGTCGGCGCTGCTGCGGGTGATGATGTTGATGATGCCGTTCACCGCGTTGGCGCCCCACAGCGTGGCGCCGGGGCCGCTGATGACCTCGATGCGCGCCACGTCGGCCAGCATCACGTCTTGCTGGTCCCACAGCACGCCCGAGAAAAATGGCGCGTACACCGTGCGCCCGTCGATCAGCACCAGCAGCTTGTTGCCGATGGCATTGTTGAAGCCACGCGCGCTGATGGCGTATTGCGTGGCGTCGATGCGTGCCACCTGCAGATTGGGCGCCAGGCGCAGCACCTCGGGCAGCGAGCTGGCGCCGGAGCGGCGGATCGCATCCGCCGAAATCACGTAGATGGACGCTGGCGCCGCGCTCAGGGGCTCGGCGCGGCGCGAGGCCGAGGTGACCTGGATGCCGGCCAGATCTTCCAGGGACAGGTCGGCAATGTCATGCGAGGCCAACGCCGCCTGCGCCAGGGGCAGCGTGAGGCTGAGCAGAACTGCGTGCGTCCATCGGATTTGATTCACCCTGGCGTGTCTCCGGGTCGACCCATGTGTCGCATTTGGCATCGACCGATTCGAGCAGCGCCGGTGCTTCGTCAACACTGTCAGGCCTTACAGGCCGTTTACCCGGAGGTGTACCCGAAGCGGCCACCCTTTCGCGAGTGAGGGATACCAGGCCTGCTCAGGCCCACAGCTTGAGCAGCAGCTCCTTCACCAGCTCGGTCGATTGGTCGATCAGCGGCCCGCGGTGGCGCTGCGACGAGGTGGCGATCCACAGCGTGGTGGTCATCTTGGGCTTGCGGATCGGGCGCACGAAGAAGGCATCGGCATTGCCGCTGGCCTGGATGGCGTTGAGCGCGAGCACCGCGTGGGCTTCGCCCTGCTGCACCAGGTCGAGGATGGCGGGCACGCTTTCCACCTCCATCGCCACACGGGCCTTGCGGCCTTCGTTGGCGAGCGCCGTCTCCAGCAGCATGCGGATGGAGTGCGGCAGGCTCGGGATCACCAGCTCGTGCTCGGCCACCTCGGCCAGAGTGACGGCCGGGCCGATGAGCTTGTTGCCATGGCCGCGCGCCGACACCAGGTAGAGCTGCTCGTCGAGCACCGGCACCAGGTCAATGGCGGCCGAGGGTGCCACGTTGTAGACCACCGCGCAGTCGACACGCCCGATCGCCAACCACTCCAGCACATAGGTCGACAGCCCCTCGACCACGCTCAGCGTGGCCTTGGGAAAGCGCTGCCGGAAGGCGCGCACCAGCGGGCTCGTGAGGGTGCGGCTCACGCTCGGTGGCAGCGCGATCACCAGGCGGCCGGTGGCGGCGCCGCGGTGGTCTTCGAGGTCGAGCCGGGCGCGCTCGACCTGCTGCAAGATGCCGCGGCCATGCGCCAGCAAGCGCGTGCCGGCTTCGGTGAGCGTCACGCCGCGACCGTTGCGCTCGAAGAGCGATTGGCGCAGCTCCACTTCGAGCGAGCGCACCTGGCGGCTGAGCGCCGGTTGGGCGATCGACAGGAAGCTGGCCGCGCGCGTGAAGCTGCCCAGTTCGGCCACGTGAACGAAGTACTCCAGCTGCTTCAGATCCATAAAACGCACTATGCCATGTAGGCATAGCTGCTATGTGGGCTATCTCGTTGCTGCATGGGCATGGGTGCGCAAGAATCGTCCACAAACTCGCTTCCGCACCCTGCCATGCAGCACCCCATTCCCTGCCTGTTCATGCGCGGCGGCTCCTCACGCGGCCCCTTCTTCAACGAAGCCGACCTGCCCGCCGACACGCCCACGCGCGACCGCGTGCTGCTGGCCGTGATGGGCTCGCCCGACCGGCGCCAGATCGACGGGCTGGGCGGCGCGCACCCGCTCACCAGCAAGGTCGGCATCGTGCGGCTGAGCAAGACACCGGGGGTCGACCTCGACTTTCTCTTCGCCCAACTGCAGCCCGACAAGGACACGGTCGACACCACCCCCAATTGCGGCAACATGCTCGCCGCCGTGGTGCC